>CALFRH010000257.1 GCA_937919225.1 uncultured Parvularcula sp.
AAGTGGTGGGCGACCTTGGATCGACTTCCACTTCCATAAACCGTTGATTTTACTGCGCCCTTCGGGTGTGCCGATTGCAAATCGTCCCACCTAAGTGGCCCACTAGTGTCCCACCTGTCAAGCAATGAAGCCACCGATAGAGGGTGGCAGTTACCTTTGAGACAGGCAATTTCAAAAAAGTTAAACACAACGGAATGACCCAAGTTGGCCATACACTTTAAAATCGCAATCAAGCTATGGCAGCCTTCACTTATGGAATTCATCGCATAAGTTAAGCTTTGTTTTGGAAGATGTAAGGTACCTCCGCTTGGCGAAGGAATGGTTCCAATCGCTTGTTATACAGGAGAGTGGTTTCTTGATTAACGAAGAAGTACCGGCTAATGCTCGCAGTGATCTGGCGCGTCGATCAGCTGCTCTAGCTCGAGTTCAGTTTGAAGATGTACTTCGGCTAAGTTGTTCATTCGAGGAAATCAGAGCCGGATTTGGACGCGGCGCTTTGAGCGCAAAGATCACAGAAATACGCGCTGAAGGTATCAATTCTGCTGCCATTTAACGGCTCACTGTGGACAGCCAGGCTGGTGCGGACAGGTTGAGAAGGGCTTTTGTAGCCTACGAGCCATCAGACAAGATTAACCTTGCTCGAAACAACGATGTTGACAACAGCACGGTTGTCTATGTCGGAAGTTCCAGAAATATTGGTCAGAGACTTCAGCAACACTTTCACACATGCGCAGATGGAACCGATGCGCTAAAAATGACCCTATGGTGCCCTGATGCAGATCATCGCGTAAGGGCAGAAGTATCGGCTGTTCGTGGAGACATAGAGGCATCACTTATCCAAGATATTGAAGATGCTCTTTGGAGAAGGTCGCGGCCAATGTTTGGGAAACTAGGTCATAAGTAGTGTATCCAAACGCTGACCAAGAACCTCGGCAGCAAGTCAGAAGCAAATGTATTCCTTGTACTGAGGCACATCTTGAAAACAGGTATGATACAGGCGGACGTAGAGCCAAGCGAGTACCTCTGCAAACTTGACCCGACGTATTGCGACCGCATCCTGGCGCGATGGGAGGCTTATGCGCAAGGTGAGGCGGAACGCGTGGTCTGCGGATAGCCGCAGTCCAACCCGATGTTGGAGGCGGCCGAATGAAGGATGAGTACGAGAAGGATCCCGCAAGGGTGCTCGCGATGCGCCCGACCAAATACGAGGTGTGATATGCAAAGCCGCCTGCGGCATCACGCTTCAAACCGGGTCAGTCAGGAAACCCGAAAGGGCGACCGAAAGGAGCCAAGAACCGAAGGCCGGCGCTGAGCGAGGAGCGGATGAAAGACATCATCCTGGACGAAGCGTGCCGGTCTATCACTGTACGGGACGGGGACTGCAACGTCACGGTACCCATGGCGCAGGCGATCATCAGGTCACTCGCCGTGAACGCCGCAAAAGGCCAGCACCGCGCGCAGCGTCTTTTTGCGGAGCTGCTCGCTGCGACCGAGCGATCGCGGGCGGAACTCCACGAGCGCTTGCTCTCCTCCGCAATCGAGTACAAGGTCGCCTGGGAACGGGAGGCTTGCGCGTCGAGAAACACACGGGATCACGGATCTGTCAGCACCACTGCCGCACCCGGATCATGTTATCGTAGACATACGGAGCGGGTCGGTCCGGTTTGTCGGTCCAGCGACCAAAGAATTGAAGGCTGAATGGGCTTCTATTCTAAACGAAAAGAAAGTGCTCGAGGACAGCGTCGCCGCGCTTATGGAAGTCAACGTAACGGAGGCAGATCCCGCGGAGATCGAGGGCAATCTCAAGTTCATTGCTATCGGCAAAGAGAAATCAGAGACCATCAGGAAGCTGATACCATGGTCGTGACATGTGAAGACCCGGGCTGCGGTCAGCGTCGTCGCCCAGCCGCTGAAAGTCCAATGCCTGAAAGCAACTCCACTGCACACATCCGACAAAAAACCCAGATGATGGCTTTGACCCCAAACGACCTGATGCTGCGCTCCACACCGACGTCCGCTAGGAGCCCTTGCCGACTCTATTTACGCAGCTAGAGTTCTCCGATTTTGATATGCAGCAAATTCTTCTGCCAAACTGTTTCAACTCGTATCAGGTTGAGACACATTTCGCTGTTCTTCGGCACCTGTTCCAGAAGAACTTGGCGATCTAGGTCGGCTTCAAGCAGTATTCCAACATCGGGATACATGCTGAAAGCGAAGGAGGATGACATGCTCGACACGACGGTTTCTGAACATACCCAAGCCTTTCTGGACAACTTCGGGGAGGCGCTGAGCAACGGTGATATCGCAGCGGCCTGTGGTATGTTTGAGGAAGACTGCTATTGGCGCGATCTGGTCAGCTTTACCTGGAACATCAAAACCATTGAGGGAAAGGATCAGGTGGCCGATATGCTGACACACCAGCTTGGCACACCCAAACCCACCGGATGGAAGATCGCCGAGGGTGAGATCCCGACGGAAGACGGTGGCGTAACCACAGCCTGGATCGAGTTTGAGACAGACGTAGCACGGGGCTACGGATTGCTACGGCTCAAAGGAGACAAGATCTGGACGCTGCTTACGACGATGGTGGAGCTCAAAGGTCATGAAGAGCCGCGCGGGTTCAATCGACCCATGGGGGCCAAGCACGGCGCGGGCAAAAACCGCACCCCATGGGCCGAAGAGCGCGCGCAGGAGGAGGCAGAACTGGGCTACAAGACGCAACCTTATTGCGTGATCATTGGCGGTGGTCAGGGCGGCATCGCCATGGGCGCGCGGCTGCGTCAGCTTGGCGTGCCGACGATCATTATTGATAAGAATGACCGCCCCGGTGACAGCTGGCGCAGCCGC
>CALFRH010000258.1 GCA_937919225.1 uncultured Parvularcula sp.
GAGGTGAACGGTGCAGAGTTCGGCATCAACTTCATCCCGCACACCAAGACTGCGACCACATGGGGCGATGCGAGATTGGGCGATGCGGTCAACCTCGAGATCGACACACTTGCCCGTTATGTTGCCCGGCTGCAGGACTGGCAGCCATGATCGGTCATAACAATGGCCCCACGATGGAGGCTGGCTTTGCTTTCCGTCGCCACGCCTGGAGCAAAGCCCGCAAGGATCTGCTGCCGACGCTGCCTATAGAAATTCTGCGCCGCCGGGTCGCTCGCGCCAAAACGCTGGGGCTGCCGTACAAAACATACGCTTCCGTCCGCGCGGCCTCGGGTCACGACGTGGTAGCGTTTTTGTTTTCAAATAACGCGTTGCATATGCTCCGCAGGGGTGATCGGCCCGATGCACAGCGCGCTGCACAGCTTGCCAAAGCCACTCCCATCGCGCTCGCACATCCGCCCTTCACAGGCGATGATCTCCCGTTCGAGATCACCGCTAAAGCCCCTGGCCTGACCCAAAGCTGGGCCGCCACCCGCACAGCCCTCCGCATTCCGATCCTAAGCGCCAACATCCCCCGCAACGGCGTTTTGGTCATCGCCGAAACCCCGCTCGAAGCCGAATGGTGCGCTACAGCCAGATTGGCCGGAACGATCCCGGCTAAATGCCTCGACCTGTCCACCTAGCTCAGATACTTTGTTTACGACGATCTTGAGCTTTCAACCATTAGAGCATTTTGAAACAGGAATGGGCATCCGCGATTTTGGTTATAGAGATGCCATGGTGTTGTGGTGATTGAAAAGTTTCTTGGTTCTTTTCTTAATCACTACGACAGAAGTCGCTTGCTGGGGATTGTGTTTGGTCTCGCAATTTTAATCCCTATAACATTGATGTTCACATGGGCTCTGGCGTCGCTCGCGCATTTTGGTTTGCCCGAAGTCGTCATACTCTTTGTCGCTGCTGGTATCAGCATTCCACTCTTTCGACCGTTTTATTGGGTTCTTGTTTTAATGTCAGAAGCCATATGGTGGACGTTTGGAATATATCGTCTCTTCGGTATTTCTGGCCAACCGCTACGCGACGAGCTAGCCTTTAAGCTTGAGCGTCGGCGCTGATTACAGACCTGCTACGGGAGTCCTCAGATCCGCCCCGGACTTGATCCGGGGCCTCGCCCTTCCCAACAGGGTCCCGGGTCAAGCCCGGGACGCGATTTCCCAAACACCGCCGTCATCCTCGGGCTCGTCCCGAGGACCTCTGCCCCAAGAGATCCCCGATCAAGTCGGGGATGACGCCGCCGCGTAACCCGACCCAAAGTCGGTCACGCACACGTCCCCCCCTTCCCATCCCAGCGCCATCGCGGTATGCCGCCCTCAACTGCTCATAAAGGCTGCCGAATGACCGATTACACCGACGCGATCAGCTCTATTGAAGAGATCATCGAAGACGC
>CALFRH010000259.1 GCA_937919225.1 uncultured Parvularcula sp.
TACTCATTACTCAACGTACGGCAAATGTTACGAAAACCATCCTCAATCAGTGCAATACAATTTTCGCCATGCGAACCTTTGATGATACAGGCAGGGAGTTTCTAGGAAACTATATCGGGGCCGAGTATGCCCGTATTTTACCCAGCCTTAAGGAAAGACACGCCGTTTTCTTTGGTAAAGCATCATCGTGCGACGACCCCGTGCTAATACGGCTAAATGACCGGGAACAGTTCATTACAGCATTCCGGTCGGTGAACTAAGTGATATTACACGGGGATAACTGGGCACCATTTCTATATCAGTAGAAAATTATGCTTTATACTGTTTTTATGCTCTTCTCACTCCGCCAAGCAGCCAATAAAGTCGGCAAAGATAAATCCACCATTCACCGCGCGATCAAGAGCGGGAAGTTATCGGCCACCCGGAAATCCAAATCCTCCCCTTGGGAAATAGACCCGGCGGAACTCCATCGTGTTTTTCCCAAACCGTCTCATGGGACAGCAAAGCGAGACACGGCGGGACAAAGCGCAACGCACTCACCTGCCCCTGAAATCCAAGCTTTACAGCGCGACGTCGCCGAGCGGGACAGGCAAATCGAACAGCTTGAGACGGAACGGCGACGCGAGCGAGACACCCTCAAAGAGACAATTGACGATCTCCGCAGCCGCCTCGACAAAGAAAACGAGGAGCGTCGGAAGCTCACTCACCTGTTAACAGATCAGACGCATCTGACCGGGTCCATATGGAGTAAGTTGTTCGGCAACTGAACCAGATTGTGCGCCACCCCTGGAAAATCCATAGTATGAGATTATAACCAATAGGTTTTTAAGAATATTGCTATCGGGAGAGAAAGAAATGGACAAAAGTCGGCCAATTTACGTTGTTTTTCGCGAATTCACTGCCGATTCAAGAATTGAGTATGAAATCAATTTCGAAGACCTGATAGATAAGGCAAATATCCCAGACAAAATGCGTATTTCTTTTATGAGATACTTCAGTAGCGTTGCTGTTTTCATACAATCATTAAGAATAAACGAAATATATGAAGACTTGCCACCAATGTGTCAGTACCCCCCTTTAATCCCAGAAGCTCCATACCAGGCTGATGATTTTCGAACATGGTGTTATAGACTTTTGCAAATTGAAGATAATATTACAAACTACTTCAAAAGTAGATTTGAGAATGGAATTCCACTAAAAGAAATCAGAGAGTTTAGGTTCTGTTGACAAAGTGGATTCACACGCTGGTCGATTTGTGATTCAAGATTGCTTTTACGGAGGTGGTCTTGGTTCGAGGTCTGATGACGGATGCCGAGTGGTCGTTCTTTGAGCCTTTCGTAAGGGTGACGGGCGGCAAGTCAGGGCGCCCCCCAAAAGATCATCGCCTTGTTTTAGACGGGATATTCTGGATTGCACGAACAGGCGTGCAGTGGCGTGATCTGCATGAGCATTTCGGCAAATGGAGTTCTGTCTACCGCCAGTTTCGGCGTTGGACATTGGCAGGGGTCTGGGAAAACATGCTGGAAGCATTAGCCGAAAGCAGGGCGGAACCGGATAGCCTCCAAATGATCGACAGTACGATCATCCGGGCCCACCATTTGGCTGCAGGCGCAAAAGGGGGACTCAAAAAGAGGGTTTTGGGCGCTC
>CALFRH010000260.1 GCA_937919225.1 uncultured Parvularcula sp.
GAAGCCTATAACGAGCAGACTTCGGATGTTCCATTTAATGCAACGCCTGGCCCCTTGATCGCTCTCAACGGCGCAAGTGAGCCAGCGTTTGCGGCCCTCTAACCTACGCTGTTTCCAGGCGGTGTTGTTTCCGATCCGCAGCTCGGGCCAAGCAATGTCTATGCTGCAGCGGACATTTCTGGTTCGGAATCCGAACAGAGCATGCACGAGTTACGTCTCCAGTCTGATATCGCCGGTCCATTCAACTTCAATTTGGGAGCCATCAAAGTCGACTATGAAGTCAACCAAGGTCCGGCGCTTCAAGAGAGCTATTATGTGTTCTTCAACACTTCCAGCTCGGTCAACACGCGGAATAATGCCGCAGCCGGATTCTACGTGTTTCCAATTGAGGATGCCGCGAATGTTGGCGCAACTCCCATTGAAAATCTGGATGGCGTGTCACGTCAGTACTTCAGATCTTTGACGCCTTATTCGCTCGATAGTTTCGCGATATTTGGGGAAGGTTACTACGACATCACAGATGATCTCCAACTGACGGTAGGTCTTCGATATACGAGTGACGATAAGGAAGTCCGGCGAGTTCCGACTTTCCTGACAGAGACAGTTATAGACATACCGGATCCATTGGCGCTTGCCCCTATTGCGGGTAACAGCAATGATGACGCAGGCGATGGAACCTACAACGCCACGTTTGAAGAGACGACAGGGCGGATAGGAATCGACTGGTCTCCCGATCTGAGCTGGTCCGAAGATTCACTTTTCTATGCCTTTTACTCTCGTGGGTACAAAGGCGGAGGGATCAACCCACCGCAACCATCCGGCGCAGACTTGTTCCCTCAAACGTTTGAACCCGAATTTGTAGACTCATACGAAATCGGCACGAAGAACACCCTCGCTGGCGGTTCATTGCAAGCAAACGCGACAGCTTTTTACTACAATTACGAAGGCTATCAGATTTCTCAGATTGTGAACCGCACATCTGCAAACTTCAACGTGGATGCGGAAGTCACCGGATTTGAACTAGAGACAATCTGGAACCCAACTTCAACCCTGGTGCTCAACGCCAATCTGGGTCTGCTCGACGCGCAGGTTGTCGACACGTTCGGTATCGATGTCCTTGATCGCACCAATGGCCGCGATGATCTGGTTGTACTGAAGCTTTTCGCCGGCGCTTCGAACTGCGTTATTTCGGCGGCTGGCTACGCAACAATTTTGGGAGCGATTCAGGCGGGCGCTCTTGATCCTGGCGCAACGCTCGGATTGTGCACCGGTGACTTCGCCGGCCTCGAGACAGCGTTTGGAGTACCAGACGTTTCGTACGTGGATGGTAACGGCCAGACGCAAACCATCGGAGGCCTCACACCGTTCGATGGCGAAGCGACAAATCTAGATGGTAATGCCCTGCCCGGTACGCCCGACACAACGTTCAACTTCGGGGCGGAATATACTTGGGAAGGTCTGTTCTATGGCAGTTTCGATCTGCGCATTCGCGGGGATTATTACTATCAGGCAGATGCGTATAGCCGTATCTGGAACACTCAGCGAGACGTGTTGGAGAGCTGGGACAATGTGAATTTGTCGCTGCAGCTCATCAACACAGAGAATGACTGGTCGCTCGAAGTGTTTGGTAAGAACATTACCGATGAAGACGTTATCACCGGAGCCTATTTGACCGATGATAGTTCTGGTCTTTTCACAAATGTATTTCTGAACGAGCCCGCCACTTATGGCGTGACCATCTCCAAATCTTGGTGATCCAAATTTCCTCAGGGTCCGTTGATAACTCCCGGTGGATCCGATTTGGGGGCGACCGTTTGGTCGCCCCCCTTTTTTTGGTCGCTAACAACCAACGGTAATGCTTAGAATTTCACCCTTTCCGCCTTCTCAATCGCTCAGAAGCAGGATGGACGAGGCTTAGTCGCGAAGGCCAAGCGGAGTGGTCTTCATATGGTTTCGCTGGGAAAACTCTACACTTAAAACCGTGATTGGGTCTGAGCTGAACTGGCTGAAATACCCCATCGCACGATGGTAAATCGCGCCCTTCAGTCTACTCAATCGGAAGGTCCTGCAACTTCACTAATTATCTGATGAAATTTGCTTGAAGCCACTCAAGGAGAACACTGATCCTCTCCCAATTTCACTGCGCGCCGCGAAATCGAGCTCCTGTTCGCGAGCCCATTCGAACACGATGTTCAGCCCAATGCCAGAGCCCTGTACGGCATGATCGTGCGCTCCTCGTTGGCCCTTTTTTAAGATCCGTTCTAGCGTTTCCTGATCCATTCCAGCGCCAGTGTCATAGACTTCAATTCTTATTCCATCACCGTGCGGCCTCGCGGCGACCAGGACTGTTCCTGCGGAGCTATATTTCAGCGCATTCGAGACTAGATTGGAGAGTGCTCGAATAAGACCCACCACATCCGTTTCTACAACTGCGTTACTTGCTCTGAAGCGAAGATCTAGGTTCTTTTTCTGAGCTTCGGACGCAAACATGCGCTGAAGATTGTCGAACACCATTTGCACCGGAACAGGTTCAGGTTTTTGATCTGTTTGTGACGGGTGGACGTCGCCCGCTCGAACTTCGTCCAAAGTATCTCCGAGAACGGCGTTTAGGTAATCCAATCCCGTCGCGAGCTTCGCTTTGGTCTCTTCAGATCCAAATGTGTCATCTTGCAGCGCCAATTGCAGTGATGTGAGAGGCTGCAACAAATCATGACTGGTCGCTTCCAGTCGCTGGCGATGAAGCGTCGCCAGTCTCTCAGCGCTTTCACGGTCGCGTTCGGCTGCAGCGCGCGCTTCCAGCGCCCGCAAACGTGCTCGCGATGCGTCCAGTTCTGCACGCAAAGCGCGGTCCCGATCCGCGCGCAAGGCGAAGGTCTGGCGAACGATCGCCCCGGCAAACACCAATCCATCGATCACTTGAAGGACGATCATCAAAGTTCCGAGCCAAGCTAAGCTATCGTCATAATCGATCGCCGCTATTACCGTTCCAATGACAATATTCACGAATAGAATGAGTACACCGACTGCAAACAGTGTGGAGCCTTTTTGATTATTTCTGACCGCCAGCCAAGCGCCGTATGCCCCAACAATGGCGAACGTCATCCCGTATACATTGGCGATCATATCTAACGCCGCAGACCAATGGAGTGACTCCCAAACCGTAATGACCACGCCGAGTGCAATCAGCCCAAGAATGACTCGAAAAAAGGCTGGGTATTTGTCGCGCGCACTTGTGAAGGAAGCGACGAACATGAGGTGCGAGACCACCACGAGCAATTGTAGTGGCCGGCCAAGATAGAGCGACAACCCGGTGTGCTCGGGATAAACGAACAATTGTAGGAAATTCGTCGTGAGTGCGTTGACGGCGAGCAACCCGAAAAAGAACAAGCCATACCAAGCTGCCGGTATAGACCTCAACAAAATCGCGAACACAATGAAAAAAGCGATGAGCATCATCGCGCTGCCGAAATACAGCGCGTAGCCAGCCCAACTTATTTTTCGTTCGTACAAATAGGCCTGTTCCGAAACGACCCAAAGACCGATCCATTCGCTCCATTCACTCCACTCGTGATACAGCCAAATATCAATACGCTCGCCGGGCAAAAGGTGTATCGGCGCCGATCCCATTTGCGTATCGAATGTCGGCCTTTGCGAAATTGGTATGAACCCTTTCTGGAACTCGAATATCGGATTGAGCGTGCCGTTACGCGCTTCATACAGCTTGATACCCGTCATGTTGCCGTGGACGAAGTTGAACCGGAAAATCTGCGTTTGCTCGGTTTCGTTTAGAATGGACGCAACGGTCCAGTCGCCCTGTTTAACTCGAATTCCCCGCGGTGTTTCCGGGCGGTTCGCAGCCTCCAAGCCGCGCGCTCGGTCGCGAGGATCGTTAATGTCGAATCCCTCGATCTCGACAATCGCCATTTCATCATAAAGGTCGTGGCGATACTGTGTGCTGTCCAGCGTGAGCACCTGCGCCAGAGCGGAATTGGCAAGAATTGCAAGCAACATGACAAGCGTAAACAATCTGACTAATCTCGCCGGTACTTTCCGGGGGGCGCAATATGTCAACATCGTCAGTACTCCGCACCGTTGTGCTTGCAGATGATCATGCCCTCGTCCGCAATGGCCTGAAGGACGTGATTTCGACTATTCATGATACCGAGATTGTTGGCGAGGCTGAAAATGGTTTGGAAGCAATATCGCTCTCCAAATCGCTCCGTCCCAGCTTGCTGACCCTGGATGCCGGAATGCCATATGCGCGCGGCATGGAAGTCTTTGGGGAAGTGCGTCGCTGGTCGCCAGAAACCAAGATCGCCATCGTCACCGGATTTACAGCCACGGGAGCGCTCGCTGAGTGGGTGACGGCAGGTGCCGATGGGATCTTTCTCAAAACCTGCACGCCAGATGAAATGCAGCATGGATTCTCAATCCTTTTGGACGGCGGCGCATATGTTTCCAAAGCCGTGCTCTCTAGCTTGGAACAACGCGCAGAGAGAGTGGAATTGACCGCGCGCGAGCGACAAATTCTGCATCTCATTGCAGAGGGTTTATCCAATTTGGAAATCGCTGAACGCCTCTCGATAAGCCCCAAAACCGTCGATAATCATCGGACTAGGATGATGGCGAAGCTGGGTGTTCATTCTGTTGTCCAACTCCTGGCCTTTGCCTTGAAAGAAGGCTTGTTGGATTCGAACGCTCAACTCTGAAGCAAACGCACTGCGCGATCTGCTTATCGCGGGATAAATGTGAGTTTTTCATCGGTATCTGACCAGGATTCTACGCTGCCATCTGAGCGCAAGCGATAACGATA
>CALFRH010000261.1 GCA_937919225.1 uncultured Parvularcula sp.
TGGCAAGTGAGGGTCCACCGCAAGGATGGGGGTACCATCCGCCGTTTTGTCCGGACCCACCACGAAGAAATTGGTCCCACCCCCAGTGCGCCGCACATCGGGATCAGGCCGGCCGTATGACGCTTGGCGTTCTGGTTTGTTGGTCAAATCCTCGTAAAGGGTGGGGAAGGTCGCCGGTGCATCTTGAAAGAAGAAGGCATTTTCCTCCGCCGTCAGATATTTAGCCTGGTAGGCTTCTTCAAGCTCCCGCGCGCCGTCCGAGGCCCACGGTTCTTGCATCACGGCGATCAAAAAGCCGCTCACATCTCGTGCGGTCCATTCCTCTGGCGGTACGCCGAGTAGGTCCCATTCGGGTGAGGAGGCCGCCTGGCCCGTCGCGACGGCGAGGTTAATTCCCTCTGCAAAGCGGCGGAAAACTTCCCGGACCTCAGGGTCAAGGCGCTCATCGGTTTTGTCGAGGACCCCGGGAAAATCAAGCAGCGCTTTGGTTCGCAGATCCATAGGATAGAACGCTTCTCCCATGGCTTCCCCAGTTCGTCCGTGAACCGACCGACGCATCAGCTCCATTTGCCAGAACCGATCCTGGGCCTGGGCATAGCCCATGGCAAAGGCCGCGTCCTCGAAACTGTCCGCTGTTATATGAGGAATGCCAAACTCATCCCGCGTAATGGTGACATCTGCACCCAAATGATCACTTTTCAGGGTTTTTGAGTAATCAGGCTTTGTCGCATCCAGCCAAAGAAGAATGGCGAGGGCGAGAATAGTGACGAGCCCGATCAAGCTCCAAAACCCATAGGTTAGAACACGGCCCATAGCGAATCCTCAATGCATAAAGTCTGGATAAGGTTTACCTTACCCAGACTATTTGGTTTATTGTGCCAGAAAGCTAGCAGTTCTTACTCGATAAAGAAACTCGTGCCAGTTCCCTCAATAGGCCTCTCGACCATGAGACCGAGGTCGGTTTCAACGGAGGCGAACCCAGCTTTCTCCAAAAAGGCCTTGGTCTCCGACAGGCTTTTCACCTTGTAGCCAGGCGCTAAAAGATAGGTGCCACGGTCCCCGAGTTCGTGTTGCAAATTGGCGGGAAGGCGGTCTTTCGCGCGGAAGATGATGGTCGTGTCTTGCCCCCCTTCGATCACCCAATCGCCGTCCCGTTCGGTGGCTTTGATGGAAATATCCTCCGCATACCGTGCAGCTGCGGCGGCAGGATTGTCAGTGCCTATAAGGCTAAACGCGATTTTCTGAACGCCATTAGGGTGATTGAAATGCTCCTCAGGAATCGGGAAGCCGTCGTCAAAGTGCTCCATCGCGATAACCATATAATCGTCAATCATCGATGACGGATAGCTCACCAGTTTGGAGCGTTTCGTCCCCCCATGATCGAGGGAGAAACCATCTTCGGCGTGATACCGATAGAAGCGACCGGCTTTCTCAATCGGATGGCCCTGACGGCGCAACCGTTCAACT
Organism: uncultured Parvularcula sp.; assembly: GCA_937919225.1. Lineage (GTDB taxonomy): Bacteria > Pseudomonadota > Alphaproteobacteria > Caulobacterales > Parvularculaceae > Parvularcula. The sequence goes on from CALFRH010000261.1 coordinate 1,468, forward strand.
TCGGTATCACTTGATTTTATTTTGATTGTCATCTTCCCCCAATGGTTCCCATACCGTTTAAGTTGGTCGCCATAGAGGCCGGCGGTCCGTTCGGGGATGTAATGGGTGATCAGTTCGAGGAAGGAGAGGTTCGAGAAGTTCGCCAAATGGTTGCCGGTACCGAACTGGGTGAACTCGCCGTCTTTGCCCTCTACCCGGTGATTACCCAGCGGGGACATGTTGAACCCCATTTTTTCCATGGTGGTGCGAGCGCCCTCAAGGTCCTTCACGATAAGGCCTAAATTCTCCACCATGATGATATTATCGTTGGTGTCACCCGCTTTTTCCGAGCCCAGCTCCATCCGGTCGGGGGCCATGATTTTGCTGATTTGCGTCGCCACCATCATATCGCCTTCGATAATGAGGCGCTGAGAAATAAAGGCGGCGGTGCCGTCGAGTTCACCGTCCATCATCTCCTGGACGGTCGTGGAATCGAGCTTCAACACCACCTTCGGCTCGGTGTTATCAACGGCGAGATCGACCACTTCGCCATCCACGACAATGTGGGCGGGAAGGGAATCGCCAGCGGCATGGGCGGCTGAGACGAGGCCTCTTAGTGTTTCCATCGTTTGTGGGTTTGCCATGGGGTGTCCTCCTCTGAACGAGCTTGTGGAACGCTTCTGATAGGGGCTGTGTGTCACCCCGGCGAAGCGTCAAGTTTTGTGTACATTGTACTCTCTAAAGCACGAGATCAATTCAAAAATAAAGCAAAGATCGCGGGGAGCATTGTCTTTGGGCCGATATTAGCAGATCGTAACCCACACAGGCACATGGTCTGAAGGTTTGACGCTGTCGTCGCCCTTCTTTGGGTCCCGTGCGTCGCGGTCGACGCCGCCACTGTCGAGGCGATCAAGGGCCTGGGGGGACAGAAGGAGGGTGGCGATCCGAATACCGTGGTCCTTATCCCATGCGCCCCGCTGATAGTCCCAAAAGGTGTAGAAGGGCTCGCCTATTAATTGGTTCAACGCTTCTGTGTACCCGATATTGAGAAATCGGCGGAAAGCCGCCCGCGTCTCTGGCCGGAAGAGGGCGGCATCCGCCCAGCCTTTTGGATCATAAACGCCCTCTGGTTCGGGAATGACATTATAGTCGCCGAGGAAAATGGCGGCTTCCTCCAGCGCGAGACGGTCGCTGAGATGCGCTTCGAACGCCTGCATCCAGTCAAGCTTATAGTCATATTTGGGGCCCGGTGCCGGGTTGCCGTTGGGCAGATAGAGCCCGCCGACCCGCACGGGCGCAGCATCGTCAGGAACAATCACACCCTCAATATACCGACTATTTTCATCCTCATAGCCCGGAACCCCGCGGATCACGTCATCCACCGGATGCTTCGATAAAAGAGCGACGCCATTATAGGTCTTTTGTCCGTGGACATGGACGTTATAGCCACGCTCTTCGAAGTCTTTGGCTGGAAACTTCTCATCGACACATTTGATTTCTTGCAGCACGCAGACGTCGGGCTGGGCCGTGTCGAACCATTCAAGGATACGCGGCTTGCGCGCGCCAATGGAGTTGACGTTCCAGGAGGCGATTTTCATGGCATTATCTCTGGGGAAGGGGGGCTATCTGGGGCTGGGGTAGGTGTTTCCACAATGGTCCAGCCGGCGGCGCGAAACCAAATGCTTTCCTCCGCGCCCATGGCGATGGTGACCCAAAGCCCAATGAGGCAGAGAATCCCAATAACGAAAAAGGCGAAACGCACACGAACATTGTTGAAAGTGGTATGAACGACGGTATGGGCGATGCGGCTTATGACAAAACCCCATGCCAACGCGCCTGCTGCCCATCCGGTAACGGAGAATAATAGAGCGAGGATCCCGCCCACATGGAAAAAGACAGGCAGCTGGAACTGGTTTTGGAAATTGTTGGACAGCTTTTTCGCTTCATCGGAATAGTGCGAGCTGTCGAGGTCGATTTTCTCAAGCAGGTTCGGCTCCGCCCGAAGTTCCCCAGCGCGGCGCAGGACGAGCATAATGAGGATGGTTATTGTCATCCCAAAATGAATGAGCATCGGAAGAAAGATAGTGGTCATGCCACTTCTTTAAGGGGCGTCGCGGAGGGCGCCAAGCGGCCGCAGTGAACCAAGGGCAGTGCTAAATCGAAAAACTTGTCCCGCAGCCGCACCCGGCCGTGGCGATCGGGTTATTGATCTTGAAGGCCGCGGCAATGATGTCGTCGGCAAAGTCGATCTCAGCGCCTGGCATATATTGCTGGCTCATCTCATCGATAAGGACCACGGCGCCGTCCCGCTCAATGACGAGGTCGTCATCGGCCTTTTCCGTGGTGATCTGGAAATCGTACTGAAAACCTGAGCACCCGCCGCCCAGGACCGCGACCCGTAGCATAGAGCCGTCGGCTTCGCCCGCCATAATGTCGGTGATCCGCTTCGCCGCGCGCGCGGTGAGGGTGATCTGGGGGTGGTCGTTTCCGTCAGCCATTCGAAGTCTCCTGTCCCCTAGATAGGGCGGCGCGTCCCTTGTGCCTAGAGGAAGTCGCTTTTGAGTTAAGCCGATTTTGCCCGTCACCCCGGCAAGGCCTTTAGGTCGCACGCCGGGGTCCAGCGCTTGATCCAACCATCTGTTGTTCTTTGCACAATTGGAGTTGGATCCCGGGGCAAGCCCGGGATGACTGGGCACTCTAAAAGGCCTGGCTGTCTACTAAAGGACGCCAGTCTTAAACAGCCTGATCTTCAGCGACCCATGGGGCACGGGTGGCCCTGGCGGCAGAAAAGGCAGGCCCGTCGCTTTCGCAAGGGTGCCTTCGGAGGTGACAAGGCCCACACGCCAACCGGAAAACTCGGTTTTGAGGCGCATGCCGAGGGTGCGATAGATGGTCCGAAGGCCCGAAATGTCGCCAATACGCGCGCCATAGGGCGGGTTCACCATGACAAGTCCGGGCGGCCCATCAGGTCGGGTGAGGCGATGCGCCCCCTGCTGGGTGAACGTAGTTTGAGAAGAGACCCCGGCGCGGTCGGCGTTGGCGGCGGCAGCCTCCACAGCGCCTGCATCCTGGTCAAACCCGATGAAGGGGCCGCCAAAACTCTCCTTTGAAGGCGCAGCTGCCCGCACCATGTCTGCCCATGCTGCGCCATCAAAGCGCGCAAATTGTTCAAAGGCGAAGGACCGCCCGCGGCCTGGGGCTAGCCCCGCCGCAATTTCTGCGGCTTCGATGATAAATGTCGCCGACCCGCACATTGGGTCGAGAACGGGTTCATCACCGGTGTATCCGCAGGCTCTGAGGAAGAGGGCAGCTTGGGTTTCCCGCAAGGGTGCCTTGCCCACCGCCTTTTTGAAGCCGCGTTTGTGCAAAAGCTCGCCTGAGCTATCGAGGCTGATGGTGCATTCGTCCCTCTCTAGACGGATGAACAGGCTGACGGGTGCGTCGTTCGTGGCGGGGCCGAGGGCGGCTCGAGCCGCCTTTTCCACCCGTTCGGCCGCGGCGCCGGAGTGGTAGATCTTGGATTTCCGGCACGTCGCCTCACCCTTCACCGGGGTGCCAGGCTTCAGAAAGTCCGCCCAGGGGAGGGCGCGGGCTCGCTTGTCCAGCTGGGCCAAATGGATCGCACGAAAAGTGCCTATACGAACGAGAACCCGGGTGGCGCCGCGGCACATGAGGTTAAGGTGCCAAACATCTTTCCAAGATCCATCAAGGGCAACGCCGCCCCGAACCACCTTGGCGCTAGGATAGCCGAGGTCAGCCACCTCCTCCTTCAACAGGGGCTCGAGCCCGGGCAGGGTGCTAAGAAAGAGGGGGAGGGGATTGGGTGCACTCATAGCGCTTCATAGGGCTGCCTCATCCAAAGCGCACCCCTTGAGCCGGAACCCAAATAGGAGGATGGGAAAAGCGCAGTTTCCTACGCGAGTTCCTCATGCCCATTCCCTTTCCCGCCCCCCTGGCCCCCTACGCGGAACGCGCGGACGAAACCCGAGGCCGCCTGCACGAGGAAAAGGAATCGGAGACGAGAACCCCGTTTCAGCGGGATCGGGACCGGGTGTTGCACTCCGCGGCCTTCCGGCGGCTAAAGCATAAAACCCAAGTTTTCGTCTTCCATGAGGGGGACCATTACCGCACGCGGCTCACCCACAGTTTGGAGGTGAGCCAGGTGGCCCGCGCCCTTTGTCGGCAGCTAAAGTGTGATGAGGATTTGGGGGAGGTGGTCGCTCTGGCCCATGACCTTGGGCATCCGCCCTTTGGCCACACCGGCGAAGACGTTCTTGATGAATGCATGGCGCCCCATAAGGGCTTTGATCATAATGCGCAGACATTGCGGGTACTGACGAAATTAGAGCGCCACCGCGCGGCCTATGACGGCCTCAACCTCACCTGGGAAACCTTAGAGGGGGCTGTAAAGCATAACGGCCCCCTGGTTGGACCGCTGGCCGATGAACGGGCGCGCGCGAAGGGCAGGGAGAAGGCGGCGCCGTTACCCGCCGCGTTGGCGGAGTATGCCCAGGTTCAGGATTTGCGCCTCGACACCTATCCCTCTCTTGAGGCGCAGGTGGGCGCGCTTGCCGACGATATCGCCTATAACAATCATGACACCGATGATGGATTGCGGGCAGGGCTGTTCACCATAGGGGAGGCGCGGGACGTTCCCCTTATCGGTCCGGCGCTGTTCACGGTGCAGGCGAAATACCCTGACGCGGATAAAAGTGTTCAGATCTCTGAAGCCGTCAGTATCCTCATTGGAAAGATGGTGGCGGACGTGTTCGCGGAAACGACCCGTCGACTTGCGGAGCTTAAACCCGACTGCGCCGATGCGGTGCGCGAAGCGGGGGTGCCCATGGTCGCCTTCTCTGACGCGTTGGCGCCAAGTCTCAAAGAGCTGCGCGCCTTCTTATGGGAACGCATGTACCGTCACTACAAGGTCAACCGCGCCCGCAGCCACGCCAAGCGGGTGGTGCGGGATCTCTTCACCTTGTTCTTCGAAGAGCCTGAAGTCCTGCCGCCGGTATGGTTTGAACGTCAGGCGGGCAAGGACAGTGACAAGCGCGCTCGGGCCATTTGCGACTATATTGCAGGCATGACCGACGGATATGCCATTGAAGAACATCGCAAACTGTTCGATGCAACGAGATGGCTGTAGCGGCTTTTCGCGAAAGATTAACGAGACGTTTACCCGGTTTGGTTGTAAACCTTTGAGTAACCAGTACATTGCGGTCGATAGGCCCGATTCGGGGGTCCTACTCCACGAGGCTGGGCGGACAGGAGGATCAGATGACCACGGCGTCTGAGGCAATCGATGAGAATTATGATGATGAGGATGAGGGCGGTCTTTCCGGCTTTTGGATCCTAATCATCTTCCTGGTGGTGCTCGCGGCCTTCGCGGGCATTGTTTACATCGCCTATCAAAAGGGCATGCACGCCATGGCTGCGTCTGAGCAGGACTTGCCAGTGGTCGCCGCGGACCCGACGCCCGTGCGGGAGGAGGTGGCACTCGACCCGGTAGAGCCCGCCCGGCAGGAAGTTTTCGATGAACTTAATGACACGACCCCCACCCGTGTTGTGGCGGACATCGACCCGGCGGCGGACCCTCTGGCTAACTTTGATGCCTCTGGTGCAGGTGCGGTAGCGCCGTCATCAGCACTCCCGGTGCAGATTGCGGAGGCGAGCCCCACTTTGCCGGCAACCCCTGCGCCCGTGGTGCGGACCCAGCCGCGCCCCCAACCAAGAGCAGAAGCGCCGGCGCCGCAACCGGCAGTAACCCCCGCGCCCCGGCCTCAAGTGGCTGCCGCTGCACCGACACCGCGTCCCTCTACATCAGCTCCAGCGGCTGGACGCGGGACCCATGTGGTGCAGGTGGGTGCCTTTGGCTCCAATGCTGAGGCGATGGAGCAATATGGCGCTCTGGTCCAAAAGCACGGTAATCTCGTCGGTAATCACGCGCCGGACGTTCAAGAGGCGGTGGTGAAGGGGCGGACTTATCACCGTCTTCGCCTTGCGGGTTTTGGTGATCGCAGTGCGGCAGATGCTGCCTGCCAACGTCTCTCCGCGGCGGGCACGGACTGTTTCGTGAAGGCGCGGTGATTGCGTTTTGTTCTCTGAATTCTCGGTCCCCACGGCTTGTTCGTGGGGTCTATAACTTCTCGGATTTGAACATCCTTTCCCCCATCGACCCCGCGCCTACTGGCGCGGGCCCACTTCCCCCGAAACGGGGGAAGAATACCTCAGCGGCAACAACGGTCGTTCCTCCCCCGCGGGGCGGTGGGGTTATTTGGGAAGGGACCCAAATGACGAATCCCAAAGGAGATAGTCCCTTATTGCAAGAGAGAGCCCGTCATTCAGCATACGCTTCGCTTTGCCGGACATAAGTGGATTATGCTCGAGTTGGTGAAAGTAGCTAGTACAGTAGTATAAATGGTCAGTGCAGCGATTTATGGATGTGAGGGGACGGCCCTCAGTGAGAGCGAAGAGAAATTCTTCCGTGAAACTGACCCGTGGGGGTTCATCCTCTTTCGCCGTAATTGCGAGACGGCGGACCAGGTCTGGTCCCTTTGCGACGCGCTGCAATCGGCCGTTGGGCGTGAGGCTCCCATTCTTGTGGACCATGAGGGGGGGCGGGTCTCTCGCCTCAGCCCTCACATCGCGCCCAAGCGCCCACCCATGGGCCTGTTTTTTGAGATTGCCGAAACCAAGGGGATAGAGGTGGGGGTGAAGGCCGCCCGCCTGGGCGGTGAACTTCTCGCCCGCGACGCAATGGCCGTTGGGCTGAATGTCAATTGCGTGCCCATGGTGGATGTCCGTCAGCCGGACGCCCACGATATCGTCGGGGATCGCGCATTGGGGGAAGCGCCGGACATTGTGACGGCTCTCGGACGCGCCGTTATGGAGGGTACCTTTGCTGGTGGCTGCCTCCCCGTCATCAAACACATTCCAGGCCATGGCCGGGCAACGTCCGACAGCCATCTCGACCTGCCCAAAGTTGAGGCGTCGCGGGAGGACCTGGAGGACAACGACTTTGCGCCGTTTAAGGCGTTGGCCGACGCCCCGCTGGGGATGACGGCGCATATCGTTTTCGAGGCCCTCGATGCCGACAGGCCAGCGACCCTGTCCCCCCAAGTGATTGAGAAAATTATCCGAGGGACCATTGGTTTTGACGGCCTTCTGATGACGGACGATTTATCGATGAAGGCCCTGTCCGGCAGCTTCACTGACCGGGCCGCTGCGTCGTTGAAGGCGGGCTGCGACCTCGTCCTTCACTGCAATGGCGACATGGTGGAAATGAAAGCAGTGGCCGAGGGCACCGGGGAGCTGACCGAGGGGGGCGAGGTGCGTAGTCAGCGGGCGTTAAACCAGCTCGTCAAACCGGCGGACACCAACCTTCACGCCCTTGAAGAGGCATTTGCGTCGCTGACGAACACCGGTAATCTTTCTTAATGAATAATGAATCGCAGCAGGGCGTCGTGACAGTGGACGTCTACGGCCCCCAGCTTCCCCATGAGGCATCGGACCCTTTCGATGCGCCGGTGCGTACCGACCCAGAGGTCGATGAGGATAGCCTTATCGTCCGCCTCGACGGCTATGAGGGGCCGATGGACGTCCTCCTCGATTTGGCGAAGCGTCAAAAGGTGGATCTTCGGCAGATCTCCGTTCTCGCTCTGGTGGAGCAATATCTGGCTTTCGTCGAAGAGGCGAAAAAACGCGACCTAGAGCTGGCGGCCGACTACCTCGTCATGGCCTCATGGCTCACCTATCTGAAGTCGCGGATTTTGTTGCCGGCGCCGAAGTCTGACGATGAAGAGCCGACGGCTGACGAAATGAGCGCGCGGCTCGCGTTCCAGCTGCAACGGCTTGATGCCATGCGCAAGGCATCAGAGGACCTCATGGCGTTACCTCAGACGAACGTCCATATTTTCCCGCGGCCCGCCGCGGCACTGTCGGTGACGACGGAGACCAAATGGACGGCCGACCTCTATGATCTATTAAAGGCGTATACGAAACAACGGGTGTCTGCCATCGAGCCGACGGTCTTCCGCGACCCGCCTAAGGTCTTTGCCCTGGAGGCGGCGCGGGAGCGGTTGGCGCAAATGTTGGGAGATATACCCGACTGGTGCGTGTTGTCCGATTTGGGATCTGGCGGGCCGGTGGATGCACCCTCTCGCTCAGTCATTGCCAGTAATTTTGGGGCGGCTCTCGAATTTGCAAAATCGGGGCAGTTGGAGCTGCGTCAGACGGGGGCGTTTGCGCCAATTTACATCCGTAAGGCAACGGACCCTGCCTCAGCGACCGTACCGCAGGCAGGGATAGAGGAATAAGACGATGACGGACAGTAAAGCGGGCCCTCTGCGTGAGGTTGAAGACTTAATTGGGCCTTTGGACCCCCGCGCGGCGCAGGATCGTATTGTTGCCGCTTTTGCGGAAGAGGGCGCGGTGGTGGAAGAGGCCGAACCGCTTTTGGACCCTGACGGGGAAGCGGGCGGCATAGAAGAGGGGAGCAATGTCGTGTCCCTTTCGGATGATGATGAAATTGAGCAGGCCGATAACCCCTTCGCGAAGGAGGCGGCGGAGGCCCTGGCCCTGCGGCAGCTCGAAGCGCTATTGTTTGCCTCGCCCAAGCCCCTGACCACCGCCTTTCTCGCAGAACGGGTGCCGGGTTCTGAGGACCTCGACATTCAGGCGCTGCTGGAGGTGCTGGCCCGGCACTATGAGCATCGGGGGATCGTCCTTCGGCAGGTGGACAAAAAGTGGCAGTTCGTGACCGCCGCCGATGTCGCGGATATCCTCGTTGAACATCGCACCCAGGAACGGCGTCTTAGTCGCGCGGCCCTCGAAACCCTAGCTATCATTGCCTACCATCAGCCCTGCAGCCGGGCGGATATTGAAGAGGTGAGGGGCGTGGCGGTGGCCAAAGGCTCCCTCGATCAGCTGTTAGAGCTTGGGTGGGTGAAAATTCGTGGTCGGCGCGAGGTGCCCGGGCGGCCCTTGCTTTACGGGACATCGCCAGACTTCCTTGAGCATTTTGGCTTGGAATCTCTTTCTCATTTGCCGGGAATGGCGGATTTGAAGGCCGCTGGCTTGCTTGAGGCGCGCTTGCCACCTGGGTTCGCGGTGCCCACGCCCCAGGACGATGATGCGGAAACCCCTGACCCGCAAGATGTCTTGTCCGACGGAGAAGAGCCGGAGTTCGCTGCCGCCTTTTACGAGGAGGATCTCGACCCCACAGGCGAGATCCTGGAAGATAATGACGCTTTCGCGGATGACGATAGTGACAGCGATATTGCTGAATTGGACGACTGACCCCACTTCTTCGTAAGACATTCGTGGCAGGGTGCCGCGAACCGAATTTCGCCTCATTTGCGTCCGCAGGTCGGGGCGCCTATTGAGGCAAGAGTAGTTTATTGGAGAGGTCCTATGGGTCCAAATTGGCAGACATTTGTCATCCTTTTCATCCTTGTGGTGGTCCTCTTTGGCGGAAAGGGGCGAATCTCGTCCCTCATGGGCGATATGGCCAATGGCATTAAGTCCTTCCGCAAGGGGTTGTCAGAGGAAGATGATGCGAGTGCAAAACCGGCCGGCAAAGTCGATGATGCCTCCGCCACCCCCGGCGCGACGACGGCAGACACCACTGACAAAAGCAAAGTCTAACGTCGCCCAATGACGCTCATCCCCCAAGTCGGCATGGTCGAGCTTCTAATGCTCGGCATTTTGGCGCTCATCGTGGTGGGCCCAAAGGATTTGCCGCGTCTTATGAACCGGGTTGGCAAGGGGGTCGCCCAGATGCGCCGCATGGCGGACGAGTTTCGTGCAAGCTTTGATCAAATGGCGCGCGAGGCTGAGATTGATGAGATGCGCAAGGAGATCGATCCGCTAAAGGCGGCGATTTTTTTCCGTGAGAGGGTATAGGCGGTTTCGTATTTGAACCGTTATCTAAAAGCCGATCCAACGCCGACCGCTGACCCCGGCGCGTCAAGCGACAGTGAGGCGAGCGACGGTGATATGTCGGAGGCGGAGGAAGAGGATGCTGCCGCGACAGGAAAAGCCGCGTCATAATGTCAGATACGTCCCCTACCACCAAGCCTGACAGCGATCCATCGACCGACATGGTCGATGATGATGAGGTCGAAGCCAGCCGCGCGCCGCTCATCAGCCACTTAACAGAGCTTCGCACCCGGCTCATGATTAGTCTCGGTGCGACGGTGGTGGGGTTCGCGCTTTGCTTTGCGGTATCGTACCAACTCTATAATCTCCTCACCTTGCCGTTCGTGGGCGCGGTGGAGAGGGCTGGCCTCGAAGATACAGCGGTTCTCAATTACCCACCGCTGACGCTGTTTTTTGCGCGGGTGAAGCTGTCCTTTTTTGCGGGGCTGATGCTCGCTTTCCCGGTGGTCGCCTGGCAGATGTATGCCTTTGTAGCACCAGGCCTTTATAAGAATGAGAAGCGGGCGGTGTTGCCCTTCATCATGGCGATCCCGCTTTTGTTCACCGCGGGCATCATGCTGGTACACCAACTGATCTTGCCTTTTGTGATGGACTTTGCCTTGTCGATGGAAGCGCCAGCAGAAGCATCGGGGAGTGCATCCTATAACCTCTTTGTGCGGGTGGACGACTATCTCAACCTGGCCCTTACCCTGATGCTCGGCTTTGGGTTTGCGTTCCAGCTACCGGTCATTCTGACTCTACTAGGTCGGGCGGGGCTGGTGACCGCTGATTGGCTAGCGAAGAATCGCCGTTTCGCTATTGTGGGTATTTTCTTAGTCGCCGCGTTCCTGACGCCGCCAGATCCCATTAGCCAGATTGCGCTGGGGATCACCATATGGGGCCTTTACGAGGTATCCATCATTATGGTGAGGACCTTTTCGAGCAAACCCGCTGATGATGCCGCTTGATAGGCAGGCCCCTTAAAAGCCGGTC
>CALFRH010000262.1 GCA_937919225.1 uncultured Parvularcula sp.
GCCATGCATCGCGAGTACAACCGTTTGGCGGTCCCCACGGAGATCCTTGCCGGGACCCATGACATGACGGTGATCACCTCCGTCCATGGGCGTCGCCTTGCAAAAGAGATCCCGGGTTCCAATGTGACGGTGATAGAAGAGGCGGGCCATGCCATCCATCACACCCACCCTGACGATGCTGAGGAGGCTATCAGAGCCCTTGATGCCCGGCTTGCATCGGAAGGCGCTTCGGGCTTACAAGGCGCGCTTCGACGGCTTACCTCCGTCTTTCCCAAATCCGCCTAGCGCCCTACCGGCAAAAGAATAGGACCTGTGCCATGACGGCCGTCATCTTAACGCTTCACACCATTCTCGTGGCTGCCCTGGTGGGCGTGGTTCTTTTGCAGCGCTCTGAAGGCGGTGCCCTTGGGATTGGCGGCGGTGGCGGCGGCAGCTTTATGTCCGGCCGCGGCGCCACAAATGTGCTGACCCGTACCACCACCATCCTGGCCGCAGCGTTTTTCTCCACATCGATGCTCCTTGCCATGCTGGCGGATCGTGGGCCCACCCAGGAAGAGGTGATCCGGAGCATTACTGGTGAGTCGGCGACTGAAGAGACCCCCGTCGGCACTGCGACCAGCGAGGATTTGCTTGATCTCTTAGGGACAGACGCTCCTGCGCCGGTGACCGAACCATCGACAGATGAAGCAGCCCCTATCGACTTATTGTCTCCTGAGGCTGCACCGCAGGAGGGTGCGTCGTCAGACGCCGCTGAACCAGAAAACGAAAACGGGAATTGATCTTCTTCGCCCCTTAGGGCACATGAGATTTCTTCGTGATCGCCAGCTAGCTGGTCCGTCACAGAAGGGCGATTAGCTCAGTTGGTAGAGCGCTTCGTTTACACCGAAGATGTCGGGAGTTCGAGTCTCTCATCGCCCACCACTTTATTCAGTGAAAGAGCTTGGCTGCCGATAAGAGAGGCCGGTTCAGCCGAACTCCCTTACTAAAGAAGCGCGCCTTTGGCGCGACAGTTCTGGTCTCTCATCGCCCACCACTTTGTTTGGCCGACTGCTTTGCTACAGCGCCTTGGCGATTCCATAGGACCGCGAACCGTTGGGGAGCGCCAGATGACCACATCGGGCCAGACGAAGCCAGCACCCGCGCGGACGGTCCGGCTCTGCAACGCTGGCCTTCAGTGACGAGATCATTTTGCGAGCCGTGCTCGCAAAGTGTTGATGGGATTTCATCTTGAGGCAGACGGATTAATCAGTATCGGTTCAGATATTCATTGCGCTTGGTCGCCAGATGAATTGTCGGAACACCGATACCAGATATCTTCAAGGGCTTGATCTTGAGGTATTCGCGGTTTCAGGCTTGGCGCGATCCGTCATCGGGAAATTGCTCACGCAGCCCGTACCATCCGTCGACCAGAGGCTCACCAATTGCTGCGTCGCTGTCGAAAGCAAAGCTCTTGATACCTGATGGGGCGGTCGAAGCGACTGAGAAACTCGATCAGATAGGCGGATGCCCCAACAAATGATGGCCCTCCGAAACCCGATTGCGAGTCCAATAAAAGCCTTCGATTGCACATCGTTCATTGACGGCACGATTATATATAGATACTATGCTTACTAATTTGAAGGAGTGGCTTGCTATGTCTACCAAACATCTTCTCGATCCTGAGATCGCGCCGATTATTGAGGCACTTCCTTCTATGGAGATGACCTATGAAACCTTGCCGGCAATACGAGAGATGATGGCGCAAATGGCTTTGGCTGACCAAGGTGACGCTGAGGCCGCTAATGTCACGCGAGATGAGGTCTATGTTCCTGGATATAATGGGGGGCCAGAGGTGCGTTGCCTCCGATACTCGTCCAACGCGCGTCGAACACCTTCACCGGTATTTATTCACATCCATGGCGGCGGCTATCTGATGGGCTCGCCTGAAATGATGGATACGTGGAACGTGAAGGCCGCTGGGGAACAGAATATTTTGGTACTGTCCGTTGATTACCGGCACGCACCTGAGAACCCTATTCCTGCGCCTTTGGACGATTGCTACGCCGTGCTCGCTTGGGTGCATGAGAATGCGGCTGAACTGGGCGTAGATCCGACGCGGGTTGGCATTGGGGGGGAAAGCTGCGGCGGCGGTCTTGCTGCGGCCCTTGCTCTCATGGCGCGCGATATTGGCGACTATCCGGTACACTTTCAGCTACTAGTTGTTCCCATGATTGACGATAAGACGGGAACTGACGAACGGCCAGCCGATCCAACCACGGGTGAGTTTGTTTGGACGCGTGATAATAACAAACTTGGGTGGAATGCTTACTTGGGGGATGCGCCACGCATTGCTCCTCAGGTGCCTTCGCGTGCTGAGACGCTTCGTGACTTGCCCAATACATGGCTTGCAACGGCGCAGCTTGATTTATTCCGTGAAGAGAATGTAGAATATGCGGAGCGCCTTATGGCCGATGGTGTTGCGACCGAGTTGGTCATTTATCCATCGGTTTGTCACGGGTGGCAATTGGCCAAAGACGCTGCGGTTTCCAAGCGTTATGAGGTCGATTACTTCAACGCTTTAAAGCGTGGTCTTCACGCTGAGGACATATAGCCGGAAAGCACCTCGATTATTGTGGGTGTCGTGCGCTTCGTCTTGCACGAGGGTCAGCCTTCTCGCTTATAGTCTGAGGGCGGAATTCATTCAATCTCAGCCCTTTTTTGAGACGCTGTGCGCTAACAAATACGCTTGAAGAAAGTTGTCTTTCCAGGCGTATGGCCACGCATTGTTTCCTCGGGCGATTGGGCCTTTGGCATCGATGCCCTAACCCTAACAAGGCTAAAGCGTCTCCGCTTCAATTGGAATCGGGGAGACACTTTCGGACGGCCAGCCGCACACGCTTAGCCTAGAAGTACTTTAGCCCTTAGCGGGATGCGCTTGTTGTACGTGCCGAGGCATGCATGCAGTGGTCCGGGGGTGGTGTTTAGCGGTTTCTCTTTGATGATCTTTACTTCCCTATGGTCCTTCCGGGGGTGTTATTGACACAAAGTATAAAACAAAGCATGCTTACTAAAATAAGTGTGGATGAGAAGGTTTGGTTGAAGTGACCCCAAAAACAGGCCTTGTTTGGCATGAGCTTTATATGTGGCATGCGACAGGACAGGCTGCCGGTATCATGCCCTATGGGTTTCCTGTGGAGCCGTACCGAAATTATGAAAACCCCGACGCGAAGCGACGTATCAAGAATCTTCTAGATGCCGCAGGTGTCACACCCCAACTTTCCATTATTGCGCCGCGCCCTGCAACGGACGATGAGCTGGCACGGGTCCACACCCGTGGGCATATCGCGCGTATGGCGGCCTTAAACGATCAATGGCTTACGGATGCGGGCGCTTACTCTCCTGTTGGTGTGGGGAGTATCGATGTTGCGCGGCTTGCCGCTGGCGGCGCTGTTGAGGCCGTTGATGCCGTCATGAAGGGCCAGGCACGACATGCTTACGCCCTTGTCCGCCCGCCGGGGCATCACGCTATGCCTGATGAGGCCTTGGGTTTCTGTATTTTCTGCAACACCGCTGTTGCGGGCGCGCATGCGCTCGAGGTCGGAAAGGCCGAGCGCATTGCTATTGTAGATTGGGATGTTCACCATGGAAATGGAACGCAGGCCGCGTTTTATGATGACCCTCGTGCGCTCACGATTTCTATTCATCAGGACGGTTGCTTTCCACCTGGCACTGGGGAAATTGAAGAGCGAGGGGCGGGCGATGGTGAGGGGTGCACTATCAACATTCCTCTGCCCCCGGGGTCTGGCAATGGCGCTTACAAAGCTGCGATGGACCGCATTATCGTACCCGCTTTGGAGAAATTCAAACCTGAACTGATTATTGTCGCGTGCGGTTTTGATGCTGGTGCCCATGATCAATTGGGACGCATGATGGTGAGTGGTGACGGGTTTCGATATCTCACGGGAAAGCTTGTTGACGTTGCAGACCACCTTTGCCCCGGACGTATCGTGATGTGCCATGAGGGCGGGTATTGCCCCTCAACCGCTCCTTTCTTTGGGCTTGCTGTCATTGAAACGTTGAGCGGTATTGAGTCGGGTGTGGCGGACCCATTTGAAGAGATGTTGGCGACAATGCGCTTTCAGGAACTTCAACCGCATCAGGATGAAGCCCTTCGACGCGTTGAAGAAGCGATACGATAAGGCGGTGAGGGGTCTTTAAATGGTGCGGTCAACGCTTGGCGCCTTGGACGACTTGATTGGATCGACTGGAGTTCGCTTGCGCGTCAAAGAAAAAAACTAGGACAATCATTGCAAACCCTGGCAATCGAGCCACCATTAGAGCGCATCGCGGATAAGTGGTTCCGGTTATCCGCGTAAGATGCGCGACAAAACAATAACTTACAGCGGTTCGCGATTCCAAAGGAACGCGAACCGCTGTAGCTCTCTTTTGAAAAGGTACACAGATTATCGATTTTCTGCGGGGTTAAGCGGCGCGATGGCCCAGATCAATAGGGGGGAGTGCCTCTTTCCCCATGATCATATCACTCGCTTTCTCTGCGACCATAATCACAACGCCATTTGGGTTCGCTGTCGTCCATGTTGGGAAGATTGACGCATCCACGACACGTAAATTCCGAACGCCTTCTACTTTTAGCTCTGCATTCGTCACTTTAGATTGGTCAGCGGACATGGCACAGGTACCGCTTGGCGCATAATAGCGGAGTGAAGTTGATCTTATATATTGATCAATATCTTCTTTCTCTGTCATTTGAGGACCTGGTGTAAACTCCACACCGCGATAACGGTCGAATGGTCCTTGCGCCATCACATGGCGCGCTAGGTCAAATGCATAGCGGTGCGCCTGCATATCACCTTCGGTTGCAAGAAAGTTATGTTTGATCTTTGGGGCATCAAGTGGATTAGCCGATCGTAGACGGACATTCCCTAGGACTTCCGGATTCATATGCTGCCAGGCTAAGAAATAGCCATGATCCGTTACATGCTCCATCTCGTCACCAAGATATGCTAAGTGCCCGAAGTAGTACATGAGGTCAGGTCGGTCGAGTGCCTTATCGAATTTAGCGTAGAATCCGCCTTCAAATGGCATATAAGTAAATGGACCGCTGCCTAGGAAGAAGGCTCTTGCCGCCGCTTTGATTTGCCCGAGCGTCGTCATGTCGCGCGCCATCGTTATAGGCACCGTGCACGCATGTTGAACGCCAGTGCCAATGTGCTCACATAGATCGGCGCCGACTTTCTCATTATCGACAATGACATCTATGCCATGGTCTTTAAGATGGTCGCCCGGACCAATACCCGACAGCATGAGTAAGAGCGGGCCTTGGTACACCCCGCAGGAAATGACAATCTCGCTATCGGCATAGGCGGTCATTTTCTTGTTGTCGCGGATATATTCAACGCCGACTGCTACATCCTTTTCAAATATAATCCGTGTGGCGTGGGAGTGCTTATGAACAGTAAGATTTTTCCGCCCCATCGCGGGGTTCAGGAAAGCGACTTTTGTTGAGCAGCGCCGCCCAGTGTTGGGGTTCTGACAATGCTGAATACGAAATGAATTTAGCCCGACACTGTGGTTTGGATCCTCGACATAGGAGAATTGTAACCCCTCCATGGACTGGATAAATGCATCGTATAGAGCGTTATTGGATTGGTGCGGTCTGACGTGCAGCTCACCCTTGTCGGATCGTGCAGCGTTCAAAGGGCCATGAAACCTTTCGGAGCGCTTAAAGTATGGGAGCACGTCGCTGTGGGACCAACCTTCGAGGCCCATTTTTTCCCATGTGTTATAGTCTTCCGGCACTCCTCTCAGATACAGCTGGGCATTCAAGAGAGAGGAGCCACCAAGCCCGCGTCCACGTGGGAGAGGCATGCCTCCCTCTCTCATAAGGCCCGGTTCGTCTTCGGCGTAGAACATCCAATTGTTGGCGTTCTCACTTTCGATCATGAAGAACAGACCCGCTGGCATATGGATTAGGGGATTGCGGTCTGAGCCACCAGCCTCCAGCAGCAACACCCTACGGTTGGGATCGGCACTCAGCCTGTTGGCAAGCACGCATCCCGCAGATCCTGCGCCGACAATGATGTGGGTATATGGATGATCCTGCGCCATGTATCTTCGCCTTGATTATGAAGGTTGCTGTAGTTTTGATACCTAAACTCAGGATCGAGCAGCGGGGTTGGATTTCTAAACGGGTGGGGGCTGTTTGCTGTAATACGCCTTGTGCGTTACAACCCAACCCGACTCTAATCGTATCAAGGAGAGGTAATCAGTATATTGCATAGGTGTCGATGTTTCGCGAACCTTTACAATCGCGGACCGTCCGGTTTGGTCGACCGATAACACCTCAGTACTGTCTTCTAGCCCCTGCGCTTCGTTTGAGGGATATTCCTCAATTAAGGCAAAATATTCAGCGAGGGTGACGCGCCACCTCACATCGGCACAATAGCCGTCGACGACGCAATTTTCATCAAAACATGTTTTGAGCGTGTCCACGTCGCCAATATGGGTTGCGCGATTGTACCGCTTTAGAAACTCGGAAATTTCGTTATCGACTGTCATTCGCTTTATCTACTCGCTTGCGGGCTGGGTGGGTTCAACAATCCGTTCGCATATATAAAGCATGCTGTCAATAAGACTGAGGAAGGCGCTGCATCACCCTCTCTTCGCTTCGTGCGTTTTGCGTTGGGGAGCGACTGGTAAGAGCGTGGCTTAGGTGTCTTCGGGCTGATCCTTCAGGAGGTTTATTTTCTCAGCATTGCAGATGTGCCTCGGTAATCGCGTGACTGGTGAATAATAAGCATACTTGATATATATTGACAAGCATGCTTAGCATGTGTCACCTGCTACTCACCGATGCCTTGCTGTGGCGGAGGGCGCTCAAGGGCTCAGACCAGTGAGTTGAGGCGGGAACGACAAATGTCTTATCGGAAGGAAGTCTTAGGGAGGGGTGAGATCGGTCATGGCCGCTCTATCGCTCTCAAATACTCGAAATCATGTCAGAAATGATCTTACTACCCGATCGCTTAAGAGCGATAGCACAGGAACGCCCAGACGCCCTTGCCTTGCGTTACCGGGCGCATTCGCAAACCTATGGCGAACTCGTAGAGGCCATAGATCATGCGGGGGCGGCCTTTCATGGTGCAGGCCTGAAGCCAGGTGATCGCGTCGCTTTGTGCGCGGGTAATAGTCTTGACTATATTGCTGTTGCGCTCGGGGCGGCTTTTTCGGGGCTGTCCTTCGTTCCTTTGCCAACGCGTATTCAGCCGGTTGATTGTGCACAGATGATTATCGATGCCGAGTGTAAAGCTATCGTAACGGATGATGCGACCCGCTCATTGACAGCTGAAATCCTTACCAGTTGCGGGCCCTTTGAGGTCACCAAGAAGTTCGCGCTCGACTTCGAAGAAGAGGGATGGACGAGTTGGAGTGATGCTCTTGCCGTGACCAGTGAAAGCCATCGCTATCAGGTTACACCGCAAACTGAGTTCAACATCATCTATACATCTGGTACGACCGGAGTGCCCAAGGGGATTCGGCACGATCATAATTATCGCGCAGCCAGTTCGTCCGGAATGGCGGCTTATGCAGCGCTATCAAATGAATCTATCAGTATATTGCCGACATCACTCTATGGAAATTGGGGGCTGTTCGGTGTGTTCTCCTCACTTTGGGGTGGGGGAGCGTCAATAATTTATGATCGTTTCGGTATGGAAGAGTTTGAAGCGCTCTGTCGTGACGAGGCGCCAACCCACTTCTTCTTTGTACCAGCGCAAATTCGAAAGCTTGTCAAAGACCCAGCCTTCGGAACCGCGCGCAATGGCTGCGAGGCGTTGAAATTCTCAGCCGGATCGCCGCTATCGATTGATATGAAGAAGGAAGTCATCGAACGCTGGCCAGGCGGCCTCGCCGATGTGTACGGGATGACTGAAGGGGCGCCGTCGGCGATCTTATTTGTTGAAGATCATTTGGATAAGATCGAATCGGTTGGCAGTGTTTTCGGGATGGATGCAATTGTCTTAGCGATCGATGAAGAGGGTCAAAAGTTACCGACAAGTCAGGTGGGGGAAATCGGCGGTCGGAATAGTATGATGACGGAAGGTTATCTCAAAAAAACAGAGGCTACGAAGGCGCTGTTCTGGTATGACGAGGATGGCAAGAAGTACATTCGTTCCGGAGATATGGGGTATGTTGACGACGATGGATTTCTCTTCATCACAGACCGGAAAAAAGATCTCATTATTACAGGCGGGTTTAACGTATTCCCGATTGATCTTGAAACAGTCTTGATGCGTCACAACGATGTTGAGGAGGCGACCGTTATCGGTATTGCCGATGACCGCTGGGGAGAGACACCTGTCGCGTGTATCGTGCGCCGGCCTGAGTCAACAGCCTCAATTGATGAAATAAGAGAATGGACGAACGAACGTCTGGGTAAAGTGCAGCGCATATCCAAAGTGTTCGAAGTTCAGGCTTTGCCTCGCAACCATATGGGAAAAGTTCTTAAAGCTGAGGTAAAAAAAGCTTACACAGATCAAAATTTTACATAGGAACTCAAGTAAGGAAAAGTTTCATGAAAGCTGTCATATTCAACGAGCACGGCCCCACGTCCAATCTACATATTGGTGAAATTCCAGAGCCTGAATGCGGTCCCGATGATGTGATCATCTCGGTTAAAGCTGTGGCTCTAAACGGGTTCGACCCGATGGTTGTCGCTGGGATCGAAGGCTTGAAAATTCCGTTGCCAATGGTTCCTGCTGGCGATGTAGCTGGTGTCGTTGCCAAGACGGGGGCAAATGTTACGGAGTATAAAGAGGGGGACCGGGTAACCGCTTACCCTTTCGTACCTGCGGAAGGGATGACGGGGGAAACACGGCGCGGTGCGGCGGCTGAATATATTGGTTTTCCTAAAGACCATATTATTCGCATTCCCGATTCTGTCAGCTTTGAGGATGCGGCCGCTCTTCCGATTGCGTACGGAACGGCATATCGGATGATACACGCTCGGGCCCAAGCGAAAAAGGGTGAGAAAGCCCTTGTTCTTGGCGCGACCGGCGGTGTTGGGAATTGCGCGGTTTTGCTCCTGAAAGAAATAGGCTGCGAGGTTATTGGTTGCGGCAGCTCGGGGTGGAAGCTTGATCGATTGCGGGAGATTGGCTGCGATCATGTGATCGACACATCGTCCCAGGACTTTATGAAGGCGTGCCGTGAGATTGCCGGCAAACCTCGTTTCGGCGGCGGCGGTGGCGGCGTTGATATCTGTATCAACTATATCGGCGGTGACACTTGGATGCCGTCTTTGCGAACGCTTCGTGAAGGCGGGCGCATGCTAACTTGCGGCGCGACAGCAGGCTATGATGCTCAAACCGATATCCGCTATGTTTGGAGTTATGAGCTGAATATTATGGGATCCAATGGTTGGTTTCCTGATGATCAGGTCGCCTTGCTGGACGCGGTTGCCGAAAAACGCTTGAAGCCTGTCATCGACGAAGTCGCACCGATGTCACGAGCTGGTGAGATGATTCAAAAGCTTGCTGACAGAAACGTCTTCGGCAAAGTCGTCCTTACGCCAGATTGGGCTTAGAACGAAAACACACATTGGAGAAAGCCGCCGCAACCTTGTTTTGCGGCGGTCATATTGGAGACTGGTTATGAATATGGGTAAAGACGCAACGGTTGCAGATGTTCAAGAAGGGCTTGATGTATCGCCCTTTATCCGAGCGTTTAAGATGAAGGCAGAACGCTGGGACGTGGATGCGCAAGAGCTTGAGATGAGCATGCCGTTTACTGAACTGGCTGAGCGCTTAGACGGCACGGGACAGTTTCACGGTGGACCGATTGCGTCATTGATCGACACTGTTGGTTGTTATGCACTAGGCTATGTTCTTGGGCATGGTGTGCCAACAATCAATTTTAGGACGGACTATTTGCGTGCGGCTAAAGGTAAAGGCCTTCGGGCGATTGCCAAGGTTCGGCGTGCTGGTCGTACTGTGGGTGTTGTGGATGTTGATGTCTACAATCAAGACGACGGCAAGCTTGTTGCCGTTGGGCGTGCGACCTACAGTTCGTCCGCGGGTTAGGGGGCATCCTCGCGGCCATGGTGCCGTGGCACTGTATCATCTGGTCTGCGCGCTTTTTAAGAGATTGCCTGTTGAGAAAGATGATCTGGCAACTGGATGCTATGCGCGTGTTCTCCATACGGTGAGGCGGGCTGGCTGCATCAGTGGGTCTTTCAAACGTCTATGACAAGCGCGCGACGTATGGCCGTTGCGCGGCCAGAACCTTCTCGCCTTTTTGGGGACCATGGAGCCACTTCTCCTCAGTTGGCGCAATGGGCTTATCCGTACATCTGCTACTGATTGTGCGTGCGTACCCCATCGTGATTTTCGATACTCCTGCAATGGAGATTTTATCGCGTATTGACAGCGTATTTACGCCCATTATAGTAGGCATGCTTTATAATAATGTGAGAAGATTTCGGGCAAAGATATGTTCTTAGGACTCTCACGCACGACCGAAAGATAACGTACCAGCGCACAATTGATCAAGTCCCAAGCGTACGGCGGTAAAATTATCATCAATATAAAGAGCTATGAAAGGCCATTATGAAAAATCGATACACGCATATTATTATCGGTGCTGGCTCCGCGGGTTGTGTATTGGCCAATAGGTTGAGTGCTGATCCAAACCGCCGTGTCTTGTTGCTGGAGGCTGGTGGCAGTGATAACTCGCCGTTGATCCATCTGCCTTTGGGGCTTTTTTATATAATAGAAGAAGAGCACCCCAATAATTGGCGCTTTGTCGCCGATGAAGAACCTGGGATTGATCGAGAAGAAGGGATGTTGCTGCCCCGCGGTCGTGGGTTAGGGGGCAGTTCCCTTATCAACGGGCAAATCTACCTCCGTGGGTTGGCGGAAGACTATGATGAGTGGTCCAATATGGACCTGGAGGGATGGTCATATGACGAGGTTCTGCCTTACTTCAAGAGGAGCGAAAAGTTTCACGGGGAGTTAAATGACTATCACTCTGCGGATGGTGAAATGCACGTCCGTACACATCAGTCTGATTGTAAGATTTACGATGCTTTTGTGGAAGCCGCAGGGTTGCTACAGTTTCATCATAATGATGACATTAATAGCCGAATTGGCATGCAAACATTTCGTATGCAGCATAATCAGAATCCACGGACAGGGCGGCGCTGCTCGGCCAAGGTCGCATTTCTAAATCCGGTGATGAACCGCCCTAATCTTACGATCATTAAGCACGCAGAGGCGGCTCGCCTTTTGTTTAACGGACGAAAAGCAGAAGGTGTGGAGTATATTCGGAAGGGTGTGACCGAACAGGCCTATAGCGAGGCCGATGTTATCGTGTCTTGTGGTGCGTATAAGTCTCCGCAATTGCTGATGCTTTCGGGGATTGGCCCCGCCGATCATTTGCGAGAGTTTGGGATCGAACCAATTTTGGATAATGCGAGGGTTGGTTCCGATCTACGTGACCACCTGGGAACAGGTATTCAATATACGTGTACGCAGCCGATTACGATGGCGAGCGATATGAGGCAATTTGGCCGCATGCGTGGCGCTCTTCAAGCTCTCATGCTCGGCACTGGGCCTTTTACCTATTTACCTTTTGACGCAGGTTTATTCGCCCAGTTTGATAAGTCACTGAACAGGCCCGATTTAATGTACTATTTCGGACATCTCGCTTTTCTTGGCGACGATATGCCGTATGTCGAAGAGCATGGGTTTACCTTGGCGTGGCAGCATATGAACCCAAGAAGTCGGGGCACTGTCCGGCTGAAATCTAACGACCCTCAAGCTGATCCACGTATCCGGCATAATTACCTTGCTGAAGAGTATGATCTCGAGGCGCACCGTTACGGGTTAAGACTTGCACGTGATATTATTTCGCAAGGACCCTTTGATGAATTCCGAGGTCGCGAAACGATGCCGGGACCGGACGTCACGTCTGATAGTGCGATCGACGCCTATAATCGTAAACTGAGCGAGCGATATTACCACCCAACCGGTACATGCGGTATGTCGGCAGACGGATCTAAAGTGGTTGACTCAAAATTAAGCGTCGAGGGAGTTGAAAATCTGCGAGTCGTTGACGCATCAGTGTTTCCAACTTGGACAACGGCAAATGTTCAAGCGCCCACACTGATGATTGCGGAGAAGGCGAGTGACATGATACTTGGAAAGGCGCCACCTGCACCCCAGCGGGTTGAGAACAAGGTCGGCATAGGCGCAGCTTAGGATATTCGGTTAGTGCGCCTGACCTTCTCTCTATGCAGATTTATTGCGCTTTTCTTCAGGAGAGTCTCGCGCATAAAGAATGCATCTGACTCAGCATCGATTTAAAAAAATCATAGAGAGACATTGTGTTCTCTCTATTGCCCTATCGCGTGCCAGTCCTGTCACTGAATGCAAAAAAAGTCCTCCAGAAATATAATCCAGAGAACTTTAACAATTTAGCTCCAGCGGTGGGATCGATCATCCCACCCCTCCGCTATGAGCTAGGTGTGCAGAGAAATTTGGCTTTTAAGTGCGAGTGCCTTCAAAGCTTGCGGTGCCAAATGCCCCTAGCTTCACTTCGCCGCTGATAGTGTCACCCTCTACTTTGGCAGTGCACTTCATCGTCATCGGCATCGGCGACGTAACTTTGGACTCCCAAGACAAAGTTTCGCCGTCGATAGCGCCGTTCAGTATGTCAATTGTATTGCCCATCTGAGACATGCTACCGGTCAACTCGCTTCCATTGCTGGCAAGGGTTATTGAGCCAGTTTGTTTGCCCATTGGGCTGCTCATCGTTACGTTATAAGTTCCATCTACGGACATGTTGTAAATCCTCCTGGGACGTGTCTGGGGTACCGCCTCTCAAGTTAGGCGACATCCTGATTTATTATCAGCTCCATAAAAAAATAGGAAGCATGATTTCTATATTTATCTCGATTGAGCCCCGCAAATTATAGTCGAAATGGATCTGGCCTCGAAAACGTAATGCTCTGTTTTCTATGAGAAATTATCTGCTTCTCCCTTGAGAGAAGGATAAACGCAGTTGCGTTTTCTTCCAAGAAGTTCAGCCTATCGCGGCTAAGAAATGTATGCTCTTCATTGGCGCGGCGCTGTTCGAAGATTGGGTGTGGGCCTCGCAAGCTGGCAGTTTGGCCACTTAGGGTGGTGCGCATCGAGCACGAATGCATGGCTGTGCCGTATCGGCCCGTGTCGATGTGGGTGGCTGTGCGGTTCCGGCCCCTCCCATCCTTCATGGCTATGTTGGTGGTGCTCATCGTGCACATGAAGATGTTCGTGTTCGACGCTGTCATGGGTGTGTTCCACCACCATCGGGTCTCTACGGGGCCAGGCAAATGCGGCTACCCCTGTCGATAGGAGGGCGAGCAAAGCCAGAACAATGAAGGCGACGCTAAGGCTTGAAGCAGCCCCAATCTTGCCCGCAAACAAGTAGGCAACAAGCCATCCGGCATGGGACAAAGCAAATTGGGCGGAATAGATAGCCGGCCGATCCGCATCGTGTGCCGATCTTTTTAAAAGACGCCCCGCCGGTGTTTGAATAAGAGAGCCGCCGATGCCGAGAACGAACCAAAGACACATTAGTCCTGCAAAATTTGGTGATGTCACGCTCGCGGTCAGCCCTAAGGCAAGGACAATGCCACCAGCTAACATAAATGGACGATCTGATCGCGTATCTAGAAGGCGTGGTAGTAACAGGGCGATGATCATTGAGCCGCCGCCATAGGCGGCATAGGCGATAGCAGCTTCAGTTTCCGCCCCACCAAGATAATCTCGCACATAGACCACTGTGTTGACGATAACCATCGCCCCAGCGCATGACGCGGCGAACGATAAAGCTAGAAGTCCGCGTAAGCGAGGGGTTTTAAGGTATATGGTGGTCCCGTGCGTGATGTTGCGAAGGATGCCCTGCGCCCTGGCTTGCGCCTTATGGATGGGTAATTGAACCGAGAAGACGAGCGCCGCGGAAACTAAGAAGGCGATTGCATTGGCGCCGAATAAAGTATGATAGCTGACAAATGCGAGCGCCGCCGCGGCAAGCGAGGGGCTAAGGAGATTCTCCAAATCATAGGCAAGGCGGGATAATGATAAGGCTCGGGTATACTGTTTTTCATCCGGCAAGATATCGGGGATTGTCGCCTGAAACGTTGGTGTAAACCCTGCCGAGAATGCGTTCAGTAAAAAGATTAAAACATATACCTGCCAAACGTCGGTGACGAATGGCATGCTGGCGATAATGGTAGCTCGTCCAATATCTAAGCCAATAAGAAATGCGCGGCGCGGAATATGATGGGCGAGGCCACCAACAATTGGTGCCACGCCGACATAAGCCACCATTTTGAGCGCAAGCGCCGTCCCTAAAACGGCACCAGCATCACCTCCTGCCAAATCGTAGGCCAGGAGCGCGAGGGCGACCGTGGTTAAACCTGTGCCGGCGAGCGCAATGACTTGCGCCGCAAATAGGTTACGATAGACGGGGTTAGACAGAGGGGAAGCCATACACACCTTTACTTGGCCTACAGATACTTCGCAAGACGCAGCCTTATGGCTCTAAGTCTCAGCGCAAACGGCTACCCCAGCTGTTTCGTTCCCGTCTCGAAGTTCTTCCGCCTAAAGCTCGAAGACGTATCGTTCGACATCGGTGAGTTCCGCCTTGCGTTCATCACTGAGGAACTCTTTCATATCCTGCAAGGCGGGATATTGTCGTTCACCAAAGCTATTGTAGAACATGCGTCGATTGCGGGTTGATGTGTTTTTGACGCCTGAGTGCCAGATGTAAGACTGGAAGAGCAACACCGATCCCGCTGGCATGACTGCTTGTTTCTGGCCGGGATAGGGCGCCATCATTTCTTTTTCATCAAGGACGTCTTCTGGGGAGTCCTTCCATACATGACTTCCTGGAACGACGCGTGTGGCCCCGTTTTCCTCGTCGAAATCATCAACCGCCCACATTGCAAAGACAAGGTCTGACTTGTCGACGCCCCGCTGTTTTTTACCCATTTCATGGGCATCGTTTACGTCATAATGCAAGGCTTGAGCGCCTTTTCCTGGTCCTGAAGATCGGCTTGAAACTTCGTTGATTTTGAAATCCTCGCCAAAAAGATGGTGGGCAGCACCAAGGACACGAGGATGCGTGTAAAGAACAGCCAAGTCGCTACTCACGTTCGCCATGTTGGCGACCCGCACTGCGCCGTCGTCGATGGGCGCGTCCATGGGAAGCCCGCTCTTGAAGCCGGCCACAATATCCATGGCCATGGCGCCGCCGAAGTTACCAATTTCCTCTAGCTCTTCCCATTCGAAACGCGATGTATCGACTGTATGCCCAAAGGCCTTGCCCATTTTGAGTTTATTGAGTTCGGCTTCCGTGATTTTTCCAGCTTCGTGGTACTTATCCAATACCTCAATATAGCTTTTAAAGGAGGCATGCATCTTCTCGTTCATTTCCTTGCCTTCTTTGGTCTCACCTTGAGAAATTTTTGCATCAAGGTGATGGCGAACGTTGGCAAGTTGCTCTGGTGTGAGCAGGTTTTTCAAAATGAGGTACCCATCCTTATCGAAGGTTTTTTTCTCTTCGTCGCTAAGGGGGATGATCCAGTCATTGTTGAAGGTCGTTTGGTCTGTCATCGTCATAACTTCCGACTTGTTTGTGGGTGAGTGGTAATGAAATTTACGAAGCTATAATTGGAAATTTTTGTCGAAAAAGCGTGTGACTTCCGCCATTGCTGCTTCTGTTTCTGGAACACCAAAAAAGCTGTGCCACATCGCTTCGAAAACATGGAGGTCAGAATCAAGGCCAGATCCCCTCAATTTACGGTGTAAACGGACCGAGTTGCTGAGAAACAGGTCTCTGGTTCCCGTGATAATGAGAGAGGGGGGGAAGCCCTCTGAATAGTTGGCATGGACAGGAGAAATGAGAGGGTTTTTAATATCCGCATCTCCCGCATAAAGGCTTGCTGCCGCGGCAAGGCCGCCATCATAGGTGTAGCCAATCGGGTCCAGTCCCTCATTTGCTAGGTAGCTGCCACCTGATTTGCCAAGCTCGGCCCAGGGAGTACTAAGGCCAAGTGCGGCGGGCATGGGAACGCCTTCTTCTTGTGCCATGAGGAGGGCGCCCAGACACAGTGCGCCCCCTGATGATGCGCCATAGAAGGCAATGTCTTCCGGAGAATAGCTCTTCAGAAGCTCTTTATATGTTGCGAAAACATCCTCGATAGCGGCAGGGAAGGGATGATCAGGCGGCGTTCTGAAGTCTGGTGTTACGACTTTGTAGCCTGTCTGCCACGCGAGGGGCAGGGCCTCTAGCAGACAGCACTCACCGTCAAAGTAAACATATCCGCCCCCATGGGCATTGAGAACAATCTTATTTTTTCGACTATCACTAAGTTCCGTTGGCGTCACATAGCGTACAGGAACGTCCGCCAACGTCCCGTTATCGACGCTCACCGGCATGCCCTCTTTCATGCCTGCGACCATCATCATCATTGCGCCATTGGCTTCCGCTTTTGAGGTATGCCAAGCATCGATCCCTTTGGGGACTGTTCGAACAAGTTCCAGATTAACAGGCGCGTTGATAAAGGCTTGTGCCTGCGGACTCACAGTATCCGGTGCAGGTATCCGAACGAATGTTGGTTCTTCTTCATCGGTCGTGGTGGCGTTGGTCATCGGTGTATAAATCCGTTTGAGCTTCGCGTGGTTACGGGGCACTGAAATTGCCGCTATGACAGGCTGCGATCCGCGACTACGCAATATAGAAAGTATGCATAACTAAAAGCATGCTTATTATTATGTCAACTGCCTTATTCTGGTGGTAGCCTGATGTTTTGTGCAGGGATATGAAATTTTTTATATTAAAAACAATGCTTTAGATTTTTTATTGATTTTGCTGCGACCGCGAACGGTATCGCTCACTGTTCTGAGGACGGGTTGTTTTTGCCCTAAATTTGGAAGGCGTTCCATATTTTCAGCTTGATTAATCAAGTTCGAACGCATCGTTTTGGTTGCGGTGACCCAGCGGCAAAGTTCTTGTTGTCGACAGAGCATGTTTCGGATATATCGTATGCATGCTTGATATTTTATCGAGGATTTTCCTAGCCATTCGCGTGGCTGATAGATTTTTGACTCAAAGACTCAAAAGATGAATCATAAGAATTCCACTGAAGCTGATCAGCCGAAGGGGCCGCTCGCGGGCGTTAAAGTCATAGAGTTTGCCGGTATTGGTTCTGCACCGATGAGTTGCATGCTGTTGGCGGATTTGGGCGCCGATGTTGTTAAAATCGACCGGGTGGCTTCATCGGGCCTCGGGATTGAGGTGCCCCCTCAATATGATGTGCTGTCGCGTAATCGGCGATCTATCGCGCTGAACCTTAAAAGTGCGGAAGGTGTCGATGCGGCTCTGCGCCTTGTGTCCGATGCCGACATTGTTATCGAAGGCTTTCGTCCAGGCGTGGCAGAGCGATTGGGCATTGGGCCAGATGCTTGTCTTAAGGTAAAACCTGACCTGGTGTATGGGCGTCTCAGCGGGTGGGGGCAGGACGGTCCCTTATCCGAGCGTGCCGGACACGACTTAAATTACATCGCGATTACCGGTGCATTGCATGCGATGGGCCGCGCTGGGGAGGCGCCGCCTATCCCCCTTATGTTTGTCGGCGACTTCGCTGGGGGCGCCCTTTATATGGCATTTGGTGTTGTTGCCGCTCTGCAAGCGGCGCGTCGCACGGGTAAAGGTGAAGTCGTTGATGCGGCTATGTCGGACGGTGTTGCCCACCTGACATCTATCTTCAGCGGCATGCTGGCGTCGGGAGACTGGACGTGCGAGCGCGGTACAAATGTTCTAGACGGAAGTGCACCATATTACGCTGTTTACAGAACAAAAGATGAGAAATATTACACCTTGGGGGCCCTTGAATCGAAGTTCTTTGTTCAAGCGCTTGAGGCTCTTGAGGTGGATTTCCCCGTTGAGTCTCAGTTTGATAAGGCCCGATGGCCTGAGCTGCGGGAGTTGCTGGAGCGCGCCTTTGGTCGCTGGACGCAAGATGAGTTGCGCGCCCGGCTAGATCATATCGACAGTTGCTGTGCACCCGTCCTCAGCTTTGAGGAGGCGCATACTCACCCTCATGCGGTTGCCCGCGGTGTTTACACGGAGGTTGCGGGCTTGCGCCAGCCAATGCCTGCGCCACGCTTCCGTGTGAATGAGACGGCCGCGCCGCGCCCACCGGCAAAACCGGGCACACATACCCAACAGCTCTTGTCTGAAGCTGGGTACAATGAAGCTGAGATTGAAAAATTATGCCGTGAAGGAATCGCCCTTCAGGCGGAAGAATAACTATTCGTGCTAATAAGGAGCAATGTGACGCTGTCATGCTTGATTGTTTTATTTACGACCATGTGCGCACACCGCGCGGCAAGGGTAGGTCTGCAGGTGGCTTGCACGCGACCCCTGCGACTGAGCTGTCCGCGCAAACGTTGAGAGCTTTAAGAGATCGTAATGATCTTGATACAGCTCTTGTTGATGACGTTATTCTGGGGTGTTTGACGCCCATTAATGAGCAGGGCGCTTGCCTTGGACGAACGGCGGGTTTGCGGGCCGGGTATGACGACAGCGTCGCGGGTATTCAGATTAATCGGTTTTGTGGGTCTGGCCTCGATGCGGTGAACTTCGCCGCTGGTCAGATCGCGTCCCATCAGCTGGATATGATTGTCGCGGGCGGTGTTGAAAGCATGAGCCGCGTGTGGATGGGCGCTGAAGGCGGTGCGTTATACACTGACCCACGGGTGGCCATTGATTTATCAGCTATCTCTCAGGGCGTTGCCGCTGACGGCCTGGCATCACTTGGCGGTTTTGATCGCGAAGCGGTCGACACTTATGCTGTGGAGAGCCAAAACCGCGCGCATGCGGCTTGGGAGGCGGGGCATTTTGACAAATCGGTTATTCCGGTTGTTGATCATCTCGGCGCGCCCGTCCTGTCGAGGGATGAGCACATCCGTCCCGGCACAACAGTTGAATCCCTTGCGGGGTTAAAGGCGTCTTTTGCTGACCTTGGTCAAAAGCATGGCCTCGATGATGTGATCATATCGAAATATCCGCACCTAGAGCGTGTCGACCATGTTCATCATGCCGGAAACGCGTCGGGTATTGTCGACGGCGCAGCGGGCGTTCTTCTGGGAACAGAGGAAATTGGACGTCGTGCGGGCCTTAAGCCGCGAGCGCGTATCAGAGCCTTCGCAACATCGGGGTCGGAACCGACAATTGTTTTCACGGGGCCAGAGGCTGCCATTTCAAAAATCTTAGCGCGCACTGGTTTGACGCCTGAGGATATTGACCTTTGGGAGGTCAATGAGGCGTTCGCGGCCGTGCCATTGGACGTGATGGCGAAGTTCAAATTGGACGCAGATCGCGTCAATATTGACGGCGGCGCAATCGCCATGGGGCATCCCATCGGGGCAACGGGTGCCATGTTGCTCGGCACGTTACTTGATGCGTTGGAGCGCAAAAACCTTAATCGCGGTATCGCGGTTCTTTGTATTGGCGCCGGCATGGGCACGGCCGTCATGATCGAGCGGGAGACAGTCTAATGGTCCGAGCATTTTCAGTAGACCGCGCGTCGGACGGTATCGCCACACTTGTTTGGAATGATCCTGATCGCGCTGTAAACGTCTTAAATCACGATGTTGAGGGCGAGTTACAGTCCATTGTCGATGATCTCATGACGGATGAGTCCGTCAAGTCACTTCTCCTTGTCAGTGGGAAGGATCTCTTTAGCGCCGGCGGCGATCTTGATGAACTGATCAACGCTTATGATGCCTTCGCGTCCTCCAAGGCGGAGGGGCATGAGCGGTATGAACCGCTTCTCCACCAATGCATGCCTCTACAAAAAGCCTTACGGTCATTGGAAACGGGCGGGAAGCCTGTTGCCGTGGCGATTGAGGGGGATGCCCTGGGCGGTGGTTTGGAGGTGTGTCTTGCGACCCACCGACGGTTTGCGGCAGACGATGCGAAAATCAAAGTTGGTTTTCCCGAGGTCACTGTTGGGCTTTTACCGGGTGGGGGCGGCACCCAGCGGGCGATACGCCTGGCCGGTGTCAGTGCGGCTCTGCCGCTGCTTGTTGAAGGGCGTCCCATCAGCGTTCACAAGGCCGCGGAAATGGGGCTAGTCGATGAACTTGTCGCCCCGGGGCAGGTGGTCGAGGCGGCCCGAGCTTGGTTGCGGACGGAACCGTCCGCTGGTCAGCCTTGGGATGAAAAGAAGTTCAAAATTCCAGGCGGAGATGCCCACACGCCCGCGAACCGCATGTTGTTTGATATGGGCAATCCGGCTCTATGTGCTGGGCGCCCCAAAGACTCTCCGGGTAAAGCGGCGGTCATGTCATGCGTATACGAAGGGTCAATGGTAACCATTGATCAAGGGTTATCGCTAGAGGCACAGTATTTTGCCAAGAACCTATCTAACCCCAGCTCACGCGACTTTATGCGGACAGGCTTTGCATCGAAAAAGGCCTTGCGTAAACTAGCCCGGCGTCCTGCCAATACGCCGACCTGGCAACCGAAGAAGGCAGCCGTGGTCGGGGTCGGCATGATGGGGGCCGGCATTGCCTATACCCTTGCACGCCAAGGGCTTGAGGTTGTGATGATTGACCAAGAGCAGGCTCAAGCGGAGAACGGAATTGCCTATGCCCGTAAAGCGATGGGGCGGGCGAAGCTTGATGACACTGCGCAAGAAGAGATTCTTGCCCGCCTTACGCCGACGACTGATTTTGGCGCTGTTGCTGGCGCAGATATCGCGATTGAAGCCGTTTTCGAGTCGCTAGATTTGAAACGTGATGTTCTTAAACGCATGGAAGACGCGATGTCTGGGGACTATGTCCTCGCCAGTAATACGACATCGTTGCTTATCAGTGATCTTGCCGAAGGCCTGTCTAGACCGTCTCAGTTCCTCGGCATGCACTTCTTCTCACCCGTTGATCGGATGGAACTTGTCGAGATCATCTGTGGTCGTGATACGGATGATGACTGCCTCGCGCGGGCGATGGATGCTGGAAAGGTAATGCGGAAGACGCCAATTGTCGTCCAGGATTCCCGCGGATTTTATACCAGCCGGGTCGTCACCTCGTTCGAGTTTGAGGGGGTGCGGATGTTAACCGAAGGCGTCGCGCCGGCACTCATTGAAAATGCTGCCAAGCGTGCGGGCATGCCCTTCGGTCCGTTGGGATTATTAGATCTAACGGCTCTTGATCTTAACCTCAGCATTCGTCGGGAGGCGAAGGCGGCCCTTGGGAGTGCTTTTGAAGATCATCCCGCTGACGCGGTCCTCGAAGAAATGGTTGATCGCCAGGATCGGCTTGGTCGTAAGTCCGGGAAAGGGTTTTACGACTACCACGCTGACCGGACAAAGACCCTCTGGAAAGGTTTGGCTGACATTTGGGCTCCTGCTGCGACGCAGCCTGACTTTGCGGATGTGGTCGACCGGTTGCTGTACGCTCAGTCCATCGAGACGTTAAAGTGCATGGATGAGGGCGTGATCAGTGATCCGCGTGAGGCAGATGTGGGGGCCGTCCTCGGCTGGTCTTACCCGCTGACCTGGGGCGGGCCGGTGAGTTTCATTGACACGGTCGGTCCAGAAGCGTTCCTGTCGCGCGCCACGGCGTTGGCAGAAGCCTATGGCGATCATTTGTTGCCGCCGCCGGGCATGACGGAACGCCTTAAAAAGTCAGAGCGCTTTTATGCCTGAAGCTGTTTCGACAGCCCTTGGGATGCGGATGGATGATTTTTTGCGCCACCATGCGCAGGTCCGTCCGCAAGCCCCCTTTTTGAAGGATGAATCGCGCGCCTTGACCTATGCCGAGGCGTGGGGGGAGGCGAGTGGGCTTGCCCTGTGCCTAAGGGCGACTGGTATCAAGCCGGGTGCCCGTATCGCCTGTGTTGCGCGGAATAATATTGATACGATTATTGTTCTTTATGCATGCAGTATTGCGGGGTTCGTGTTCACGCCGTTGAACTTTCGGCTAACCCAATATGAGCTACAAGTCCTTCTTAATGATGCGGCGCCTGAAGTCATTGTGGCCCATACAGAGTTTACTGAGATTGTAGACGCGTCGCTGTCAGCGTTGGGCGTGGATCGACACCGGTTGGCATTCGGTGGGGAGGTACCGCGCCACTGGACGGCCTTGTCGGGCGAAGTGTGTGCCATGACTGCCCAGCCCGCTGAAATCGCAACGCTGACGCAAGAACGACCATCAAGCGACGTTGTTCTACAGCTTTACACGAGTGGAACGACGGGTGTGCCCAAGGGGGTTATGCTCACCCATGACAATCTCGCCGCTCAAATCGTCCAGCAGGTACACGCTTATGATTATCGCTACGGGGAGGGGGATGCGACGATTGTCGCGGCGCCCCTCTTTCACGCATCTGCCTTCGTTACATTGCTGGCTGGCGCATTTCTCGGTGAGTTCTTGATACTTCACGAGGCGTTCGACGTTGAGACATTTTTGAAGAGTGTCGAAACTGACCGCATTAAGCATGCCTGTTTGGTGCCGGCCATGATTCAAGCCTGCATCGCTCATCCGGCGGCAAAGACCACGGATTTTTCGTCCTTTGAGCAAATGGTCTATGGCGGGTCCGCTATTTCTCCGTCAGTGCTGGAGGAGGCCATTTCGGTTTTCTCCTGTAGGTTCACCCAAGGATATGGTCTGACGGAAAGCACAAGCGCCATTACGGCTCTGTCGTGGGCGGATCATAAAGAAGCCTTAGAAGGGCGTCATGAATTGTTAGAGAGTGCCGGTCGCCCGGTGGTGGGAACCTCCGTACGGGTTGTTGATCCGACCGGAAACGACTGCTCCATTGGTGAAATCGGGGAGATACTCGCTAAAGGGCCGCAAATCATGACGGCCGGCTATTGGAACAAGCCTGAAGAAACGGCTTCGGCCTTTGTTGATGGCTGGTTGCGGACGGGCGATGCGGGCCTCATTGATGACGAGGGCCGGATCTTTATTAAAGATCGGTACAAAGATGTCATTATTTCGGGGGCCGAGAATATCTATCCACGGGAAGTGGAAGCTGTTCTCCAGGCTTTGCCCTATGTCGCTGAAGTCGCCGTGATTGGGGTGCCGAGTGACAAATGGGGCGAAGAGGTGAAAGCCATTATCGCTTTGAAAGAAGGATGCGCCGTGGAGGCGGACGCGATCATTACGGATTGTCGCGCCAAATTAGCAGGCTTCAAATGTCCGAAGTCGGTTGATTTCATTGACGCACTACCGCGCAACCCAAGTGGTAAGATTTTGAAATTCGAACTACGTGAGGCCTATTGGAGCGACTTCGATAGGGCCGTAAACTGATCTCTCCGTGCGGGCGTAGGGCACACTTCAGCTGCCATTATCTCATATAACGAGCGTGTGGGCGGGTAGGCCGATAATCAGGAAAGCGAATTTGCGGCGACCGCGGTTTTCAAATCGTTTAAAAATGTATCTATACGATCCACATATGAGGGTGCAACTAGCATGTTGAATGCGCCGATTGGCCGTGCCAACGGCGATAGAGCCCATGGCCTATCACCCATCCGCATTTGTTCAAGCAATCTCATCATATCGACGCCCTCAGCAAAAAAGGTCACAATCGCGTACTTCGGGTCATTATAGAGCTTGACGCCATCCATAGCATCAATGCCGTTGCAAATTTGTTTGACGGCGCCAGCGATCTTCGCAGCCGCCTCCTCAAAGCCAGTTTCGCCAAGGCTATGCATGGCCGCCCAGGCGGCCGCAACGGCGCCTGATGATCGTGTTCCGGTGAGTGTATGCATCGTGGCTTGGAACATAATGGGCCCGCCCACGAGAAAGCCGCTGGCCTCGAAATCCGTTCTATCCTTATAAAACAGCATAGAGACAGCAGGAAATGTGTACCCGTATTTATGGGCATCGGCACAAATAGAACGCACCCCGTCAACAGATAAATCACAGGGCGGAATATCGACGCCCGCGCGCCTTAGGAATGGGGCGAGAAAGCCGCCAATACAGGCATCGACATGGAGCCAAACGTCTTCTTTTTGCGCGACCGCACCAAGGCCCACAATATCGTCGGCGGTCCCGTAGTGAAAGGTTGGGGCCGAGGCGAAAATCATGAGGGTACGGTCGGTGATCGCCTCCTGTACTGCATCGACATCCATCTGTAGGGCATCATTGAGAGGAA
Source organism: uncultured Parvularcula sp. (assembly GCA_937919225.1). GTDB lineage: Bacteria > Pseudomonadota > Alphaproteobacteria > Caulobacterales > Parvularculaceae > Parvularcula. Next base: position 24,205 of record CALFRH010000262.1, read on the forward strand.
CACGCTTGATCTTTAGTTGATAGGCGGCAGCTGTTTTATCTATTCCGGGATACGCCGTGTCTGCTGCAATGATTTCTCCGCCCAGGGTATTTTGCCCTTTGCGTTTGGCATATTGCACAGCCGCATGAACGGCAAGCATAATGCTCTCAGACCCGCCTGATGTTGTTATGCCGTGTGCTGTCTCGTCGCCACCGACATAGGGCAGCCAAGCATTTACAAGATCCGCTTCAAAGGTTGCTGCGCTGACACATCCAGGAAAGATGGGGGCGAACACGTCGGGGCCGAATTGATTGAAGGCGCTTCGTGCAATTTCGTCATGCTCTGAGCCTGCAGAGAAGGCCCAATCCGGTTCTCGCCTGGCGAAGTCTGCCGTATCTTCCGCATATAAACCGTCGAGCATCCCTTGGATGTCAGCGGCTGACTTCGGTTCTCTGTCCATGGGCATACAGCGTTTCCTGCGACTATTTGTTGAAATGATAGGTCATTCGTAGACCCGCGCGCGTTGTAAGCGGGCTGACTTGTTGTCCACTTAAAATCAAAAATAGATCGCGTGTGCCCACGACAGGTGGATCGCCGATGATATTCTCGCCATAGAGTGATACACGCCAATTATCGGTATCAAAACCGACACGTATATTGAATGTGTCGTAGGCTTCGGTCTGTACAGGATCGATAAAACTTAGCGTTTCAATCCGCTCTATATCGGCGAAGTCACTCTGATAGGCGTACTCAACTCTTGCGAAACCTTCAGCTTCGCCAAACGGCCGGCGATACTCTCCGAATGCGCTAACGCCATGGCGTGCACCGATTTGTTCGCCTGTACAGTCGATCAACGTTGAGTCGCCGCGATCCAGACAGTTCGGGAAGTCATCATACTCAGCGTCTGATAAACCATAGCTGAGACCAAACTCGACTCCCTCCGCAAGAGAAGCGAGAAGGTCAAGCTCAAGTCCGTAAATCCGCGCCGACGCAGCGCTTTCAACCCGCGATGCAAATGTATTCTGATCGAAAAGAAGAACCTGAACATCTGACCAGTCCATATAGAACGCCGCTGCGTTGGCGCGCAGACGGCCATCCAGCCACTCTGTTTTGGCGCCTACCTCATAATTCCACAGGGTTTCAGGGTCAAAGGAGGCGTTACCAGCTTGCGGTGTTGGATTAATATTAAACCCGCCGGTCTTATAGCCCTTTGACACGGTTGCATAGACGAGCGCATCATTGTTGATTTGATAGTCTAAAGTCAGTCGACCCGACAGATCATTATACGAATCAGAATCTGAGTACAGAGCATAGTTTAGCGGCGGCGCTGCTTGTGATGCGGACTCCGATATGACAACCGCGGAATCGTCTGAATACCGCAAGCCCCCTGTGAGTGTAAGGGCATCGGTTATGTCAACTGACGCGTCAGCAAAAAGAGCCCAAGATTCATATTCGAGTGTTGTGGCATAATCGACTAGAAGTAGACCACTCGCGGGCCCCGCTTCGGAACCGAATGCGCTTGCAATTCCCTGTTGACCTTCATCTTCCGCATACACACCGCCAATTGTCCAGCGCCAGCCATCGAAGCTATCATCGTTTGAGGCTAGGCGTACTTCAATACTCCGATTGATACCTGAGTTGCGGTTTCGACTGGTCGAATAGTCGATCGGCGTGAAATCAAGGTCGCCGCCATCGGTGGCCTCATTGTCAGAATAGCCGGCGACCGCCGTCAAGGTTATGGCGTCGAATGCATACTCACCGCGAGCAGTAAAAATCGATGTTTTATTGCGCCCAGAGGAGGGCGTGTTCGTAGCGATTGTGTCGGTGTTGGTTGGGAAGAAGCCCTGGCCGGCATCAATAGGCGTTCCGGGAAAAGCATTTGCGCTGCCCTGTAAGCCGCGTCCGGATGCTATATTATCATTTATGCCCCGTCTACGGTCGGAATATAGTGCGGTGAGGTCAAGTGTGAAAGCATCAATCGGTGTATAGCGAACGGCGCCGCGATAACCGTAATCTTGGCGATCATTGGTGTTACCGGCTGGCCCGATATCTTCAAGCCAACCTTCCGCGTCAGTCCAATAGCCGTTAAGGCGTACGGCGAGCGTGTCGGTAATCGGTGCGTTAAAGGCGCCGCGGAAAAGGTAAACGAAGCTATCGAGCTCGTCTGTTCCTTCCATTGCCAAATCAGTCGTTACATACCCTTCGATTTGATCAGTAGAGGGTTTTTTTGTTGTAATATTGACAGCGCCGCCGAGTGCATTTCGTCCAAAGTAAGTTCCTTGTGGACCTTTTAGAAGCTCGACGCTCTCGGCGTCGATAAGGTTCGCATCGAATGCGCGAGTGGCGCCCAATTGGTTTCCAACTGCGGATAGCGCAAAATTAAACTCGTCCACATAGAGGCCAAATGGCGACGCCGCGCCGCCTTCGTTGGCGACGCCGCGCGCAACGATTGCTGCGCGGGCTTCATTCCCGCCGCTTTGGTCATACGTAAAGCCTGGCGTGGAGAGGAGAATATCCTGAATGGCACGAGAGTACCTCGTGCGCCGGGAGACATGCC
>CALFRH010000263.1 GCA_937919225.1 uncultured Parvularcula sp.
TCAAGACCAAGGGCGGTCATCAGATTTGTACCAATGTAAAGGGCTGTAACGACAGCCACCGGCCGCGATGTGATAGGCGCTAAGCCGCCATGCACCACGCCCCAGGGTGCCAGTCGCCTCATCACAAAGCGCATCGCCCCTCCCATAAGGCCCGAAATAGCCCCCGATGCGCCAACGAGAGGAAACGGCAGCGACGGATTCATTACATAGAAAACCAGCGCCCCAGCGACGCCACACAGGCAGAAAAACACAACAAACCAGAGGGTATTCCATAGTCTGTCCGACGTTTGAGGGCTATCCGTTGCCATCCGTCGCGCCACCCCTGCCCCAAAAATCATCATCCACAGCCCGTTAAAAATGAGATGGGCTGGTCCACCGTGAACAAAGGCGTGGCTGACCAGCGGAAACAAAAGGGGAATAATAGGCTGCCCCTGGCGCAACCCCTCCGTGAAGCGGTCCGGCACAAAGCCAAGTGCGCGGTCAAGTTGGTTCTGCGGCACCGCCGGCAACACCAACTGGATCAAGAAGACAACAATCATTAACCCCAGCAACCAAACCACGATACTTGGCAAATTGATCGCGGATGATGATGATGGATTGTCCGCGGGCGCAAGCCCCAATCGGCGGTTCACAAATTCACGGGTGCGTGAGGGGCGTTGCTCCATCCTCGTAATCTAGGCCTTGAGATCCAGTCTGCGTACCCCCCCGCCCTCAAATGGGCCATAAAAACGGCTTGGAAATGATCAATTAAGGTCAACTCCTTTTATGGAAAGGGAAATTTCATCTTCCCGCGGCAAGAGTGGCGACGGTGAGGCTTTATGGGGTGCCAGAGGGGGTGGCCCAACAAGCTTAACGCGCGAGGAGAAGAGGGGAGGCGCGCAAGAGGAGGTTGGGACAGTGCCATCCATTGCGCATCGATCGCGGATCGAGATGTTGATCGCGAACACTGATGGGAAGACAGACCCCCGTCGTCACCGACGGCAAGATGTCGACCTATCGGTAGATTTTCTTGCCGCCGACCAGCTGGAACGCACCGGCAGGATTACGAACATCAGTGCCGGCGGCGCCTTTATCGCCACCGACTATGTGCCAGAAGTGAAAGACACCCTCGCCCTCAAAATTGAGAAAGTCGGCTTTATCCGAAGCGTCGTGGTACGGCTTAGCGTCGAGGGATTTGGCGTCCACTTCCCCATCAAGCGGGAACGTTCCGCCCGATTGGCGGACACGCTCACATGGCTCCTCAATGGGGGCCATGAGAACGACGAACGGCGCGGCGCCGAACGTTTTGACCAACACCGTGCTGCGATGATGACGTTAAAGGGCGGGGAAAAGATTCTCTGCCAAGTCGTCGATATATCCACTGACGGCGCTCAATTGGTGATGAGGGAAAAACCGCCCATCGGAACGAAAGTGAAGATTGGTAAACAGGCAGCAACGATTATTCGGCATACGGGTACCGGCGTTGGCCTGGCCTTTGCATCGGGTCGGTAGCAATAAGAACGAGGACGCTACCTATGCTGGCAACAGACAATTGGTGCATCAAAGTTGCGGAGCGGGTTTATGGCCCCTACACCCACGATCAGATGGCGGCTTTCGCGTCTGAAGGGCGTCTATCCGCGCAATCGATGGTCTCCCCGGCGGGGGGCAATGCCTGGCGAGAAGCCCGGGTCTACCCACCACTTGCCAGTATTATTCACGGCACAACCAAGACGGAGCGGACCTTCGGAAAGGCCGTCGCGAATGATGAGCCTTCGGACGTCCCCCAAGATGGTGCAACGGCGAACTTCGCCGTGATTTTTGAGCTGAAAAACGGCACGTCAGCCCGCGCGGAACAGACCCTTCGCAGTCTGGGCAGCGCCTTCCGGATCACCGATAATGTGTGGATCCTATCCACTACCCAATCGGCATCAGGCGTGAAAAACGCGATTGCACCTCATCTCGACATTCGCGAACCCATTTTCGTCGTGGACTGCTCACGAGGGCGAACCGCTTGGGCTAACTTTGTGCCAGAGCTCAATGCACGGCTAATGAAGGCCTGGATCAAGGCCTAAGCACTCCTCTTGTGACCAGGCCAACAGGCGCCGCACGAAACAGCGCGCTAGAGACATAACGCTCCAAGGCGAAAGAACCAGCCGCCGCATCAAGCCTCGTTGAAGCCTTGGCGCTGGGAATAGGGTCATGATATTAGGCGCTTATGACGTCTCCTCATGGTGCACCTTCCTCTAACGCTGACGGGTCACGAGCCCAGGCGACCCTAGGGGATGACACCCCCCACATCCTCATCGTCGATGATGACGACAAGATCAGACGCCTCCTCGCTCGTTATTTGCGAGAGACGGGCTTTCTTGCTTCCACCGCTGAGGATGCGGCCAAGGCCGATGCGCTCATGGCGTCCCTCCAATTTGACGCCCTTATCGTCGACGTCATGATGCCAGGGGAGACGGGCATCGAGATGACAAGGCGCCTACGGAAGACCTCGAATATCCCTATCCTGGTCCTCACCGCGCGCGGTCAACCCGAAGACCGCATCGAAGGCCTTGAGGCGGGTGCGGATGATTATCTTCCAAAACCCTTTGAACCACGGGAGCTGGTCCTTCGGCTTGAACGGCTCATGACCCGGCGGGACTATGCCCCCCGTACCGATCATATCACTTTCGGGCCCAACGTGTTTTACCCCAAACGGGGGGAACTGAGGCGGGATGGAGAGACCATCCGGCTGACAGGAGCTGAACTGGCCCTCCTCCGGGCGCTGACCGCCAAGCCCGGTGCATCCTTCACCCGGGCCACCTTGGCAGAGCAAACCGGTAGCGGCTTTGACCGCTCTATCGATGTACAGGTCACCCGCCTACGACGAAAAATCGAAGATGATCCCCGCACCCCGCTTTACCTGCAAACCGTTCGGGGGGTGGGGTATGTGTTGGTCGTGGATTAGTCATGCTGCGGCGCCTTGCTCCTAAAAGCCTATACGGCCGAACGATTCTAATCGTCGTACTGCCCATATTTATGATGCAGTCAGTGGTGACCTATGTCTTTTTCAATCGACACTGGGAGGAAGTGACAGCCACCCTCGCCAAAAGCACGGCAAGCGATTTTGGCCTCCTCACCCTCTTGTGGGAAAGCGATGGAAGCACGGAAGCGCGTGCCGCGCTTATCGTTCGGGCACGGGAAGAACTTGAAATTGAGATGAGCTATGTCCCCGATGGGATCATACCACTCGAAGATCAAGGATCGATCTTTAATGCCCTAAACCGCACCCTCGACCGCGAGCTCGATTGGTCCCTAGACGTGCCCTACTGGTACGATACAACGGGTTTTGACGACGAGGTGGAAGCCCGTGTTCAGCTCGAAGAAGGCTATTTAATGTTCCGTATTGCCCGTGACCGGGTGGTGGCACGCAACGGACATTTTTTCGTCATCTGGATGATGATGGCAACGCTATTGCTGGGATATATCGCCCTCACCTTTTTAAGGAACCAGGTCCGGTCCATCACGCGCCTGGCCGCCGCGGCCGATGCCTTTGGCCGGGGGCAAGATGTCAAAGACTTCAAGCCCTCGGGCGCAAGGGAGGTCCGCCAAGCGGGCCACGCCTTTATTGCCATGCGCGCGCGCATTCGGCGGTTCTTAGAACAGCGGACCGAAATGCTAGCGGGGGTGAGCCATGACCTTAAAACACCCCTTACTCGGATGAAACTGAATCTTGCCCTCCAGCCAGTGAACCAAGACATGGCGGACATGAAGGCCGATATGGATGAGATGGAGCGGCTGCTTGATGATTATCTCACCTTCGCCCGGGGAGATGCAGCCGCCGTGCGGGAGGATATTGATCTGCATCAGCTGGCTGAGACCCTCGCGCACTCGGCTGACCGAATGGGCCGCACCCTGCACACCGATGTGGCCGACGGGCTCACCGTCAATGCTCAGCGGGGAAATATTATTCGCGCTATCAACAACCTCACCGAAAATGCCTATAAATTCGGTGAAACCGTGCATCTCTCCGCAGTAGAGGACGGCAGCACGGTCCATATTCGTATTGATGATGATGGCCCCGGTATTCCCGACACGGCCCATGATGAAGCTATTCGCGCTTTCGGCCGGCTGGACCAGGCCCGCAATTCAACTGTACCGGGATCGGGGCTGGGCCTCTCTATTGTTCGGGACGTGGCGCGCGCCCATGGCGGGGCTCTTCGCCTTGAAACGTCGCCACTGGGCGGCTTGCGGGCGGTTATCGCCCTACCGACGGGCAAAGCCTCAACGGTGACCTAGCGCCACGCCTCAAGACGCGCCTTATCATTGATGATGAACACCGTGCCATCGGCGATCACCGGCGGGATCGTGGTACCGCTCTTTAGCTTGTACTCATTCGCGGTACTGCCATCCTGAGGGGAAAGCTGCAGCATACGGCCCGCAGAAGACGTGACGATGAGCTGCTCTCCGGCCAAAATGGGGCCTGACCATGTGATGCGGTTCTTCCGCTTTTTCATGTTCTCGTAAGCGTCGAGTTCGCGTTTCCACACCACCCCACCGTCTTCGCGTGACAACGCAATAAGTTCTGCTTCTGTGGACATCACGAACAGATAGTCACCTGCCACCCAAGGCATATTCAGCCCACTGATAGGTTTCTCCCACGCAAGGCGCCCGGTCCGACCATCAATGGCGCTCAGCTGCCCCGAATGGCTCACCGCGAACACCGCCCCCCGGTCCACCACCGGACTACCAGCGATGTCATTAAGTTCAGAAAGACCGTTCATGCGCGATGACCGCGCCACCGTGGCCGTCCACAGAACACGGCCCGTATCAACATCAAGGGCCACCACTTCACCCGAGGAGAAGGGCACAACGACAATGTCACCATCCACCGCCACGGAGCCCGTGGACAGGAACCGCGCATTCTCCTCAAAGCTCTCATGAGTCCAAACAGTTTCGCCCGACGTTTGGTCAAGGGCGACCACTTGGTTTGATGTGGTGATGACATAAATTTTGCCATTGACCGCCGTTGGCGGGTTTCGGACGGGGGCGGATAATTGCGCCTCCCACTGCATCTCACCCGTTTCAACGTTAAACGCAGCCGCTTGGGCAAAACCATTCACCATAAAGACTTGATCACCATCGACAGCCACACCGCCGCCAAAGCCGATCTGAGCAGGATTGATACCGCCACCAATTCGCCAGAACCGGCGCCGCCCATCGCGAATATCGGGGGCGACAGCCTCATCCCACAGGCGATTCCCATTATCGACACGAAACGCTGAGACCTTGGCCTCTGCATCAAGGGTGAAGACACGGCCATCAGCCACCACCGGCGGCGCCACAAGGGGCGACCGCTTATCGCCCCCATCCCCAATCGCAGAGGACCAGGCGAAGCGGAAGGTTTCTGGACCCGATAAATGGTGCATTACATGATCGGGCTCACCACCGGGTTGAGACCAATCGGTGTTCGCGAAAGCCGGAGGGACGCTGATGAACATACCGTCGAACCGAGGATCAGGCTCAAGGGATTGCTCAAGCGCCACGGCCGCGATACGGCCATCATCGGGGGATTCTGGGACTTCCGCCGTCTCCCCGCCATTGCGATCAAAGATCCGTGTGACCGGGTTCGTACTACACGCCGAGACAAGGGTGACCACGGCAACGGTGCCAAGAAACTTCGTCAGTGGGTGACACGGCATCATTGTCTCTCTACCTCTCATGACCCAATCAATGGGGGCCTACTAACGGGCCTTTAGAACCCTATAGCATTGGGCCCTCTTGTTGAACCAGACCGATGCGATTGAGTCCTGGTTTTTCGCGGGAGCGATTTTACTCGACGGGCGCGACAGCGTCATCGCCGCTCTCTTCTTGCGCACCGGTCTCTTCTGGAGCGGAGCCAACCTCTCCCTCCGTGAGTGCAGTAGAAGACGGTGAGGATTGTGGCGGCACAAGCCCCTCTTCGGCCAGTTGGTCCGTGAAGGAGCTGATAAAAGCCTCAGCTTCAGACGCTTGCGGCACCAACGCCACCCCGGCCCGACCCGCGTCTGCGAGGGGCAATAAAACGGCCGCGCGACCAGCGAGAGGCGCGGGTGTGTAGATACCGTTGGACAGGTCCAACAAAAGGGCATGCGCCACTTCAAAATCTTCGGCCGCCATCGCCACGAGTGCTTTTATCTCTTTGGCATAGGGCGTGAGGGATGGGGTTGTGACCGCATCGGCCACCTCACCAGCCTCCGCCGCATCCGTGTCTAAGAGCAGCGATGCCGCCCGCAGGCGCGCCAGATCCTGCAGTCGCGTCGGCGCACTACCATCCGCGTAAACGGTTCGAAAGCTCGCCAGAGCGTCCGCACTGTTCCCCGCCGCTGCGAAAAGGCCCGCTGCCCGAAAGGCGGCGAGGGCCTTGTACCCCCCCTCTGCCTTAGCACCGAATTGCTGCATGGCATCAGCGCCGGTGAGACCAGCGGCCTCGTCGGATTCCAAGACCGCCTCGCGATAGGCCTCAGCATCTGCTGCCGCCGCCGCGCCGCGCTGGCTCATCATGAGCTGGTAGACCCCAACCCCGATAACAGCGGCCGCTGCGGCCGCGACGAGCCAAGGGCCGTGTTTCTTCAAAAAATCGAGCTGTTTGTCCTGCTGGAGGTCCTCATCCACCTCGCGGAGGAGAACGTCTTCATCAGTGGTCATAAACCTTGCGTCCCTGGAACTGCCCTTATTGGCGGTGGGCGCGGGGATGCGCCAACCGATCACCGGCCTGGCAGGGGCAGCAGGATTCGAACCCGCGACCCTCGGTTTTGGAGACCGATGCTCTACCAGCTGAGCTATACCCCTAAGGCCGGTCTTTTGCTGTAAGCGAAGCGGGCGAACCACGCAATGGAGGAGTGGTTAAATTCCAGACGCCTTGAGGGACTTTTGCCCCTCTTCACCTTGGGAGGGTCTTAGCTCGGCCCCCTCAATGGCACCCCATTCCCGAAGACACTCAAATAGATCATCACGACGCACCGGCTTTGAAAGATAGCCGGACATCCCAATCTCTAAAAAGCGTTCGCGATCCCCCGCCATCGCGTGGGCGGTGAGGGCGATAATCGGCACGGGCGAGGCTCCAGCTTGCTCCTCCGCGGCCCGAATCGCTTTGGATGCCGCTTCGCCATCCATGACCGGCATGCTGATATCCATAAAGATAAGATCGAAACGCGTTGCGTTTGCAGCTGTGACCGCCTCTTGGCCGTTGAACGCAAAAGTGAGAGACAAACCTGACCCATCCAGCATGGTCGCAATCACCATGCGGTTCACTTCATTATCTTCCGCCACCAAAATTTGAGCCGTTGGGCCAGGCGAAGCTTCGCCCGCCAACTCATCAGCCTCTCCGACGGGGCCCGCACCTTGCGAGAGGTTGGTTGCGCCATTTGCCCGATCACTGAGTAATGCGACTTTGCCTTCCCATGCGACCCCTTTTAGCGAGCAAAGATGATGCTCCGCCAACATTTCCATGATGGCTCGTTTTAGCACTTGCGCCCGGACAGGTTTGGCCAAACAATCTGACGCCCCTGCCTCAATGACTTGATCTGCAAGATTAGGATCTGCCGATGACGACATCACAAGACTTGGGATGGGCAAAATATCCTGATCCTCGGCGATACGCTTCAGAACCATAACAGCATCCATATCTGGCATGTGATGATCCACAAGCAGAAGATCAAATGGCTCCTTAGCTGCATGCGCTTCTTCCATCATGCTCAGAGCGGCAGCCCCCGACGCAGCCGGGTGCGGAGCAAGGCCCCAGCCTTTTAACTGTTCACAGATGATTTGGCGATTGAGCCGAACATCATCAACCACCAACACCTTCAATCCGCTGAGCGACACGTCTGCGGGATCTTCGGCATCGGGCGTTTCATCCGCCATGGGCATGACCAAATCAACGGTGAAGGTCGACCCTTTCCCATAGGTAGACTGAACGGTGATATCCCCGCCCATCGCGCGTGCCAATCGCCGGGAAATGGCAAGCCCGAGACCCGTGCCCCCAAAACGTCGCGTCGTACTGGATTCAGCTTGGGTGAACTGATCAAAAATACGTTTTGATTGCTCACCCGAGATCCCAATGCCCGTGTCAGAAACAGCCATGGATATATAGAACTGCTGATCGACGGTATATCCACTAACGTCCAACATCACCCGACCACGGTCAGTGAATTTGACAGCATTGCCCATGAGATTTGTTATGATTTGCCGTACACGAACAGCATCACCCATGACCATGGTAGGTAAATTGGGCGCATAACGCACCACCAACTCAATTGATTTATCCCGAGCCGGTCGCATAAGGAGGGAAGTCACATCCTCCACGACCGCTCGCAGGTCAAAGGGATTGACCTCTAAGTCCATCCTCCCTGCTTCAAATTTCGAGAAGTCGAGAATATCATTGATGATCGACAGCAGCGCGGTCCCAGAGCGTTCGATTGTCGCCACATATTCCTGTTGTCGAGCGTCAAGGGAAGTATCCGACAATATCTCTGCCATTCCCAAGACACCGTTCATAGGTGTGCGAATTTCATGACTCATATTCGCAAGAAACTCTGACTTCGCAACACTTGCCGCTTCTGATGTTTTCCGTGCCCGCATCAGAGGTTTTGCCAATAGGCGATCCACAACGACCCCCATCGCAATAATCATCACAACAACCGCCAATATAGTCGCCGCGGCCGCAAACAATCGAAAAGTTCGCACGGGGGCAAAAGCTGCTTTTGGATCGATGGATACGCCCACATACCAAGCCGCCCCGGGGACACCATCAATCGGCTGAAAACTGATCATCCGCTTCTGGCCGGCCACCTCGATCGCCCGAATGGACTGGGTAAGGGACACCGGTTTTCCGACCAGCTGCGATAAGCGCTGGTCCTCAAAAGCCGGGTTGGGGTGGGCAATAACACGACCGTAGGCGTCCACGAGAAAAATATGACCGATACCCCCTAAATTGTTATTGGCCAGGAGGGTGCTAAGCTCTCGTAACAAAAAATCTGCCCCGAAAACGCCTATGAGCTGCTCCCCCTCATACAAGGGAACGGCAACGGATAGCATCGGTTCATCGCTTGTCGTGTAAGGCCGAGACGGCGGGAGCACCGCCGGAGCGCGACGCTCAACGGCCGCGCGATACCAGGGTTGAATGCGAGGGTCATAGTCATCCGGCACCGGAACAACGGGAAGGATCCCATAATCTCCGTTGGCCAACCCAACATATCGGTAGGCGAACTGATCCGCGAAGGTGACATTTCCCAAGATAAGCTGGAGCGCAACATCTGGTTCAAGCATCTGGTAGATGGTCGCCATGTCTACCGCATGTTCGACCCGGCTTTTTAACCAATTCCCGACAGCGATAGCCGTCATTGCCCCAAACTCATCCACCTTGGTATTGATCTGCGCCTCGGCGGCCGCCAACTCACGGCGGTCAATCACATACACAAAACTCGCAAAAACCAGCGACACGGTGAGCGCCGCGGCCGCAAGAGTCTGGGTAAGCAACAGACGTCCAGACGGCCCGGCGCGATCATCGCGCACCCGTGATGCTGTCCTCCGTCCGAGCATATGCCACCCCTAAATATTCCTATTTTGGCGCAAGCATAAGGCAAATCCGTTGAAAAAGTGTCTCGTTTCCAAAAGAGAGACCGGACCGGGGCTCAATCTATGCAAAGGGCTAGCGCGCCAGGCAACCACATCGGAGGCGACCACATTAGATCGGGGAAAGTTGGCTCACGCGCGAAAAACAAAAAATTCTACAAGCATCGGGCTGATTCAATAAGAACAACCCGGTGCTATAGGGGCGTAGATCGCATTAAAGGGCGTAGAAGAACTCCTCGCGGGCAATCTTGCCGTCCCTGACAGTGTAAACACCGATCGCCGACATATCACTTGCCTCCCCAGACTCACGATGGACGGTATGGGTATTGAAGATGACGCTGAACCGATCATCCCCGTAAAGATATGGCCCAACCACCTGCTCATTGGACACATCGAACGTGTTCTTCCACCATTCATGTTTACCGCGGATGGCGTCCACCCCCACTGTTTCCCTTGGTAGGTTGGGGTCCATCGCAATGGCCTCCACCGAAACGGCATCGGGCGCGTAAAGCTCTGCTAGCCCTTCCATCTCCCGATGGGCCCGGCAATTGGCCACCAAAGTTTCGGCAACTGATTTCAATGTCTCATCAAAACCCAAGGACATATTGGTCTCTCTCTATTCAAACACCAAAATGGAACAAATGCAGAACAATCAGGGTGTATGCAAGAGAAAAACGCAGCGCTTCGTGCGATCATCAGTCGAGCAGAACGTCCCGCGCCTCATTTACTTTCGCCGCCAAGTAGTCTGAGCCTCCCTGGTCGGGGTGCGCTTTTGCGATCATCCGGCGATGCGCCGCAGTAATCGCGTCTGCGTCAGCACCGGCGTTAAGGCCAAGGACCGACAGGGCTTCTTCGCGATCCATTGTGGCGCCTTTGCCGGGCGTACGCGGAGGCGCTCGCCTTTCTTCCTCAAGGTCCTGGAACCCCTCTCCCATGAGTTTTTCCTTAAGCCACCCGGTTCCATAAACACTGCCGCCAATGAGCAACAAAAGAAGGCCCAGGGGCAGTAATTTGAGGGTGAGAAGCGCCGCCGCCCCTGCCGTCAGCGCAACCAGTTGCGCCAATCGGCGATCCGCCGCCGACCGGCCACCACCAGGCAGGGCGAAGAACCCTGCCGCCACCGCCACGAGAAGAAAAAGCCAAACCATAATGTTAAACTTAGGCGGCTTCTAACGCCTCCGCCACTATGGGCAGCCGTAGGTTGCCCAAAAAGCTGCGCACTTCATTCCGAGCTGCCAAATGGCTCATGGAGCCGAACTTTCGCGGCGCGCCCTTGGAGCCAAGATCCAATAGCGTCATCCCGTTCACAAACAATTCGCGATAAATCACTCGCTCACCAAATCCGCGACCGAGACGGAATTGGATTCGCTTGGACAAAGCCTCCAGCTTTTCCCCCATCGCAACTTTGTTCCGGGCATTCGTCGCCTGCACACGGTTACGCATGACAATCCAATCAATGCCGCCTGGAACCCCTGCAGCCGCCCGCTGTTGCCGCGCGGACCACACGAGTTCTGCATAGAGGCTAGGGCCCTTAATATCTCCCGTGGCCGGGTCAATCTTTGCCATCATATCAAAATCGACAAAGCTATCGTTGAGGGGCGTCACAATCGTATCAGCATGCATATGTGCGAGCCGCGACAGGTGCGTGTCCGCCCCCGGCGTGTCAATGACCAAGAACTGACAGTCGGAGAACTCTTCCAAGGTCCGGGTCAGCTCCTCCGCCTCGAGCCGCTTCGCCGCATAACGACTATCATGGTTAGAGCCATTCACCGGCAAGAACCGCGGCATTGGCAAATCGCTAATGCTTAACTCGTGCGCCACCCCCCATTTGGCGCGGTTCTCTAAGTACCGCCAAAAGCTCTTTTGACGGAGGTCTAAATCGATGCAGCCAACACTGAACCCCGATTTGAGGAGAGCCACAGTAAGGTGCATCGCCACGGTGGTTTTACCCGAGCCGCCCTTTTCATTGCCAACAACAATGACGTGGGTGGGGGCAGATGGCGCGGGGTGGGAGGAAGAGGACATGGAGCGTCTTTTATATCCTAAAAGTCAATCGTCTTATGAAACCGGTGTGCCTTCAAAAGGCATCACCTTACAATACGCATCAAGATCATTAAGGGTATTGCACAGCACCTTTGCCTCCTCCGGCGTTTGGAAGGGACCAACGAGAAGGCGGATGAAATCCCCCTTGCCCGGCAGGGTGACCGGCTTTCCGCGGGCGGATAACCCTTCCAGCATGTCGCCATGTTGACGCATCAGCGTTTCCCACCCGACTTTTACATTCGGGGACTGACGATAGGACGCCAGATGCAATCCATAGCGACCACTGCGCTGAGGGGCAGGCTTTTTAGCAGACGCCGGCATGATGGAGACAGTCTCGCCCTCGAACGGGCTTGATTGGACCGGGGCGGCAGGCGCTGCGCTTGCATATTGCAGCGGGGCGGGAGACGCGGCCGCAACCTTCACCGGATCCACAGGGGCAGAGGCGGGCCGGGGCGCAGGAACGACCTTGGGGGCCACCGAAACGGTTGGAGGCACGGTTGGCGGCACGGTTGGCGGCGTGGCTCGAGCCGCCACTCGAGGCGACCGATTGTCGGTCATCAATTGCGGTTCAAGCGAAGAGAAATCCGCCCGCGGCTGGTAGGGGCCACGAGCGCTTCTGGCTGGTGGCGCGGGCACCACCGGCGCCGGTGCCGCACTTCCGCGCTGAGTCTCGCCACGGGTCGGCGACGAAGACACCCGCGCGACACCCGCAGCAAACGGTGCCGCCTGCCCCACAATAGGGCCTGGCTGTCCTGCGGCGGCCCATTGACCAGGATCGATTGAAGGAACAGCTGTCGGCGCTCCCTCCATTCGGGTTTCCGCGAGCTCAGCAACGGGCACGTCCATCGCCCCGTAGGAGGCCATCGTCGTCTCATCCCATTCGGGAGCTTCATAGGCGGCGCGCTTTAGGGCGTCCGGCAGCAATGGTGCAGCAGAGGCCTCTTTTACCGGCGTCTCTCCCGGCCCGGTGGCGCAAGACGCCAGCACAAGACCCAGCAAAACCTTGCCGTATACGCGGAGATCTTTCATAGGCGCGAACCGTTGACTTTCTTGGTTGACGAAAGGTTACCAACACCATGGAACAGGCGCTTCATGCAAACACACCCTTCGCTCTCAATAGCAGATCATCTTCAATCGCTTCGCCTGATTCTGCAACCTTGGCGCGCTGCTGGAGAAAAAATCGCCTTCGTCCCCACCATGGGGGCGCTGCACGACGGTCATCTGTCCCTTATCCGCCTGGCCAAGGCCAAAAAGGCCCGCGTGGTCGTCAGCATTTTCGTCAACCCGCGGCAGTTCGCCCCAAATGAGGACTTCGCCACCTACCCTCGCACCGAGGAAGAGGACATCGCCAAGATCGCCGAAGCGGGCGGCGATCTTGCATACCTACCCAGCGCCGATCTTATGTATCCGCAAGGGTATCAGACGGTGGTCAGCGTACCGCGCCTCGCCGAACCGCTGGATGGCGCCTCTCGGCCCGGCTTTTTCGATGGCATCGCAACGGTGGTGACAAAGCTATTCAACCAGGTGCGCCCGAACATCGCGATCTTTGGCGAAAAGGACTTCCAACAGCTGCTGGTCATTCGGCAGATGGTGGCGGATCTTAACCTCGACATTGAGGTGGTGGGCGCGCCCATCGTGCGAGAGGCTGACGGCCTAGCCATGTCCTCCCGCAACCAATATCTGTCCCCAGAGGAACGCGCCACCGCCGGACACCTGAACAGGGTGATGAAGGAAGCGCTTGAAGGATTGAAAGCCGGTGGCGACGTGGCTGACGTGCTGGAACAAGCCAGGACGAATATGGAAGCAGCTGGCCTAGCACCTATCGACTATCTCGAACTCCGTCGCCTACCGGACTTAACGCCGTTGACGAAGGGGGTACTGAGCAAAGAAGATCAGGGGCAGGCCCGCCTCTTCGCCGCGGTGATGTTAGGACGCACCCGGCTTATTGACAATATGGGGATTTAACCTCAAGGCCCGCGGCGCGCCCATGACAGCTGTCATGGGGCAGTGAGACTGTCCGTGTTTCGCCAGAAGGCGACATTATAAGCTGAGACTTAAAAGTCTGTTTCTTGACATCTGCTGCCCTTCAAATTTCTATGCCAGCCCCGAAATATTTAAATTGAGAAAACAAGACTTGCCTATCCTACAGAGAGCGCATTGGTTTCAAACATAATTATTTTCCCGGTATGCTCGCTTCTTGGGGTAAGCACTTCTTCGTCGGATCCCAGCCTTCAGGGCTCGCAAAAATAAGCGCCGTTAGCGGAACTTTTTTCCAAGGCTTAGCTTCTTTTTCTTTTCTATTTTCATTGTCGTTGACGATAATCAAATGTTGATCATCATACCAGGAAAGGCCTTCCCAGTTTGCATGTTCTTTCAGGTGTTCAAGGTCTTCGTTTCCGGATAAATACGCATTGATATCCAGGCTATTACCCGTCGGCTCGCCATTTAATCCGATCTCTAAAAGGCACTTATAATCAAAATTGCGATCCCTTTTATCCAGCGAGCTGATCAACAAAATGAGGGTGTCTTCGCCGCCATTCCCGGTTGTGTTTTTACCCCAAACAAGATCGGGTGCTCGAAAGCGCTGGAGGCTTTTGCCTTCAAGCTGGGCTGGTCGCGGGGTATTAACCTCGATGTAAGTGCCGAGCCGTGTTTGCGAATCTACGTCTTCCGGGTCAAAAGTGACTTCCAAAATGGTGTCGGCATCGTCCACGCGCAGGTCACCGTCAGTATTTATGTTAACATGTTTTAAGCTGTTATCATCGGGGTCATTTGGATCTTGGCCATTCTTCACAACGAGATCATTCACTAAATCATCTTTGTTCGGAAATCCGCCTTCCCACAGCGCGGCGATATCGTGGCCGTTTGTTTTGTTTGGCCGTATGGTAAGGCCTTCTAATCCACGCCCGCCAATCTCACTAAATTGACCGCCATATTGAAGTTTAAGGTCGCCTTCATGAGCGGTTTTTTTCTTACCCTCTAATGTCTCGCCATGGGCTATGATTAAGCCTCTTAGCGGCTCTGATAGAACGACATATTCACCGGCATTCATCGTCACAATCGATTCAAGGTCCGTCGCAATGGATGCGTTCGCGATCTCATATTCAAGGCAATCATCAATTTCGAAATAGCTAAAATCAGCAGCTTTCTCATTGCTCGGCTCTGGGCGAGGTCGATCTTTGCACGCATAATAACGCCCTGTATTTTCATCCCCGACAATGATCAGTGGGCGCGCATCTTTGCGGTTACGATCAATAGTGATGCCGGAAGCTTCCCAAGGGACATGCGCTTTAACCGGTGATGGCGTTGTCGCACTGCATGCTTGCGCGTCAAAGAACGTTGTGCAGACGTTATTCTTATTAACGGAAAAAGTTTTATCCTCGAAACGAATCAGGTCGAGACCATAAGCAGCAGCTGCAATAACGAGAAATGCAAATAAGAACCCCAATAAAAACCGCATCGTTCTCCCCCTAAAAAGTGACCGTCCGCTGAAAGGGGGCTGTTGCCCCCAAAGAACCTAAGTTAGCTGCTTGTGCAGTGTAACGCCATGGGAGGAGTTCGTCGAGGCGGGTGACTTTGTGATTTGCGATCCGGAGTCAACCAGGCCTGCGGGGCGATTTTGTTTAGCTTTGCGGTTTCAATCAGGGTGAAGGCGCTTACCATTGCTTTCCCAATATCTTCTATCTTCTCCTTTAGTGAGGCAATTTGATTCGTCGTTCGTGGCTGCGTTCAAAAGGGTTGGGTCGCTCGCTAGGGCAAGTTTCAGCCAGCCTTCAGATGTTCACTTTGGATACGGGAAAGTCTGAAACGGGCGAAGAGCAGACCCAAGCACTCGTCCCGTGTTTACTGTGATCACTCCTCCTCAGGGTACGTCTCATACTGAGGCACTTCCTCTGGCACCACGTCCCAATTGGCTTTTGAGCCGACAAAGATGTGCGCCTCTATATCGACGCCAGGATCCTCGTTAAGGCATCCTAACGCCACGCCCATGACTTCTCCCTTATAGGTCCCCGTGAGCATCGAGCCGCAGACCCTACAAAACTGCTTCCCTGCCCCCTGCTTACTCTCATAAACCGTCAGTAGCGCCTCTCCCTCGACCCATTGAAAGTGCGCAGGGTCCACCGACGCAAAGGCGCTCGCCGCACCCCCGAAAGCCTTACGACATCGGGAACAATGACAGGATCGGGCCGCGAACACCCGCCCCGCAATTCTGTATTTGATGCCACCGCATAAACACTCGCCCGTGAGGGTCATTGGCGTTCTCCATCAAAGCGCTTGCGCCCTGCTTATCTTTTGCATGGCCATGTCAGTCGCGGCAAACCCACGCCACCCGGCGCACAACCTGCACCATTGTAGCCCTCCCCTTTGTCCCCTATGTTTTGTATGGAAAGGGAGGCCGATATGGTGGCAGCAAAACAACGCTCTTACAGGGGTGTTTGGGGCGCCTTAATGATCGCGGGGCTCGTCCTGATGCTACTCAGCGGCATCGCGCAAACCATATTGCAAGGCGCCATTGCGCAAGAAGGGGGCAGCAGTCGGGGTACCCTCCTGACCCTCAGCGGGCCCGTCACTCCGGCTTCAGCCTCGTATCTTGAACGCGAAATCGGGGCGGCATCGGACCGCGGCGAACAGGTGATCATCCTTAAAATCGACACGCCCGGCGGTCTTGTGGACTCAATGAAAACCATCGTGAAGGCGATCCTCGCCTCCGACACCCCGGTGGTCTCTTACGTTTACCCTCAAGGCGCACGGTCCGCGAGCGCGGGCCTTTACATCATGTACGGCTCCCACGTGGCGGCGATGGCGCCCTTTACCAACACCGGATCCGCCACCCCCGTGGAGATGGGCGGCGCGCCAAGTGAACAGCCCACCTTTGAGCCCGCCCCTTCCCCCGCCCAGACGCCGACAGAGGACAACGGACCAGCGGCCGAAGACGGGAGCAGTGACGCGGCCAGCGATGGCGCCCAAAGTGAACACCCAGCGGCACCGACGGATATCTCCAACACCGCCTCGATGCGCGGCAAAGTGATCGAGGATTCTGTGGCTTATATCCGCGCCTTGGCTGAGGAGCGCGGCCGCAATGCGGAATGGGCGGAAAAGGCCGTACGCCCCCCATCAGCCAGCATCACCGCGCGAGAGGCGCTAGAGCTGGGCGTAATTGAGATCGTCGCCGAAGACTTAGACGACCTTTTGGCTCAACTCGATGGTATGACGGTCAAAACTGTTGGTGGGGAGAAGGCCCTATCAACCCAGCAAATTACCCTCGCCGAAGCTGAACCTTCTCTCATTGAGCGGATCTTGGGCTATATTGCGGATCCAAACGTAGCCGCGATCCTGTTCTCGCTTGGCTCCGTGGGCCTCATTGCAGAGATCTGGAACCCCGGCTCCATTTTCCCCGGCGTTTTTGGCGCCCTCTGTTTGGTGCTTGCCTTCTACTCGTTCCAAGTCTTGCCGGCGAACGTTCTTTTCCTTTCGCTCATGGGCATTGGGGTCATTCTCATCATATTAGAGGCGTTCAGCCCGTCCTTTGGGGTTATCGGCCTTACGGGGATGATTCTGTTCGGCACCGGGCTTTATTTCCTTTTCCCAGGGGAGTTTCGCGTGTCACCGGTGGTACTCGGCGCCACCCTTGCGGGCGCCGGCGCCTTCCTCGCCGCGATCCTTTTTGCGATTGCCGGATCCCGAAACCACGGTCCCCTTATCGGCCATGAAGCCATCCGCAAGCGAGAGGGTCGGGTTGACGATTGGGTCGATGGCGAAGGCTATGTGATTGTCGATGGGGAGCGCTGGAAGGCTCGTTCTAAGGAAAATCTTAAGCGGGGTGATCGCATTAAGGTGCAAGAGGTGGACGGTATCGTCCTTGTGGTGAAGCGCGCTGAGGGTGCGACCGCCCGCATGTCCAGAATGATCCCCACCCTTGGCCGGTCCGGTGACGCACGGCCTTAATAGAGACATTAAAGAGAGGCGAAAATTATGGGACTGCCCGCTTTGTTTAACCTGATCCCGGTCATTGTCTTTGCGGTGATCGTCCTAAGCGCGATCATCAAAGTCTTGCGCGAGTATGAACGTGCGGTGATCTTCACCCTGGGTCGTGTCGGCCGGAAAGCGGCAGGTCCTGGCCTCGTCCTCTTGGTGCCAATCGTCCAGCAAATGCGAAAAGTGGACATGCGGACCTTGGTCCACGATGTGCCAAGCCAGGACGTCATCTCCCGCGATAATGTGTCGGTGAAGGTGAACGCTGTCATCTACTACCGTGTGATCGATGCCGTCCGCGCGGTGGTGCAGGTGGAAAATTACCAAGCAGCCACCAGCCAGTTGGCGCAAACCACCCTTCGTTCCGTCCTCGGTAAACATGAACTCGACGAAATGCTGCAAGAGCGTGACAAGCTGAACAAGGACATTCAGCAAATCCTCGACGAGCAGACCGAGGCCTGGGGCATTAAAGTCGCCAATGTCGAAATCAAACATGTAGACGTCGACCCCTCCATGATCCGCGCCATCGCCCGTCAGGCAGAGGCCGAACGGGAGCGGCGGGCCAAGGTCATCCTGGCCGAAGGTGAAGAACAGGCCGCCACCAAGCTGGCCGAAGCGGCGCAAGTCCTCGCCGCCGAACCCGCCTCGATGCAACTGCGGTACCTCAACGCCCTTCAAGAAATCGCGTCAGACCGAACGAACACGATTGTGTTCCCCTTCGCGCCGGAAGAAATCACCCGGCTGATGGGACGATAAGGCCTCGGACCAAGAGACGGGTATGTCTTTATAAAGAGACTTGATAAGTGCCCAACGAACGAACCGAAGCCATGGTAACCTCTCACTGACCATTCTTCGGTAAGTTGCGAAATTATGGCCAGTCACCCCAAACTGACTTTGGATCTGTTGTTGGCCGCAATGGACCGAATGAAGAACGGCTTTGCGGTTTACGACACGAACTTCGGTCTGCTCTACGCTAACCCCGTGGCGCGGTCCTATTTCCCTGTGCTGTTCGAAGCAATGGAAGATGGCCTCAGTCGCCACGAGGCATCTCGTCGGCAGGTGGAATCCCAGTTTCCCGATCTTCCTAAAGACCAAATCGACAAAGTGACGAAATTCGCAACCGACGGTCAGATGTCGTCGGAGCCTACCCTCCTCACAACAAGCAATGGGCGGACTGTCCTCAGCCATCACGATAGCGTAGGCGAGCTAGGCGTCGTTGGGATCACCGTCGACATCACCGAACTCAAGCAGCGCGAGAAAGAGTTAGAGGTCGCTGAAGAAAAAGCCAAAGTCGCCGCGGAGGCCAAATCGCGCTTCCTCGCCAATATGAGCCATGAAATCCGCACCCCCCTTAACGGTGTTCTGGGAATGGCAGAAGTCCTCTCTTTACGGAATTTAAACGCCGACGATGCCGAATGTGTCAACGTTATCATCGATTCAGGCAAAACGCTCATGGCGGTGGTCAACGATATTTTGGATCTCTCCAAAATCGAGGCTGGCAAAATGGAACTGGTCGAACGGGTAACCGATATCGGCAACAGCCTAGAGCTTCTAAAACGCCTATGGGATGCAAAGGCCGATGAGAAGGGACTTGATCTTTCCCTGGCGATTGCCCCCAATGTCCCAAAGCTGCTTTTATTTGATGAAGTCCGTGTACGGCAATGTATCTCCAACCTTGTTTCTAATGCGATCAAATTTACCGATGAGGGCGGGGTTTCGATTAATGTGACCGCCGACCTTGATGACATCAACAAAATCTCGATTGAGGTGATCGACACCGGCATCGGGCTCTCTGAAGACGATCAGCGTTCACTGTTTGATGCCTTTCAACAGGCCCAAAGTTCAACCAATCGAGAGTATGAGGGAACCGGATTGGGCCTCACCATCTCCAAAAACCTCGCCCAAATGATGGGCGGTGATCTGGTCGTTGAGAGCGCGCCCGGCGCAGGCGCACGATTTACGCTCGCTTTCAAAGCGATGACCGCCAACGCCGCCTCTCACCTCCGTGAGGGTCATCACTATACAGATAGTGACTGCTTGAAGGGGCGGCGTGTTCTGTTAGTGGATGATAACCCCGTCAATCGAGCCGTGGTCAGAGCCTATTTGACCGACTTCAACACCATCATCGTTGAGGCCGAAAATGGCCAGGAAGCCCTTGAGGAACTCTCCATGGGGACCCCGTTCGATGTGGTTCTACTAGACATGCATATGCCGGTGATGGACGGGCCTCAAACTATTGAGCGTATTCGGTCCCCGCATTGCCCTTTTCGCGATGTTCCGGTTATCGCCCTAACGGCTGATTCCATGGAAGGTGATCGGGAGCGATACCTCTCTATGGGCATGGATGGATACATATCCAAACCCTTGAGCCTCTCAGACCTGTTAAGTGAGTGCGCGCGTCTCCTCTGCGCACCACCATCACCCGCGGAAACCGCCTCAGACTGTATCAGGGCATAAGGGTCGTTGCCTTTTAGGGATCAATTTCAATTTACCCCCCTCTTCTCTGCCTTCAAACTATCAGCGAAGCGAATGGCCGCGGCGACAGCTTCATAATGCTCTCGATCGATCTCCTGGCCTACTTCCACCATGGCATAAAGAGATCGTGCGGTCGGCACAGCTCGATAGATGGGCACATTCGCCCCCTCTGCCCGCTCTCTGATTTGTAGCGCCATGTGATCAACACCCTTGGCGATACATTTGGGCACCTCATTGGCATGACGGTTCCATTTGAGTGCCACGGCGTAGTGCTCTGGGTTGACGATGACCACGTCGGCGGTCGGCACATCTGCAAGCTGACGATTATTGGCGATCTCCCGTGCTTTGGCCATCCGCGCACTTTTCTGATTGGGATCGCCTTCGATCGCCTTCGCTTCATCGAGCATTTCCTGCCGGGTCATCCGCAGGTTCTTACGGTGCTGACCCCACTTCACGGGAACATCGATGGCCGCCGCAACCCCTGCGAGGATCACCCCCGCGAGAAGCATATCCACAACCAAGCGCGCCATTTGCGGCGCCATAAGAGCTGCAGGGGCCCCGGTGGCCGCTAGGAGGCTCGGCAGCTTCGCCATCCCGATCAATACACCAACAATCATCACTGCCGTGATTTTCACCATCGCCTTGGTGAAGTCGATGAGCCCTACAGGCCCATATTTATTCTTCGCATTTTTGAGGGGCGATAGGCGTTCAAGCTTTGGGGTCAGTTTTGACGGCGCAAAAGTGATCGCCTGCTGCGCCAACAGCGCAACAATGGTTAGGATCATCGCCATACCGATAATCGAAACAAAGAACAGGGTCGTCGGCGCAAATGCCTCAAGGATGATACCTCCTTCAAACATGAAGGCAGCGGCCTCGAACGGGTTATTGAAAAACCCAATGAGAGAGACACCCATTTGATGGGCTAGTATGCCAGATACCCCCAAGGTCCCCACAAGAACCCCTGTGTATCGAGCAAGGGTAAGCAATTCTGGCGACTGAGGAACGTTCCCCTCTTGTCGGGCCTGTCGCAGTCGCTCGGGGCTGGCCTCAAACGACTTTTCAGCGGCGCTTTGGTTCTCTGCCATCCCCTACCAAAACCCTCCGAACCCATCTTTCACCACATCGAGCCACACCGTCGCGATCGTCGAAATAGCAAGAATAAGGATCACAATTCCCGCCAGCACGTTGGCGGGCACCCCAATAAACGTCACCATCATTTGAGGCATCGCTTGGTTCATCAGTCCTAAGACAAGATAGTACAAAAAACTGATGAGGATAAACGGCAGCGCCAACGACACCGCCAGGGAAAACGCTGCCGCTGTTTGTTGGGTGGCCCACTGACTAAGGGCACCGGTGTCAGGCACATCCCCAAGAGGAAACAGCGTATAGCTCTCCATCAACAGGCCGACCGTATAAGTGTGTAGATCAAGCGTAACGAACAGGGCGGTCCCCATCACCATGAGGAGTGTACCGATGGTTGGGTTCGGTTCCTGAGCAAAGCCGGGGCCAAAGATCTGGGACAGCGATGCTGACTGAGAGATGATTGTTCCCGTCACACTCAGCGCCATCACCAAGAGGCGGAAGATAAACCCCAATGAAAAACCGATCAGACCTTCGAACGCCAGCAAGGCAAAAAGGTCAATCTCGGCCACCGCATCGAGTTGAACAGGCAAGATCACCGGCGAAATAGCCGCCGTCAGCGCGATGATCAGGGTCATCCGGACCCGCATGGGCACGCCGATCTCGCCGATCCCCGGCAGGAACATCATCATGGCCGACAATCGGAGAAGGATTGCCACTGCCCCCGTCAACAGCGTCGCAATAGCGCTCGCATCATCAAGCGCGAGGGCGCCCCCCACTTCCATCAAAGGGCCTCCATCACGCCACCGCCAACATAGAAGGGCGATTCCCCGGATTGATTTCTTCAAAAGCAATCACTGGGTTCTGAAGTCCACGGCTACGGACAACATCCCGCACAAAGCGCCGACGTCGGCTAGACACCACAATACAAGCATAGGCACCGGTCAGAGCAGCCTTGTTGAGTGCCTCTTGAATTTCATCCCCCAGCTGCTTTAGTTCTTCGCCGGTGAGAGTCCCGCCAGGTTTGTCTGGGGTGGCATCCATCCGTTCAGCGAACGTTGTGTCCCATTTGGGCGATAGCTGAATAAGCGGGAGCGATCCATCACCAGCTTGATAGCTCTCAATAAACTGGAACGAAAGACTGCGCCGCACCGCCTCGGTCAGGTCCTCCACCAGCGGAAAGCGTGGCTGGTGCTCAATAATCGCTTCCAGAATAAGAGGAATATTCCGAATACTAATTTTTTCAGCTAAAAGACCGCGCATCACCCATTGGAGGGTCTCGTAGGTGACCTTCTCCGGCAGGAACTCATCGAGCAGGCGCTTGTTCGCCTCCCCCCGCACTTCGTCGGAGAGGTTCGTGAACGCATCAAGAGCCTCACGCAGGGCACGGCGGGTCATCAGCCGTTCGAAACCATTTTGAATAGACTCTAGAAGGTGGGTGGCAAGCACCTCAACCGGCTCAATAGTGGTGACCCCCCGGTCAGCGAGCTTCTGGCCATCAATCTGAGAGACCCACCGGGCGTCAGCGCCATAGACCGGCTCCCTCGTGACAGCACCCGAAATATCCGGATGTTCCCCGGGCTTCACGAGTGCCAGAACCTGTCCCACCTCCAGCTTTGAAGATGCAACCTTGGTTCCCTGGAGGCTAATCTGATATTCACCCGCCGCCATCGTACCATCGGTGACCCGCACGGGGGGCATGACAAAACCATATCGGCCGACCACGAATTTCCGCAGCTTGTCGATACGTCGGTCAAACGTCTCTTGATTGCCGGCTAAGAGCGCCGACAGACTACGGTCCAGCTCTACATGGATTTCATCAAGGTCAAGAACATCGCCCAGGGTCTTATGCTTTGGCGCATCGACGATCTCCGGCGCTTCGGGCACTGCGGCGGCGGCCTCATCCTCCGCTTTCTTAGCCACCCAGGCCGCATAACCAAAGGCAGAGGCGCCCAACGCAAAGGGCAGGAACGGGAGGCCCGGGAAAACACCGAACACGGCCAATAACATCGCCACCGTGGCAAGAGCCACAGGTCGACCCATCATTTGCTTGAAGAGGGCGACGTCCACTGCCCCCTCGCCCTGCCCCTTGGACAGAAGAAGCGCTGCGGCGATGGAGATGATGACCGCCGGAATCTGAGAGACGAGCCCGTCCCCAACCGTCAGGATAGAGTAATTGGCCAGCGCTTCGCCGAAGGAAATCTGATGCACCGTCAGTCCGATGGCAATACCCGCCACCAAGTTGAGCAGCGTGATGAGAAGGCCTGCGACCGCGTCCCCCTTCACAAATTTCGACACACCATCGAGGGAGCCGAGGAACGCCGCTTCTTCCTGTTGTAACGCACGCAGACGCCGGGCTTCCTCATGGCTGATGGCGCCCGCCGCAACGTCGGCGTCAATCGCCAACTGCTTGCCGGGCATGGCGTCCAACGCAAAGCGGGCACCGACTTCGGCCATCCGGCCCGCCCCTTTGGTAATCACAAGGAAGTTCACAATGACGAGAACGGAGAAAATGATAAGGCCGAGGAACAAGTTCCCGCCCATAATAAAGTTCGCAAACCCCTCAATCACGCCGCCCGCGGCGCCTGTCCCCGTATGCCCTTCGCCAATAATCAGCTTGGTAGAGGAAATGTTGAGCGACAGCCGCAGCAACAGCGACATCAGCAAAACACTGGGGAAGGCTGAAAAATCCAGCGGTTTCTCGATAAACAGCGTGATCGTGAAAATAAGGATCGCAAACGCAAAAGACGCCGTTAGCCCAATATCAAGTACAATGGGCGGCACATGCAGGACCATCATGACGATGATCACCATCAGCCCAAGGGTGAGAAGCACCGTTGGCTGACGAAGCATCTGGAGGGCGCCAGCGATGGACGTTGGCGCCCCTGCAGCGGTTGCTTCTGCCATTTACCCTATCCGATTATGGGGATGACGCGGTCGTCAAACAATCGCAACGCCAGTCCCACCATGTAACTTGCGCTTAAACTAAACACCACCAACATCGCCGCCACCTTGGGCACGAAGGTCAATGTCAATTCCTGTACGGATGTTAAAGCTTGTAGCAGACCCACAATAAGACCCGCTAACAAAGCCGCGATAAGAAGGGGCGCGCACATCATCGCCGCCACCAATACCGC
This sequence comes from uncultured Parvularcula sp., assembly GCA_937919225.1. Taxonomy (GTDB): domain Bacteria; phylum Pseudomonadota; class Alphaproteobacteria; order Caulobacterales; family Parvularculaceae; genus Parvularcula. The sequence goes on from CALFRH010000263.1 coordinate 24,285, forward strand.
CTCACGGCCAAGATCAACGAGTTGCGTGTCTGTCAGCATGCCTCAGACCTTATACCGGCATCCGTAGAATTTCTTGATAGGCCTCCACCACCCGGTCACGAATGGTGACCGCGGTTTGAAGGGCCAATTCCGCCTGGGCCATTGCTTCCACAACGGCTTGCGCACTCCCCTCCCCCCGGGCAAGCGCCGTTACCGCATCATCGGCTTGGGTGAAAACTTTAGCGAATTCCGTCGCGCCCTCAGCAATGGGGTTGGGGCCCGCTTCAGGCTCTAGGGCGGGCTTCGCCGCGACCTGGGCTGCGCCAGTATTTAACTGTCCGTATCCGGTGGCGGCGCCCAGAGCAGAAAGATCAGAGACCATAATTACCTCCGTAATAGGGAAAGAAGGCCGGAATACATATCCCGGGCCTGGCGAAAGGCTTCGAGGTTAGCGTCAAAGTGGCGCTTGGCCTCCCGCGCGTCGGTGACCTCCACCAACATGTCGACGTTGGAGAGGGTGACATAGCCAGTGTCGTCGGCCATCGGATGACCGGGGTCGAGCACCTGACGCCCTTCCGCACCGTCCAGGGACACCTTACTGATGTCCACCACCTTGTCGTTCATGAAGGACTGAAAGGTCACTAATTTACGCTGATAGCCAGGCGTATCGACGTTAGAGAGGTTCTCATTAATCGTCCGCAGGCGAAGGCTTTGCGCGGACATTCCGTCCGCTGCTGCCCCCAATGATGCACTAATTGGGTCCGCCATTAATTACGCCCCAATGCTGTCCGGTAGAGCGTTAAGGTCTGCTCCCACAGGGCAAGGCCCATCTCATGCTGACCGCGGGTTTGCGCAAGGTTCAGCACCTGGGTTTCAAGAGAAACGGAGTTCCCGTTGGGCTTCACCGCTTGGGCGCGGTCGACCTCCGCCTCGGTGGATACCCCGCGGGTAAAGACATCTTCGAAGCTGGCAACATCGCGCGCCTTATAGTTCGGCGTGTTCGCATGGGCGATGTTCTCGGCAATAACCGATTGACGCTCCGTCGCGTGGGTCACCATCGCCCGGGCGACGTCCAAAATCGCATTCTGCGCGCCAATCATGATCGCCTCCCGAATCGCGTGTTAACGATATGGTGACAATAATGACTAGAAATTGAACAAAAGGTTAACGGCGTCCCATTGCGGCACACTCTACCTCTTCAGGCGGGTGCCGCTCTACCGGGGCGAGCATTTCAGCCTCTATGTCAACAAGGGATTTCAACCCTACAAGCACGCCATAATACTTCCCCGCCATGGCGCAGGAGCAAATCCGCTGCATCAGCTCCACATGGGGGGTCTTGCCGAAAATCTCTGCCAACTGCCCGAGGCGGGAGAGGAGTTCGGGTGCCCCCTCCTCCGGTGTGGTTTCGCACGCCAAAATCATCTGCGCTGCGTGGTAGGCCCGGCGGACGGGTGTATTCACCTGATCCGGGTGGAGTGCATCACTCAACCGAAGGACGTAAACGGCCTCATCGGCAATACGAATAGACGATCGGCGCGGTCCGTTTTCCACCAAATTCCCCCCCACCAGGAATTTCTCTCGCGGTTTTAAGGTGAGGGTGAGACCAGTCATCCTTAGGCGGCCTCATTGTTGGAGGCAGCCTGGGCTAGCCCGGCGGCGACAGTGCGATTGATATTGACCAACGACGTGCGATCCGCCCCGCCGCTTAACACGTCTAGACCGTGCTTGATGGAAAAGTTCGCAAGACTAATCAGCCCTGCTTTCAATTGATCGTCGAGGGGGTTGGTCGTTGACGATAGGTCGGCGGCGAAGGCCGTCCATAATTCTGTGTTACGATGAATAGCGATCCCAAGGGCGCGATAGCCGTCGGGAGTGGATGGATCAGCCGCTTCAATCTCTGCGGCGATCGACATCAAGACTTTATGTTCCACCGTACGCGGTGTTGCTGTTTCTCTTCGGACCTGTCCGTACCCCTGCTCAGCAATCGAAGACATAAAACCTCAAATGGTTAATTGGTTAATTGGTTAATTGGTTAATTGGTTAACGGAATAAAATAAAAGAAGAGGGAGAGGCCAATGGCCCCTCCCTCAAGAAAATTACCGGAACAGAGCCAGGATAGTCTGTGGCTGCTGGTTCGCAATCCCGAGGGACTGAAGACCCAGCTGCTGCTGCACCTGCAGGGACTGAAGCTCAGCCGATGCGGCGGTGAGGTCAGCATCCACGAGAGCCGAAACACCCAGCTCGAGATTGTCCACGAGGGACTGGATGAAGCTCGACTGCGTGTCAAAACGGTTCTGAGCAGAACCGAAGACAGCTGCTGCATCGAGAGCATTTTGAAGCAGGTTATCGATTGAAGTTAGCGCAGCCTGGGCTGTCAAATCTGAGGTTGCGACATCTAGATCGCGAACACCACCCAATGCGCCGCCTGCAACACCACCAGTCTCAACCAAGAAAGTTGAAGCAGCACCGAAGTTGGCACCTGTGTTGTTGGTGACAACCAGCGAAACGTTGTTTTGTGACGGATTCGACGATGTGTTAGCAGCAACGTCAATCGTTGTGATGCCTAACGCGTCAAGCTGGGTTTGCAGAGCAGACTGCAAGCCAAGCACGACATCATTTGATGTATCACCGTTTGCAGCGACATACTCATCAGTAATT
>CALFRH010000264.1 GCA_937919225.1 uncultured Parvularcula sp.
TGTCGTTCGCCCACTAACCGAAATGAAAATCGGTCTGTTTTGCTGGGCTCAGGACGTTCAAACGCAACAACACAAGCACATCGACGCCAATCGAGCGTGTGATTGTAATTTTGTGGTTTCAGAAGAAATCGTGTTCGGAGACCCTATCCAACAATGGATTGAAACCAACATCGCACCACAACAGATCGTTATGACTTGCTCAACTATTCGCGGCGCTCAAGATGCCATACTTTCGGGACTAGGAGCAGGGTTCCTTCCGATGAGTATTGGATTAACGAACGACTGTGTACGACAGGTTCTACCCTCCAAAGAGGAATGGAAAGTTCCTATCTGGTTGGTAACGCATGTCGACTTACACCGTAGCGCAAAAGTTCAGAGATTTTTGTCGATCATGAAAGATGTGCCTCAGATCGTAACACGACGAGATTCTCCAGCACTCCAGGAAACAGAGAAAGGCGATGAGGGTCAGGATCGAACAGATCTCTGTCCGTCCGCTGGCGACCCGCTTGTCGAAAATCCGATCTCACCGGTCGTTTGACCTTCGACGATATCTACCGGGGCCTGACATGTCTTTAGAGCTCGGTTGAGTGCGCTCGCACCGAGCAACCTGATATGCAGCCATCGACTGTGGCTCGCTAATTAGACCTGATGAGCAAAAGGCGGTTTCAAGATCGCTATCGCATCGCAGTGTTTTGAGCCGGAGCGATTAAATGATCCAATAGTCCTTTCACTTCAGACTGTACCTCTCGGTCTAGCGCGATTGCCGGATTGTCTTTTACCTTCCCCTCAGAGATGAAGATGCCCGATTTCTGGTTAGAAATTGCCTTGTGAAGAGCGTCCATGAGTTTCTTAGCTTGTTTGTCCGCGTCCCCAAACATGATTGGAACCAGCAGCCGAATGAACCAAGGCATGCCGCCATTGCCATCTGTCATTTGTGTTTTGGTCGGTCCAGGATCGACTGCATAGATGTAAACATGCTCAGAATACAATTCGGATTTTATAAATTCCGTCATTACGTTTAGGACGGTTTTGGTCTTCGCGTAGGCATCAAGGAGCCCGCCAATTTTCTCCGGATTTACCAGTTTCTCAACCTCCAGAGTCTTTACGCTGTTCACAGCAGAGGTCGAGAAATTGATGATGAAGCTGGGCGTGTCTTGCGTCGCCCCTGCACGCAATTGCTGCCTAAGGGTAGAAATCAGCAAGTAAGGAGCGACTGCGTTTACCGCAAAATGGCCCTCAATGGCCTGAGCGCTGACAATTCGTTTATCGGTTAATAATCCAGCGATATTGAACAGCGCGGTTATTCTGGGGTGAACGGATGCGATCTTTTTAGCCGTTTGGGCCAACTCTTCCAGATCCAGCATGTCGGCTATGAAACTATCAAATGATTGATTGGGGTATGTTTCGGTCAGCTCCACGAGTTGTTTCCCGGCCTGGTTTGAATCCCGATTAAGAAGAATGAGGTTCCAGCCGTCTTCCGCGAGAATTTGAACTACTTTCTGTCCTAAGCCGCCGGTGGACCCGGTCAAAAGCGCTGTTTTCATCTTCTAAAAATCCCTCTGGTTGGATCGATATAGAAACCGCAGACGCGTCGACCGAGGTTTCAGGTAACTTGTGATTTCAAATGCAAACAATGCTACCGCTCTGCTGGCGATCATTGGTCTGTTTGAGCGCGTACCTCATTTAAAACGGAACGCCGTCCAAGCGGCCCATTTCGCCCGTATGATACCTTGTGTAAGCCTTCTCAATTGACGCTTCACTGTCCAAAACAAACCCACCCGAGAAGTGGAGCGATGTCAGAATTGGCTCGCCGCCGAGAATGAATATTTGCGCTCTTTGACTAGTGGGATTGGAGAGTATCGCTTTTTGCGCACCAGTCTCAAACCTAATCATGTCTCCGTGACCGATGCGCGCTTTGTCGTCTACTACCAGCGGCTCAGCGGCTTGTACGACATAGAACGCATATTCGTGCGTCGTGTTGGGAAACACAAATTCAAACGTCGCCTCAGCATCAACGTAAACGTGCGCCATGAATGCCGGGCTCGCAAGATCCATTGGTCCGGAGCGCCCATCCATTTTCCCCGACAATAGTCTGACCGTCGCGCCACTCGTTTTCCATTCAACCATCTGTTCGGATTGAAACGCGCTATATTGTGGCGGTCCGTCTTGTTCTTCGATTGGGAGTTTTGCCCAAATTTGGAGGCCGTGCATCGTTGTTGCTCGATCTAAAAGATTGCGTTCCGCGTGAAGAATTCCTCGGCCCGCGCGCATCCACTGAGCGCCTCCACTCTCTATTTGTCCGACGTTGCCTAAACTGTCTGTGTGTTCATTTGCGCCCTCGATCAGATAAGTCATAACTTCTATTCCGGAGTGTGGGTGGGCTTCTAATTTTCTGGATGGCGCCGGCACCGGACCAAAGTGATCCATAAGGACAAATGGCCCAACCGATGGAGCCGCAGAAATTGGCAGCGGTCTTCGCACCGGCAGGTCTCCAACTTTAGAGACTTTAGAGGTCCAAATCGTTTTTTCAGAGGCTTGGGTCACGGAGGTCAACTTTCAGGGGTGTTTTAATGGGAGGCGGTTCGTTAATAGATGTGCTCATCTTGAGCCTCTCCATCATCTCTCAGGATAGATGAAGTTAACGGGTTCGGATGAGACTTTGTCGGGACGTTGCCGGTTGTGAGTTTCAAAGAGCTCCTTTGCAACACGTGCCACTAAGCCGGGATCTTCAGTATGAATGAAGTGGTTGGCGTCAACTAGAATGACCCTTCCATTTGGAAGCAAATCGGCCGACCGAAAATACTCTTCAGGGCGTTGGCCTGGGTCTCGGATGCCTTGTAGGATGACCACTGGCATCGTCATGTTCGGAATCGTGTTCTCTATTCGAAACGCACGCTCGATCTCAAAGCTTGTGCCTTCGAACGTGCGCGCAGCAGCCGCGGCCGTGCCGGGGAACTTAAACTCCCATTCTAAACGCGCGATTTCTGATTCAGGGACCTCCACCGAGACATAGGGGCTTTGATATATCCCACGCACTACGTTTCCAGCCTGCCATTCTTCGCGTGCCATATCTGCGTGCGCGGGCCGCGGATATCCGTGCGGTTTATCGAATGATTGTTGCATGCGCAGAAAGGCCAAAATGCGATCATTCATGCGGTCTTGTGCAATTAGGTGATCACTAATGATGCTGCCGCGATCGTGCGATATTAGGTTGAACTTAGTTACGCCAATCGAATCTAGAAGGCTGGTCAGACTACGCGCGACTGCACTGTAGCTGACATCTATTTCAGGACGTTTATCTGACTGTCCATATCCAAGTGTATCCACAGCGATGACATAATAATCATCAGCGAGATGGGACATGACTTTGCTATAAGCATACCAAGTATCGGGATGGCCGTGCAACATAAGCACCACGTCTTTGCCTATATCGCCCGCGGTTACGAAATGCCATACCGCGCCATTCGATTCGACGAACCAATGTGCTGCGAAAACGCCGTCCCCGATATATTCCAATTCGCCGTTGCGATTGACAGTATTTGCCGGGGGAGTGGCAGTGTCATATCGATCTACGTCATCTACAAAATAGGGCAGGGGATAGGGGGCGTAGGAGTATTGCGTCCATGTGATGTCAGCATCGCTATGTTCTGAGTTCTGTGTCTCAGCAGTGGTTTCACAGGATGCGAGGACCATGAATGCCGTGAGAATGGCGAGCGACTTAACAAAAGAGATAGAGACCATATTGCAGTTCCTTGCCGACACCGTCCTTGCAGCTGAGAAAACTTGAAGGAATGGCATATCGTTCCGATGAGTGTGTGAAACTCTCATGGGAAGCGCAAAGAACACAGTTCCCTGAACGCGCAGACGATGTGCGCAAACATGCGAGGTGCCGATAAGCGCTTATGGTTTCGCGATAAATTGCAACTGAATTTGCACTGCTGGATTAGAAATCAAACCGTCCTACGAATTCGATCCGTACGCCATCGCCCTCCGAACCCTCAAAAGTTTCGAGCGTGTTGTAAATACCTTCCAAACCCACGGTCACTCCGTCTGTTGGTGTATAAAACAGGTTGGCGCTCACTCGCTCACTATAGGAGTGATCCAGTGGATCGGCGCCTTCTGGCAAGTCTAGATCAAAGAAACTGCCGGTCACAGTAGAGCGCCAACGATCCGTCCAAAAATGCTGATAACCGAAATAGGCCCCGACAATATCGGTTGGTTCAATAGACCCGTCGTCTGATACCACACCGTCCAGTTCGCCGACATAGGACGAATAGTAGTGGACGAAGCCAGACCCTGCATGAGCGGCGAAGGCAATATTGTTCATTTCCGATCCGGTGAATGGCGTATTCACGCGACCTGATAGATGAACGCCGCCAGTGAACTCTTCGTCCGAATCCGATTCTAGCTGCACGCCCAACCCAGCGAGGCGCAAATAGCCCCAGTCTCGCTGCAACTTCCCGAATGCGACAAGGTTTGGTGCTGACTC
>CALFRH010000265.1 GCA_937919225.1 uncultured Parvularcula sp.
AGCCATGGCGCGCCCACAACATCACCAATGGCATAGACACCAGGGACACCGGTTTCGAGCCATTCATTCACCTGAATATGCCCCCGATCAACCTTCACCCCAACCTCTTCAAGCCCTAATCCTTCCGTATTCCCCACAATTCCAATCGCAAGCACAACCCGATCGAACTCACCGGTTTCGACCTTGCCATCTTTGCCTTTGATATGGGCGGTAACAGCCTCTTTACCCTTATCGAGTTTTTCAACGGATGCATTTGTTCTGAGATCGATACCCTGCTTTTTGAAGGACTTCGCCGCAAAGGTCGAAATGTCTTTGTCCTCCACTGGTAGAATGCGATCCACCATCTCGACGACGGTCACGTCCGCCCCCATCGCCCGATAAAAGCTGGCAAACTCGATCCCAATAGCGCCGGACCCAATGACCAGCAGGCGTTTTGGCATAATATCGGGGGTCATTGCCTCCCGCGCGGTCCAGATGAATTTGCCATCCGGCTCGAGGCCGGCGGCAGGGATTGTACGCGCCCGCGCACCCGTGGCGATAATCTTGTGCTTGGCCTGATAAGTTGTTTCTTTGCCGTCTTTATCTTTCACGATCACCGCGGGGCCGGACCCGTTCGCAGATTTGAGCCGCGCGGCGCCATCAAGCACGGTGATCTTATTTTTCTTCATCAGCCCCGAAACGCCCTTCGACAACTGCCCCGCCACCGTGCGAGACCGCTTGACGATGGCATCAAGGTCAAAGCCAATATTATCAGCCTTCAGCCCAAAGGCTTCCGCATGCTTCATATTGGTGTAGACCTCGGATGTTCTTAAAAGCGCTTTAGTGGGTATACAGCCCCAATTAAGGCAAACCCCGCCCATATGTTCCCGCTCTACAACCGCGGTTTTCATGCCCAGTTGGCTGGCTCGGATCGCTGCAACATAACCGCCAGGGCCGGCACCGATAACGATCAGGTCAAAGGATGTGTCAGCCATAATGGGTCTCCATTTTCGTATAAGGTTTGGGCGAGCTAGGAAGTTTCAGGAGTATTGGTCTCGTCAGCCTCTTCAATAGGATAGGGCCGTGGCGCCGCGGGCGGTGCACAGAGGATCTGGCTACCAACGCCCTTAAGGAATGACCGACGCTGCACGCCGCGTTGGTAGGCCGCCCGAATCCGCTTTTCATAGGCGGTGGCCCCTGTCGCCCGCCGCACAAGACTGCGGAAGGGGATGAACCCCGTCGTCGCGCCGGACACCGCACCAAGGGTCAGGTCAGCAGCCCCCTTACCAACCTTTTCAGAGCGGGAGGCCTCGCCCGCCTTAGGCGCATCATCATCAGGCCCAAGAACAGCTGTAAGGTTCTTCACTTCTTCAGCGATAAGCTCACAGCTGAGATCTTCAGGAAGAGTATAGACTTGGTTGAGGTTCTTTAAAATATCCGGGATCTCATCGCGTTTAAGGTTCAAATCCTCCGCGGGCGCCAAAATCGCATCACCAAAGCCCGCGCGCGTTTCATTGACAGCCACATCCACCCCCTCTGTGGAGGTGGATTTTTCCCCTCGATGGGCGCAGGCGCCTAACGCGAATAGTGCCGTGAACAAACAAATGATAGAGCGGTTCATAACCCCCTCCCGTTTCCCTCTTGCGATACTTTTCACCTACAACAACATCGTCGCCGGTTCTTCGATGAAGGTCTTAAACGCCGCAAGGAACGCTGCCCCAACCGCGCCATCTACAACCCGATGATCACAGGTCAGGGTCACTGTCATCATGGTCCGGGGGACAATCTGACCATCACGGACCACGGCCCTCTCTTCCCCCGCGCCCACAGACATAATCGCGCCCTGGGGTTGATTCACAATCGAGGAAAAGCTCGTGATGCCGAACATCCCAAGGTTAGAGACCGAGAAGGTGCCGCCCTGATATTCTTCAGGCTTTAGCTTTTTGTCGCGTGCACGTCCCGCAAGGTCCCTCACCTCATCGGAAATCTGCTTGAGGCCCTTGGTCTCCGCCTTCCACACAATGGGCGTGATGAGCCCACCATCGATCGCCACCGCCACGCCAATGTCCGCATGATGATGACGCAGAATAGCATCATCCGTATAACTTGCATTGGCGGCGGGCACCTTCATCAACGCCATGGCAGACGCCTTGAGGATAAAGTCATTGACCGAAACCTTAAAGGACCCCTCCTCCCCTTTTGCGGGGGATGTCGCGTTGAGCCTTGCCCGCGCCTCAAGAAGCGCTGTTAGCTCGCAATCCACCATAAGGGGGAAATGCGGCACCTCAGCGTTAAAGCTCTGGTGAAGGCGGCTCGCAATCACCTTCCGCATACCGTCATTCTTAATGGCAGTGTAGCTATCAGCCGGGTAGAGGCGTTCATCGATACCGGCCACAGGCATCGACGCCGACGCCGGCGCAGCCCCAACACCCTCGCGCAAGGCCTGTTCAATATCTCGCTTCACAATGCGGCCATGGGGACCGCTGCCCTTAAGGCGGGCGAGGTCCAATCCCTCATTCTTTGCCATCCGCTTCGCCAAGGGGGAGGCAAGAATACGCGCCCCCGCTGCGGGCGCGGTAGTCGTAGGTGTCGGTGCGGGAGATGGCGCAGCAGGGGACGGTGCCGCGGCCGGCGCCGGCGACGCAGCATCATGACCATTCGCGCCATTCGTGGGCGTCGCGGGGCCCGCACCAAGGCTTGCCTCGTTGATATCGTCAGCACTCTCCCCATCTTCAAGGATCACCGCGATGGGGGCGTTCACCTTCACCCCCTCAGTCCCTTCCCCCACAAGGATTTTACCAAGCGTCCCTTCGTCAACCGCTTCCACTTCCATCGTTGCTTTGTCGGTCTCGATTTCGGCGATGATATCGCCCGAGGCGATGGGGTCTCCCTCGCTTTTCAGCCATTTGGCGAGGGTCCCCTCCTCCATCGTCGGCGACAGGGCAGGCATCAGAATTGGGGTTGGCATTATTGTCTCCTATCGCATTCGCTATTCACTGGCGACCGCATTCACGCTCGCACCGAATCGGTTGGGACCCGCCGTCCCCGGAATAAAGTGTAACCACCCAAATTGAATGATCAGAAAGATCATGGCGAGAGAAATACCGCCCATGGCCACGCCGCCAAGGGGCTTTATCGCCTTTTCGTCTGGGTTCGCCTCATTAAGGGCAACAATCTCATTGATGTAGGCATCGGGGTTGGTAAGCACATCCTGCGCACTCATGCCGAATGGCGCGCCCTGGGCCCCAAGCCCCATCCACAAAAACCATAGGCTCGCCACCGCACTGCCCCAAAAGATCGCGACCCACCACCAAGAACGGTTCATATCGTGAAAGCGTCTGGCCGGCACCGCAATCCAAGCAGGCCACATAAGGACAATTTGAACCAGCAGCAGAACAGTTCCCGCAACGACGAGACCAGCGGCACTCACTTGAGCTTTCACAAGCCCAATAAGCAAAAAGGTGGCCGTCATATACGCCATCGTGCGACGTCCAGCGCGCCCCTCTAAGCCGAACAGGTTCGTCAGCCCGCTCACGTCCCAAACCCCGATTCAGTCTGAAGCGGATCATCCCCGTAACGGTTTTTTCCCGGCACCCCTCTGACAAAGGCAAAGAGCGCCGTCTGCGCCAGGCCGACCAACATCCACAGCACCATGCCCAATTGGGCGTGTGGGGCATTGCCGATCTGCTCAACCATAAGTCTTTGCTGCTCAACGAAGGTGCCAGCATCACCAGCCGTGGGCAAAACCCCCGCATCGCTGAGGCCCCGGGCGATAATGATCCCCGCTAAGATCTGCAAACCGACGATCCCCGCCTGATACCATCCTGACGCCCCCATATCGTGGAACCGCTTGACCGGGACCGCCACCAGATTTGGCCACAATAGGAAAAGCCCGATAAGGACCTGCAAGATGCTGAGGCCTAGCCCAGCAAACATCGGACCCACAATGTACACCAAGAATAAATAAGGGGCCAAATAGGCGACGAGAAATCCTTTACGGGAAATCCGGCCGTGAGGATTGAACAGAAAATCCATCATAGGCGTCGCCTGCATTCTCTTTAACTCGTGTACAGAACGTCGCGCACCGCCTTCACGACTTTATCCGCATTTGGGAGGCTCAACGCCTCAAGATTCGCCGCATAAGGCAGCGGCACATCTTCTTGACAAACCCGGGCGGGCGGCGCGTCGAGATAATCAAAGGCGGCTTGGGTCACATTCCACGCAATCTCTGACCCCACCCCCATCGGGGCCCAACTTTCCTCGACGGTCACAAGACGGTTCGTTTTCTTCACGCTCTCCACCACCGTCGCCGTATCCATCGGGCGGATCGTTCGCAGATCGACAACTTCGCAGGAGACGCCATCGGCCGCCAGCTGCTCAGCCGCCTCTAGAGCGAACATGACCCCTCGCGCATAGGACACTAAGGTCACATCCGTCCCTTCACGAACGACTTTTGCCTTCCCAATGGGAAGCACAAAGTCATCCATGTCCGGCACCTCACCCTTTTCACCATAGAGCAACTCATGCTCAAGGAAGACCACAGGGTTCGGGTTCCGGATGGCAGCCTTCAAAAGGCCTTTGGCATCCATCGCACTATAGGGGGCGATCACGATCAGGCCCGGCACGTGGCCGTACCAAGGGGCATAGTCCTGGCTGTGCTGTGCTGCCACGCGAGCGGCCGCAGCGTTCGGGCCTCGGAACACAATGGGGCAGCCCATTTGGCCACCGGACATGTACCGGGTCTTGGCGGCGGAATTGATGATGAGGTCAATTGCCTGCATGTCGAAGTTGAAAGTCAAGATCTACACAACAGGACGAAGACCCGTAAAGGCAGCACCCACACCGATACCCGCAAAGCCATATTCGGTAATGGGTGTGTCGACGACCCGCTTGTCACCGAACTCTTCAAGAAGACCGCGGGTGACTTTATACGCCCCCTGATATTCTGCGACCTCTTCGCCCATCACAAACACGGTGTCGTCCCGGCGCATTTCCTCAGCCATGGCATCACGAAGGGCATCGCGGACGACGGTTTCCACCATCGCCGTGCCCTCGGGCACTTCTGTCTGGGCAACATGGGTTGCCAGCGCCGGGGCCGGAGCTGGTGCCGCAGCGGCCACGGGCTCTGGCGCCGAACCATTGACCGCCGGGGGGACATCACTCGCAGAAGACGACGCCGCAGAGACGTCGCCAATATCGTCAGCACTCTCGCCATCTTCAAGGATGACAGCGATGGGGACGTTGACCTTCACCCCTTCTGTGCCCTCGCCCACAAGGATCTTGCCCAGCGTCCCCTCGTCGACCGCCTCCACCTCCATCGTGGCTTTGTCGGTCTCAATCTCTGCGAGGATATCGCCGGAGGTGACAGCGGCCCCCTCCTTCTTTCGCCAACGAGCCAGGGTCCCCTCTTCCATGGTTGGGGACAGGGCGGGCATCAGAACGGGAATGCTCATAGGACAGGCTCTCTTCGGGAATCTCGCGGGATCTATCATGCCCGTCGGAGAGCGCAACGCATAGTTGCCATAATTGGTCATACCAATCATGGCAACATTTTCAAGATGGGATGACGGCGATGTCTCCTACAGCTTCATCGCCGTAGAGGCGTCGCCGAGATTACAACCTCCCTCGATTTCAAGTATCGTTCCGGTGACATAATCCGCCCCCGGCGAACACAACCACAAAGCGGCATCGGCAATATCATCGCGGTTACCGAAAGCCTTGAGGGCAAGTTGCTCTATATATTGTTGCTTCACCTCCTCGGTGGGCGCGAGGCGCTCCATCCCTTCGGTGCCTTCAATGGGACCTGGTGAAATCGCGTTCACCCGCAGCCCAGAGATCCCCCACTCCATCGCACAACATTTTACAAACATATTCACCCCAGCCTTGGCGGCGCAGACATGGGACTGGAAAATCCAGGGGCGAGTCGCTTGCGGGGCTGTGATGGCGATGAACGACGCGCCAGGCTTGGTGCACTTCTCAACCGCGGCCCGGAAGACGTTGAATGTCCCCAAAAGGTCGATATCGATCACCGATTTGAACGCATTGGCCGACATTTGCGCAGCCCCCGCGGGGAAGTTGCCCGCTTGCCCGGCGAGGATCATGTCCAAGGGCCCAAACGTATCAGCGCATTTGGCCACGGCGGCCTCGACATCGGGGAAGGAACGCGCATCGACCGACGCTCCATCCGCCTCTGCGCCCTCGCCTTTCAGCATCTCAACGGTCGCTGCGACCTTGTCTGGCGAGCGGCTAATGACGAAGACCTTGGCGCCGGCTTGGGCAAACCGCCGAGCGATTTGCTCATTAATGCCTGAGGTGGCGCCGGACATGAAACAGACTTTACCCGACATATCGTAGTTGGGGATATGAGTCATTGAGGGTTACTCCTTAAACTGTCTTTTTTTGATAATGTGGGGCCAAAAGCCCATTTGGCAAAACTCAGCCCAAATTTTTGACGTGCCAGCGCACAACCATGGTGCCGACCGTTTTGTCATCTGCGTCGGTGACGGTCACATCCACATCAAACTGGACCTTACCATCCGTATCCAACTTTTCTTTGATCGCCGCGGCCGTTTCTGTGGGGGCCGCTGTCGCTTTTAAGCTGCCCTTTGCCACAGCGACATAAGTGATCTCTGCTTTTGCGGCGACCGGGCGGACCCCCATCAACCGATCAACGAGCGTCCCGGCCAGGGCCGCTCCCGACGCCGCCTCGCCTAGGGTGAACATCGCGCCCGCATGTACGCTGTTAATGTGATTGGAAATCTCATCACGCTGAGTAAGGCTAGCCACCCCGCGCCCCTCCGCAACTTCTTCAATCTTCACGCCGGTATAGGTGGCAAAAGGAACGGTTTTCTCGAGCTGCGCTCGGACCATGTCATAGGGGTTCATATTTTTTTATCCCAACTCAATAAGTGTTTGCCGGCAACTTAGCGGCGCTCAATTCGTGCCACTAGCAAGAAAAGCAGCGCAGCCTATGCTGAACGCACCGATATTGGAGATGACGGCTGCGCCAAACCGTCTCATATTACCGCTATGGCAAAACCACAGGCCCCCACCCGGCTCACGACGGACCTTCTGCTCCAAGCGTACCGGATCGGCTATTTCCCGATGGCAGAAGATCGTGTCGCCCGGGACGTGTTTTGGGTGCGCCCAGAAATGCGGGGAATATTGCCCCTAAAGGGACTACATGTCCCCCGATCCCTTAAGAAAACCGTTCGTCAGGACAAGTTCGACATTCGCCTCGATACCGCCTTTGAAGCGGTGATGAAGGGGTGCGCCATGCCCCAGACAGAGCGTGAGCAAACCTGGATCAATGCCCAAATTCTGGAGGTCTATGGCGAGCTCCATGCGATGGGAAACGCCCATTCGGTAGAGGCGTGGTACGAAGGCGAGTTGGTCGGCGGCCTCTACGGCGTTTCGATTGGCGGCGCCTTTTTTGGGGAGAGCATGTTCTCGACCGTCACCGACGCCAGCAAGGTGGCGCTAGTCCACCTGGTCGCCCGGCTGAGAGCGGGTGGGTATACCCTGTTAGACACACAGTTTCAGAACGATCATTTGGTGCAGTTTGGCACCCAGGAGGTCTCGGCCCGTCATTATCAGGGACTGTTGGATAGGGCGCTTTCTCAGATAACTGACTTTTACGCCATGCCGCGTCAGATGCGCGGATCCACCATTTTGCAGTCGATCACCCAAACATCATAGACGGGATGCTCTAGAGCATTGAGCGACGGGGACGACGCAAACATCCAACCGCGGAACAAAGCGGGCTGACTGTCGTCATCCGACGTCTCACCACCATCATCGACGGTCGCCACGATCTCATCGGCGGGCGCTGTTTGGCCAACCTCATTCATCGCTGTTAGCTCTAGCGCCTCGGCCCGGGCGGCCCGGGTGCGCGCACCCTGCACATCTTCCTCAGAAGCGAAGACTTCGAGGAAGACGGTGGTCTCAGGCGTCTCTTCGGGCGGGCGTTTATCGCAAGTCCGCGGAACCAAGGTGAGGGTACCAAACGCGGCCTCCTCAGCAATAGGGATCACCAGGTCTTCGTAAGTCGCGGTGATTTTATCAAGGGCGCGCAGGGTGACCGATACAGGCTCAAGCGGATTGTCGGACTTCGCATCGTAGATATCAGCGCCGAAACTCACCCCAGAGACAGACCCCGATAGCCGATCAAGTTCCGTTAGGGGCTGGCCCTCCTGACGTTCTGGCAAGGGTAGGTTCCAGCCCAGTCGCGGGGCCGGGGCAGCCTCCTCCACCGCGTCGGTTTCGCCGTCAGCACCGTCTGGTCCCTGTTGCGCCACCGCAAGCGATACGGTTGTTGAGGCCCCGAATAACACCGCGCCAAAGAGCGCCAATTTACCCTTCATAACCCTTGCCCTTTACCAACATGAGCTTTGTAGCATGGTTTTCCGCGCAAATCAGGCGTTTTCAGGGCTCCAGGCTTCATAACCTTTATCAGCCTCGGCCTCGGCCCCGTGGGACAGGGAGCCCTTTGGCCGATAGGCCAGAGGGGTGCCGGTCATATTAGGCATATAGGGCTGCTCAAACTTCTTCACCGGCAGCGGCTGCTCGGTGGGGGGCTCGTCAAACGTATGGTGCAGCCAGCCATTCCAGTCTGGCGTAACGCGTGAAGCCTCCGCATGGCCATGATAGACCACCCAGCGGCGGCGGCGGCCATCTGAGAAGGAGGGTTTGCCCCGCTCCTCATAATATTTGTTGCCCTGCTCGTCTTCGCCGACCAGTTCAGCGCCGCGCTGCCACATGGTAAGGGAATGGCCGAGCGTATTGTCGTGCCACCAAATGAAGATGCGTTTGATGAAGCTCATCATGGGCGAAATCCTTATGGGTGCAGGCCTTATCGACAGGTTGGTTGAACCTGTCCAGCTTTAGAGGGCAGCGGGTTAAGAATTGAGTGGTGCACTTTCGTCATCCCATGCGCGACGCGGTATGGAATACTGCGACGCAGACACGGGATCTTGGGGCAACAAGACCCCGGATCGGCGCAGCGCGCTTCGCTTTGCGGCGCGTCCGGGGCGACGAATTTTCTTGCACCGCCCCATGCCTTTCCAACTCTTCACCCTAAATCGTTGAATGAACGAGTTTTAGACAGCCCAAACGCCTGCGCTTTGCTCAAGAACACGCTAAGAGAGCAAAGACCTTTGGGCGTCATGGATGGTATTTGAGGGTTTCGGCACTGTGGCAGGTGGCAGTTCCCATTATGACTTCTTGTTTGCCGGTGGCGGCCTCGCCTCCGGCCTCACCGCCTATCGCCTGCGCCAATTGTTCCCTGACGCGCGAATCGCGATTGCCGATGCGGGCCAGCGGCTAGGCGGGAATCACACCTGGTCGTTTCACACCACCGATGCCAGCCTTGAGCAGCTGGAATGGATGGCGCCTTTCATCTCTTATGAATGGGCGGCGCAGTCCGTTGCCTTTCCCAAACGCCGCCGCACCCTCCCCACCGGCTATAGGAGCGTCACCGCCGAGCGCTTCGCAGAGGTTTTGAGCCGCCAAAGCGGCATCGACATTATCACCGGCCAGCCGGTGATGAGCGCGACACCGGACGCGCTGGTGCTTCGCAATAACCAATCTCTACACGGGCAAATTGTGTTTGACGGTCGCGGCCCCATGGCCACGCCGGATATGAGCTTGGGCTTCCAAAAATTCTTGGGCCTCGAAATCGAGTTCGAAGAACCCCATGGCCTAGAGGCTCCTATCATTATGGATGCCACTGTCCCCCAAACGGATGGGTATCGCTTTGTCTATGTTCTTCCGTTTACGGAGACGACAGCCCTTATTGAAGACACCTATTACGCCGATGGCTATCAGCTGCCCCGCGAGGCGCTGCGGGATGAGATCATGGCCTATGCCGCGCGCAAAGGCTGGCGGGTAAAATCGGTCCTGCGGGAGGAGGATGGCATCCTCCCCATCGTGCTGGACGGCGATATCGACGCCTATTGGCAGCGGTTGGAAGGAGCCCCCGCCCCCATTGGCCTGCGGGCGGGCTTATTCCATCCCATCACCGGCTATTCTATGGCTGAGGCCATTGCCCTCGCCGATCACATCGCCAATGCGATTGCGCAGACCCCGAAGGTCCAAACGGCGGATATGTCGCGGGTGATCGAAGCCCACGCCAAATCCCGCTGGAAGCAGCATAGTTTCTACCGAATGCTCAACCGGATGCTGTTCCGCGCAGCCGAACCCCAGCAGCGATATATTGTCCTGCAGCGGTTCTATGGGTTGCCGATTCCGCTGATCAATCGATTTTATGCAGGACAAAACAACTGGGCCGATCGCTTCCGAATTTTGGCGGGCAAACCACCCGTCCCCATCGGGGCAGCGATCAAAGCCCTCCCGGCGAATAAAACCGGCCAAATGGTCGAAGAAGGACTTTTAGGATGACAACACAACCCACCGCAGCAGTTATCGGAGCAGGGTTCGGCGGCCTGGCACTCGCCTGTCGGCTACAGCAGGCGGGCTTTGCGACAACCCTGATCGAGGGGCGCGATAAGCTGGGCGGCCGGGCCTATGTCTACGAGATGGATGGGTTCACCTTTGACGCCGGCCCCACGGTGGTCACCGACCCCTCCGCCCTTGAAGAATTGTTCGAGAATGCGGGCAAGAAGCTGTCCGACTACGTTGAACTCATCGAAGTAGACCCCCTTTACCGCCTCCATTGGGAGGATGGGTACAGCTTTGACTATAATAAAGAGTCGGATCGCCTTGAGGAACAGATCGCGGCAAAGAACCCAAAAGATGTTGATGGCTATCGCCGGTTTTATAAATATTCCGAGGCCGTCTTTAAGGAGGGCTATTTGAAGCTCGGCGCTGTGCCGTTCCTCAATTTTTGGTCCATGGTTCAGGCTGCACCGCAGCTGGCTAGTCTTCAGGCCTTTCGTTCTGTTTACGGACGGGTGGCCGACTTTATCGAAGATGAGCAACTGCGCCAAGCGTTTAGCTTCCACACCCTCCTCGTCGGCGGCGACCCGCACAAGACGTCATCCATTTATGCCCTCATCCATGCCCTCGAACGCAAATGGGGGGTCTGGTTCCCCCGCGGCGGCACGGGCGCCCTTGTTCGGGGGATGGGGCAGCTCTTTGAAGATATGGGCGGCAAGGTGATTCTCGGGGATCCGGTCCAGAACATCAGCGTCGCCGGTGAGCGGGTGCGCACCGTTACCACCCAGTCGGGCATCGCCCAAGATTTCGATGCCGTCGCCTCCAACGCCGATGTGGTGCACACTTACGAAAAACTGCTCGGCCAAACGCCCCGCGGACAAGGCATGGCGCGTTCGTTGAAGGGTAAGCGGTTCTCGAACTCCCTTTTTGTGGCCTATTTTGGTGTAAAAAAGCAGTATCCGGACATTGCGCACCACTCCATCCTGTTTGGGCCGCGCTACCGCGAGCTGATCGCAGAGATTTTCAAAGGCCCAGACCTACCGGATGATTTCTCCCTCTACCTTCACCGACCAACGGCCACCGACCCGGCGTTGGCACCCGACGGCTGTGACGGGTTCTACGTTCTCTCACCCGTGCCGAACCTCGACAAAGCGAAGATCGACTGGGCAACGAAGGGGCCAGAATATCGCGATAAGATTTTCGACTATTTGGACCAGCGTTATTTGCCGGGCCTTAAGGAGAATATCGTTACGCACCATCACTTCACCCCGGCGGACTTTAAAACCGAACTCAACGCCCATGCGGGGTCGGCCTTCAGCCTGGAACCCGTCTTGACGCAATCTGCGTTTTTCCGGCTGCATAATCGTGACGACCGGCTTGGAAACCTCTACTTTGTGGGGGCAGGTACCCACCCCGGCGCCGGGATCCCCGGTGTGGTAGGCTCCGCCAAGGCAACAGCGGGGCTCATGCTAGAAGACTTTGGGCTTGCCGCCCCGGCCATTGCGGCTGAGTAGGAGAGAAGGCACACGATCAGTATGGCGCGAAACCAGGACAATGTTGCAGCAAAGGCGCAGGAAGCCATCGCCAAAGGCTCCAAAAGCTTCGCGCTCGCGTCGCTTTTATTCCGCCCCCATATGAAGCGTCACGCCCATATGCTCTATGCCTGGTGCCGTTATTGCGATGACGTGATCGATGGGCAGAATTTAGGCTTTGCCGATGCCGAAGCCGGCCCGCATATACCGCAGGCTTCGGACCTCCATTATCTTCGGGAAACAACCCTCGCCGCGCTGGCGGGGGAACCGATGACCGAACCCGCATTCCAGGCCTTTCAAGAAGTGGCCCTTGCCACCGGCATGCCCGCCGAGCATCCGTTGGACCTTCTTAAAGGCTTTCAAATGGATGTGGAGGATCGGCGATACGAAACCCTCGATGATACATTGGAATATTGCTACCACGTCGCGGGCGTGGTGGGCGTTATGATGGCGATCATTATGGGCGTGCCCACGGACGATAATGAAACCCTCGACCGTGCATCGGACCTCGGCATTGCTTTTCAGCTGACCAACATTTGCCGGGACATTATCGATGACGCGCAAATTGGGCGGGTGTACCTGCCGGCCCAATGGCTGCGGGAGGCAGGCGTGGCCCCCACCCCGTCGGCTCTCCTTGATGAAAAAAACCGCGCGGCGGTGTGGTCCGTCGCCCTTCGCACCCTTGAGGAAGCGGACCGCTATTACCGCTCGTCTGGTCCTGGTGTTCGGCGTCTCCCCATTCGCGCAGGCTTTGCGGTGGCCGCTGCCCGCGGGGTATACAGAGATATTGGCCGCGTCGTCCGCAAGCGCGGTACCCATGCCTGGGACGAACGGGCCCGTACCAGCCGCCGGCGGAAGGTGGCGCTCGCCGGGCTTGGTTGCATCCAAGGGGCAGGGTCGAAATCCATGTTCTTCTTATCGTTGCCGCCACGGCCAGACCTCTGGACCCGTCCCGCCACGTGAGCGCCAGCACCGCCACCTCTCCCTCCCCCACCGCTGACCGTCAAACCCTGATCGGGGTGGGTCTCAGCCTCACCATCATTATGGCCTGGGCCACGGTGCACGTTTGGGGTGTGCATTTTTTCCGTATCGGGACGGACAATTGGTTTTGGGTGCCACCTCTTATCCTTTTGCAAATGTGGCTGTCCGTAGGCCTCTTTATTATTGCCCATGATGCAATCCACGGCTCCCTCGCCCCCGGGCGCAGATGGCTGAACGACGCCTTTGGTTGGGTAACCCTCACCCTTTATGCCGGATTCAACTATCGCCGGTTCGCCGCTGCGCACCACGCCCACCATAAGGCGCCGGGGACGAAGTACGATCCTGACTTTTCCGTCACAGCGCCCACGGCGTTCTTGCCCTGGTACAAAGAGTTTATGGGCCGCCATTTTAGCTGGCGTCCACTCATCTTTGTAAATGTCGTCGTGGGGATCTATTGGTTGGTGCTGGGCGCCTCGATGGTCAACATCTTCCTCTTTTACGGCTTGCCCGCCATCGCCTCATCTGCGCAGCTTTTTTACTTCGGGACCTTTCGCCCTCACCGCCACGGAGCCGATGGCCCAGCCTTTGCCGATGATCACCATGCCAACACCAATGAGTTCGGTTTTTGGGCTTCCCTCTTTTCGTGCTATCATTTCGGCTATCACCATGAGCATCACCTTTACCCTTATGAGCCATGGTGGCGTCTACCGGCGCGCCGATTATATGGGAGGTCGCCCTCATGATGTGGTGGCATAAATTGCTGATCGTCCTGACCACCGCAGCCCTGATGGAGGGGTTCGCCTGGTGGGCGCATAAGTACATCATGCATGGCTGGGCCTGGGACTGGCACAAAGACCACCATGAGCACCACGACAAGCTGTTTGAGAAGAACGACCTCTTCGCCGTTGTGTTCGGCGCGTTCGCGTTGGTCCTATTCTGTATCGGCCGGTGGGTTTGGACACCCGTCTGGTATGTTGCAGCGGGCATCACTCTTTATGGGATCATGTACGCATTTGTGCATGACGGCCTCGTCCACCAGCGCTGGCCCTGGCACTGGGTACCCAAGCGGGGCTATCTCAAACGCCTCGTCCAGGCCCATAAGCTACACCACGCCGTCACCACCCAAGGCGGAAATGTCAGCTTCGGCTTTGTCCTCGCTCCCAATCCGCAAAAGCTGCGGGAGAAGCTGCGGGAGTTTCGGGCGGAGAGATATGCGGAGAAGACGGGGTAACGCTTTTCCCGCCCTTTTGTGCTATACTGGTGAAATGACCGACAAATTAGCTCTTCTCAAACGTATCACCATCGAGCCTGGCAAGATGGGCGGCAAGCCATGCATCCGCGGCATGCGGATCAGGGTGACGGACGTGCTTGAGCTGTTGGCATCGGACATGACACGGGAAGAGATCCTTATGGACTATCCCTATCTTGAGCCTGAGGATTTCGACGCTTCTCTTCTGTACGCCGCCGACCTTAGCAATGATCGACAGGTGATCGCGGCTGAATAGTGTCCGGGGGTTGGGGGCGACGATTATGTTAGCGAGTCACGGACAGGCGTTAGACTGCGTGCGAATCGAATTCAGAATTTAAGGATCGAGTCTAATGCGCTTTTTGGTCGACCAAAACCTCCCACCAACCCTGGCGGCGGCACTGGAAAAAATCGGTCACGAAGCGTCCCATACGGAGCTGATTGGACTTGGTGAGGTCGATGATGGTTCAATTATTGATCATGCGTTAGCGACCGGAAGTGTCATCATCACAAAAGACAGCGACTTTAACCTTATCGCGCCCCACAGAGACCCAATGCCTCAAATCCTATGGATCAGGCTAAAAAACCCATCCACCCAAGAGCTTAAGCGGGTTCTGACAGAGCGGTGGCCGGATATCGAAAGTTCTCTGGAAAGCGGGACAACAATAGTAGAAGTATCTTAACCCCCATACCGCGCCCTGAATTCTGCCGCAAAATCCGCAAACCGATCTTCCTCAATAGCGGTGCGCATCCGCGCCATCAGCTGTTGATAGAAGGCCAGATTGTGCCAGCTGAGCAACGTCGCGGCCAAATACTCGCCCGCCCGGAAGAGATGGTTCAGATACGCCTTTGAATAATCCCGGGAGGCCGGGCAATCACTGTCCGGATCAAGGGGCGTTTCATCATCCACATAGGTTGCGTTTTTGATATTGATGGCCCCGTCCCAGGTGAAGGCTTGACCATGGCGGCCCGACCGTGTGGGCAGGACGCAGTCAAACATATCCACCCCGCGCTCAACCGCCCCGACAAGATCTAAGGGCTTACCAACCCCCATAAGATAGCGCGGCTTATCGATGGGCAAAAAAGGTGTGGTGAAATCCAGCACCCGGAACATCTCCTCTTGCCCCTCCCCCACGGCGAGACCACCGATGGAATAGCCGGGGAACCCAATCTCTTGGAGCGCTTCAGCAGAACGCTTGCGTTGGTCTTCGAATACCGAGCCCTGAACAATACCGAACAAGGCCTGACCAGGCCGACTTAACCGTTCAAAGGCATCCTTGGAGCGCTGTGCCCAGCGCACGGACAAGTCCAAACTTTTAAGCGACGCCTTCTCCGTAATGGGATAAGGCGGGCATTCGTCAAGCTGCATCTGGATATCCGCACCCAGGAGGCATTGGATCTCAATACTGCGCTCCGGGGTGAGCATATGCCGCGAGCCATCAATATGGCTTTGGAAGGAGACACCCTCTTCCGTCAGCTTACGTAGTTTCGACAGGGACATGACCTGAAAACCGCCACTGTCGGTGAGGATCGGCCCATCCCATCGCATAAACTCGTGAAGACCACCAAGCCGCGCCACCCGCTCGGCCGTGGGTCGCAGCATGAGGTGATAGGTGTTGCCTAAAATAATGTCGGCGCCTGTCGCCTTTACATCGCGGATCTGCATCGCCTTCACCGTGCCCGCTGTCCCAACAGGCATAAAGGCTGGCGTTTGAATGGCGCCCCGCGGCGTTGTGATCTCACCGCGCCGCGCCGCGCCGTCAGTCTTTGACAGGGTAAACTGAAAGTCAGTCATCAGCGGTCTCCAACAAGCAAGCATCACCATAGGAGTAAAAGCGGTAGCGTTCCTCAATTGCGGCGGCGTAGGCCGCCTTTACACGATCAAGCCCCGCAAAGGCACTGATAAGCATCATGAGGGTCGACTTGGGCAAATGAAAATTGGTGATGAGGGCATCAACAATCCGGAACTCAAACCCCGGTGCAATGAAAATATCCGTTGCCGCGCGAAAGGGGGATAACTCACCTCGCCCCGTGGCGGCAGCCTCCAACAGCCGAGTGGAGGTCGTGCCGACACTGACAACGCGACGTCCGTCCGCCTTTGCACGGGTCACCTGATCGGCGACCGCCTGGGTCACCTCGCCCCACTCACTGTGCATCTTATGATCTGCAACATCATCAACGGACACGGGCAGGAAGGTGCCGGGCCCCACATGCAGCGTCACCGCCGCCGTCTCAATGCCTTTTTCCGAAAGGGCCTCAAAAACCCCCGATGTGAAATGTAGCCCCGCGGTCGGCGCCGCCACCGACCCTGAATGGGCCGCATACACCGTTTGATAGCGATCGCGGTCCGCATCTGAAACGTCCCGCCGACGGGCGATATAAGGAGGCAGCGGAACATCGCCCGCGGCTTCTACCGCAGCCATTAAGTCTTCCGATCCCAGGGAGAAGCGAAGATCCACCTCCCCTCCATCGCGGCGAATCACTGCCCCCACCAAACCGGGGCTCACGCGAACCTCATCGCCCTCCCGCAACCGTTTGGCGGGCCGTGCAAAAGCACGCCATGTCACCTCTCCATCCTTCTCCGCCAACGGATAAAGGAGGTTAATATCGACCTCCACATCGCCGCCCCCACCCTCGGCACGCGCGGGACGGGTCACCTTTAAGGCCGCTGGGAAGACGCGCGTATTGTTGACCACCAAGAGGTCCCCTTCCCGCAACAATGATGGAAGGTCAGAAAACTGATAATGCCCCACACCACCGGCGCACACATGGAGAAGACGCGACGCATCACGCTCCACCGCGGGCTCAAGCGCGATTAGCTCTTCAGGGAGATGATAATCGAAATCGTCGAGGCGCATTGCCGATGCTATATCGACCCCGATGTGATGACAGTGCCGCCGTCAATCGTGATATGCTGGCCATTCATCCACTGCGCTGCGTCAGACGCCAGGAACACGGCCGCCCCGGCAATCTCATCTGGCACCCCAAAACGGCGCATAGGGATGGACTCCGTCACCGCCTTTTCAATTTTGGGGTCTTTCCACAACGCCTCAGCGAAATAGGTTTTCACAATACCAGGAGCAATGCAGTTGATACGAACATTTTTGGGGCCATACTCGACCGCCAGATTGCGCGCGATAGCAAGGTCTGCCGCCTTCGACACCCCATACATGCCAATGCCGGTGGAGCCTAAAAACGCGCTGATGGAGGAGATGATCACAATGGCGCCGCCGCCCTGCTCTACCATTTGCGGCAGGCATAGATGGCTTAAAAAGTGAGTCGCCTTAATATTGCAGTTAAAGATCTTATCGATCTGGTCTTCGGTAGCGTCCTTAGACGGACCATAGGCGGGGTTCACCGCCGCATTATTAACAAGGATGTCGACGGGGCCAAAAGCCTTATTTGTCGCCTCTACCAAAGCCTCCAAATGCTCCCGATGGGATATATTGCAGGATGCAGCCGCGGCGGCCTCGCGCCCTTCGGCCTGATTGATAGAGTCCGCTACCTCTTGGCAGGTTTCTAAATTCCGACTGGCGACCATCACATTAGCGCCATGCTGGGCCATCCGACGCGCGATGGCTTCACCAATCCCGCGAGACGCACCGGTCACGATGGCGGTCTTCCCCGCTAAATCAAAAAGGGTTCCGCCAAAATCCGTCATGGTGCGTTCTTTCTATGGGAATTGATTAAGCGGCAGGGGCTGTTTGCTCGCTTTTGTCGTCCGAATCAGACGCGGCGTCTTCACCCTCTGGTTCCTTCCGGGTGCGACGGCGGCGGGTCCGCCGGGGGCGAGGCGCTTCTTCTTCAGCGGCAGCCTCTTTCTCGTCGGCCACTGGCGCAGCCTCAACAGCGGCCTCAGCGCTCGCCTCCTCTTCAGAGGGGCTTTCCTCAGACGCGGGTGTTGTCGTTTCGACAACCGCTTCAGAGGCCTCAGTGGCATCAGCGCTTTCAGCCTGTCTCGCTCCAGCGCGGTCAGCACGCTCCTCAGCCCGTTCGCGACTTTGCTCTGCGGCCGCCTGCATCGACCGCATCATGCTGTAATATCGCTCTGCTTGCTGTTGAATGCTTTCGCCGCGAATACGGTCACCCGCTGACATCGCATCCCGCGCTAACGCTTGATACTTGTCGTAGATTTGCATGGCCGTCCCACGGATTTTGACCTCGGGACCAGTCGAATCCATCGACCTATTAAGATTATTACCATTCTGGCGGCGCCGATTATTATTGCGCCCGCGTTTAGAATTTTGCGCCATATGCGTCTGTTGGACTTCCCATCGTTACGCGCGATTGAAGGCATCAAAGCCCTCACATGTGCGCTCATTTTGCGAGTTCCTGACTGCTGCGTTACGATATGCGCAGCTGCTAAGCCGTTTTATGCCCCTCTTTCGAACCACACTAAAGCATCGGGTATTCTGATCGAAGCAGTCCGATGCTATAGAACTTTATTTTTAGCGCGTGAGCCAATTGTCTCCGATCCAATATGATCGCCCGGCGCGCTAGGACATTTCCCGATGAAGCCTGTGAAGAACCGGCGGCGGTGAACGACGACCTGCTCTGTTTCAACGGGGAAAACTGCGGCGAACCCATTGTTCGCTCTCGCACCGCAGTATGTAACTTGATTTTACGTGGTTTCCAACCCCTTCTTCGCTCTTTTTATCCCCCCATACTCCCATCCGCACGGCGAAGCTGGGTGACGGTAAAGCCATCTGTCCCATGCTGAAACGGCGTCAAGCGGATTGTCGACCGGTCCCCGCTCACCAGCGGATCCAAGGGGCCAGACAGCCCGCCACTCGCCTCCAGGGCGGCGACGACATCGCCATAGGCAAAGCCCGGATGGCTGGCGAGGAACGCTGCGGCGCGGTCCTCATTCTCCTCCGCAAAGAGGGAGCAGGTGACATAAAGAAGCGTACCGCCAGGTTTCACATAAGCCGAAGCGGCGGCCAGCACCTCATCCTGCTCGGCCATGCGGCGCTCAAGCTGCGCCTCGGTCAGGCGCCATTTTGTGTCTGGGTGGCGACGCCAGGTACCCGATCCACTGCACGGGGCGTCAACGAAGACCAAATCCATCTTGCCCTCGAGTTTAGAGAGGTCCGCCCCCTCAGCAGGGCTTAGGACCTGAACATTCCGCACACCCGCGCGTTTGAGCCGGTCAAAGATCGGGGCCAGACGATGAGGGTCCTGATCATAGGCATAGATCTGCCCACGGTTTGCCATTTGCGCCGCGAGGGCGAGACTTTTGCCGCCCCCGCCCGCGCAGTAGTCGAGCACCTGTCCCCCGTCGAGGGCGCCAGCAGCAAGCGCGGCAATCTGAGACCCTTCGTCCTGGACCTCGACCCACCCTTTTTGAAAGGCTGGCGTTGCTGTGATCGATGCGGCCCGTTGCTCCGCCGCAGGCGCGGGAAACCGCAGCCCCATGGCCGTATAGGGAGCCACAACCACTCCCTGTATGGACAAGGCCTTCAACGCACGGTCAGGATCCGATTTCAATCCGTTTACGCGCACATCCACCGGTGCACGCGAACAAAAGGCCTCAAGCTCTGGCAGCGGATCATCAAAGACACGCTCAAAAAGGGGAACCGCAAAGTCGGGGATATTGCCCGCAACGTTCAGAGGTTGGGTCTCGTTGGATGGTGCGGGGTGAAGGGATGCCTCCTCAGTCGCCGTTAGGGCACCCGGCCCGTGAGGTTCATCTGCATACGCCTCTTTAATACGCGCTTCGGACCAGGCCCAGTGCCTATGAAGACAAAGCGCCACCGCTCCGCGAAGGCCACCGCCATCCGCCTCTAAGGAGGCCCGGCGGCGCAACACATCAAGAGCAAGGCCACTGATGAAAGCGCGATCCTTTGCCCCCGCATAACGAGCGCCGCGGGCCCAGTCGGCCAAGCAAACCTTCAGGGGTACCCGGCGGGTCCCAAAATCCTCCAGCACCCGGATGGCTGCCTCAATACGCCCACCGTCACGCATGGGTTAGCACTTCCATCAGATTAATAGTAACCGCAATCTTATTTCGAAGGTGTGTCACTACTGGACGGAGGTATCGGTTTCGCGCCACTTCCTCCCGACGGAACCCCAGACTCTGTCGGAGGTTTGGGGTTTGAGGGCGAGGTTTTCGGACCAGTTGTCTTGTCAAGAAAATCTCCCGACGTCCAACCAGGTTTGCTAGGCTTCGATCTATCCATAAATCCTACTCCGCTTTAAAGAACTCAACAAGTGAATAGTCAGACGGCCTCAATATAAGACCCTTGGACTGCGATACAGGCGCGATAAATCTGCCATCATCTGAAACCTTCCACAGCTCCTCTATATAGAGATGGCCGGGTTTAGGGTGAAGGCTTGCGCGCGATTTTTCAAAAAACTTACCACCTACTTTTTTACCATCCGGAAGATGGACCAAAATCCAACACGGCTCATTGGTTGAAAAGAAATCATCCCAAGGGGTGCTATGAGGCCTCAGTAATATGCCTATGTCAGAAAGGCGGCGTTGTCCCCAATAAAACAGCCAGGCGATCAGTGCAGGACCTATGAGAAAACAACATACTACTAAAAACCACCGAAGGAGAGCAGGTGTATCGGCTTGAGATGCGTATTCAAGCAGACCGTAGGATAAAACGAAGTTGATGAGGCCGTACGCAGACACCTCAACAATGAGGTCAGATGCCTTTCTCTCCGAAAGTGGACGGAAAAGGCTGTAGGTCTTGAGCGCGACGAATCCCGGAAAGATTATCCCGACAAAGATGATAAGGCTGACACCAGCGACTTTTTCGGAGAGAAGTTCTTCCATAACTTAGCTCGGCGTGGGGTAGTTCGGCGCTTCGCGGGTAATGGACACGTCGCGCACGTGACTTTCGCGAAGCCCGGCATTTGTGATCCGCACAAAGCGGGCCTTTTGCTTCATTTCAGGCAAGGTGGCCGCCCCCACATACCCCATCGAGGCCCGAACCCCGCCCACCAGTTGGTGGAGGATCGGGGCAATCGGCCCCTTATAGGGTACACGCCCCTCAATCCCCTCGGGCACAAGCTTCATTTGCTCTTTGACATCGGCCTGGAAATATCGGTCCGCCGAACCCCGTGCCATCGCCGTGATCGACCCCATGCCGCGATAGGATTTATACGAACGACCCTGGTAGAGAAACACCTCACCAGGCGCTTCGTCTGTGCCCGCAAGAAGGCTGCCGACCATGCAAACCGAGGCACCAGCGGCGAGGGCTTTGGCCATATCGCCCGAATATTTGATGCCGCCATCGGCGATGATGGGAACCCCCTCCTCATCGCCTGCGCGCACGGCGTCCGCAACGGCTGTCAGCTGGGGCACACCGACACCCGCAACAATCCGTGTGGTGCAGATGGAGCCGGGCCCAATACCCACCTTGATCGCGTCAGCGCCCGCCACCGCGAGCGCTTTGGCCGCCTCATAGGTGGCAACATTGCCAGCGATCACTTGGGTTTCATTGGAGGCTTTTTTAATGCGCGCCACCTGCTCGCTCACCTTGGCAGAGTGGCCATGGGCCGTATCGATGACGACCACATCAACGCCGGCGTCGATAAGAGCCTCCACCCGCTCATAGCCCTGGTCCCCCACCGTGGAGGCCGCCGCCACCCGGAGACGACCCGCCTCATCTTTTACCGCCAACGGATACCGCTCTGATTTCATCATGTCTTTGACGGTGATAAGCCCGATGCAGCGATAATGGTCATCCACCACGATGACCCGTTCAATCCGACGACGGTGGACAATATCCCGCACATCCTGCTGACTGGCGCCCTCGGGCACCACGGCCAAGTCTTCAGACGTCATCAAATCCCGCACCGGTTGGCCAGGATCAACCGCAAAGCGCATGTCTCTATTCGTCAGCACCCCAACAAGGCGCCCAAGGCCAGACTCATCGGGACTTTCCACCACGGGGAAGCCGGAGATTTTTTTCTCCTCCATCAGGGCGCGAGCTGTCCCCAACGTATCGTCTGGGGTCAGCGTATAGGGGTTC
>CALFRH010000266.1 GCA_937919225.1 uncultured Parvularcula sp.
GAAATACTATACCCGTTTCCAGTCTTACCGGCTGCGTAGATCTCGTCGAAAATGTTCTCGCCGTAAATCTCTAACCGCCAATTATCAGGCTGGGTGACGCCAAAGCGGAGGTCGACCCGTTCCCATTTTTCAAGGGGACGCCCATCTTCACCACCGATGATGAACGTATCGGGTTGTTCGCCATTATAGACCCACATCACCCGGCCAAATCCCTCAAGAGTGCCGGTGAGTGGACGCGTGTATTCAGCATACGCATTCCCAGAATACTCCGTGGTTCTGGGTAGCGGGAACCCACTTCTGTCAAAACCTTGAGTGTCTAGGAACTCTTCAATCTCCGTATCGAGATAGGCCATGCCGCCGCCGACAGTGAGGCCGTCGATGGGCTGAGCAACGAAATCGATTTCGATGCCTTGTACTTGAGCTTCACCAATATTGTCCGTGAACCCGAATGTTGCGCCGGGCGCCCTGGTGTTGATCTGAATCTCATTCCAGTCCATGTGGAACAGGGCAACATTGAGGCTGGCCTTCCCGTCAAACAAGAACGACTTCATCCCAATCTCATAGTTGATGAGTTCTTCGGGACCAAAGCTAGGGGGCGCGAAGCCGCCGGTCAGTTGCAGCCCGCCAGGCCGATAACCGGTTGAAATAACACCATACAGATTAATATCTGGAATGGGTTCCCACTTGGCGCCGACGCGCCATGTGACCTTCTCAAAGGAATCTTCTTCCTGCTCGTCGGGCAAAAGAGCGGGCCACAGTGTAATTTGACTAAGGAGTACATTAGATTGGAGAGCTAAGATCTCTGGCGGCAGTGGCGTTGTTTCGGTGACGTCTGGGTCAAGTAAGGAGCCGAGGGTGACGAGCTCGACCGAACCGGTGGTTTTTTGTTCAATCTCATCATAGTTATAGCGAGCGCCCGCAAACACTGAGACATTGTCGGTGATATCGTACTCCGCTTCAGCAAATAGGGCGAAGGCGGTTTCCTCTGTCTCTAAATTATCTCGAAACAATTCGAGGGTGTTGGGAAACAGGGGAACTGCATTTGGTAGCGTTATGAGCAGCCCATTGCCGAGAAGGTCAAGGGGAACGCCCCCAGGCAGTCGGTAAAACTGATCCATTTCCGTCCCCGACGAGAGGGAGTTTGTGGTCAGCCGATCCGCAATGGCACCGTAGGCGCCGACTGTCCAGTTTAACGCTGCGTCGCCTGAGCTTTGCAGGCGAATCTCCGTGCTCGCAAACTCAGCGGAGTCATTTTGCACCAGCGCGACCGCATCCAGATCTGAGAGGTCATTATCTTCTGCGCGATTGACCTGACTGTCCAAATATCCGCTCACCCACACAAGATCCATATTATCGAATGCGTAATCGAACCTGAGAATGGCTAAAACATTCTCCGTATCAAAATCTGTTGGTGAGTTAAGCTCTACGGTATCGTTTTGTTGCGGGAAGAGTTCGCTTGGCCCCGCGGGAATGCTGCCGGGTGCAAAAAATGGATTATTCCCATCGTTGACGATGTCGACCAGGAGATCCAATCCTGAATCAAGGTCGCCGTCGGGGATAAAGTTGGCTAATCCCTGCTCGTGTTTGTCGTAGGTCACCGTAGCGTTGACCGACAATCGGTCGTTAAGATCAGCAACGAATTTGAGCCGTCCACCATAGGTGTCAGAGTCATTTTTTCCGCCTGCGGCGCCAATATTTTCGATATATCCGTCACTATGGTCGTAAAAGGCGGAGGCACGGACAGCCATGCCTGGTTTAATGGGAATGTCGATGCCGCCCCTTAATCCGTAGCCGCCGAAATTCTCAACTTTTGCTTCAGTATATCCGCTAAATTCATCGCCAATATCTCTTGTGGTGATGTTAAAGGCGCCGGCGATGACGTTTCGGCCAAAGGTCGTCCCTTGTGGGCCGCGGAGGACTTCTATCCTCTCTATGTCATCGAACCGAACTGCGGCCCCGGCGATCGAATTGGCTGAGATCTCGAAGCCGTCAATGTAGATTCCATAGGTCTGCTGGGACCCGCCGAGCCCTGCGATGCCCCGAATTGAAATGTCGGTAAAAATGGGGCTGAGGCCTTCATTGATTGAGACGCTGGGGCTCAGAAGGGCGATATCGGTCAGGGTGTCGATTTGAAGATTATCGATTTCGTCTGCCGTGAACGCTTTGATAGAGGAGGGGACGTCCTCCAAAAACTCTTCGCGTTTCTGTGCTGTCACAACGATCCGATCGAGACCGACTGATGCGACTTCCCCATCAGAGATTGTCTGCGCAACCGCCATGCTGGAAACGCTGGTAAGTAAAAATGACGCCAGCCCTCCGGCGAGCTGTGTAACCGTTTTCATATTCTGCCCTCAAATAGTCTTGCATTGCGGCGGCGCGTGAAGCGTCCGCATCAGTCGCGTGGTGATGTGTGGTGATGGATGTACAGTGTATGCTTTTCGAGCAATCACCCAATATAAAGTCGAAAAGACTGCCATTATCCCCAACTGTGTCACCAAAAGCCCACAAAGAAGCAGACGGTAAGTGGGCGGCATGACCATTGAATTTCTTTGTAATTCAATGGTTTATGTTGGATTTATCTCCAGGGTGACTCGAATAGGGCTTTGACAAGTGAAAAGCGGAGTGTGATACAGCGTACACATAAGGGAGAACTGTTCTCAAATGAGCCGAGCGCTTGACCACATTATCATCATGACCCGCGATCTTCAGTCTGCCGCCCAGACCTTTGAAGAGTTGGGTTTCTATGTGTGCCCGCTTATGCGGCACCCGTTTGGCACGGCGAATCGCCTCGTGATGTTTGGCAGCAGTTTCATCGAACTCTTGGGGATTGAGGAACCTGAAAAGTTGACCTCGTCATTTGCACCGTTCCAAGATTATTTGGCTGGTGGTGAAGGGTTTTATGGGCTCTCCCTCAAAACCGATGATGCAGAGGGTGATCGACAGGCGCTTCTTGAGGCCGGGAGCGGTCCGGGACCGGTGGCGGGGTTTCGCCGGGCGGTCGCGTTACCAGACGGCACACCGACCGAGGCGGTGGTCAGCACTGTGTGGGCGGAGGGCCTTAGAACACCGCGTAGCGCCTATTTCCTTTGTCAACAGCATCGGCCCGAGGCCATCTGGGTGCCGGAGTGGAGCCATCACGATAACGGTGCCAAGGATCTTGAAGAAGTCGTTTTGGCTGCGCCTGATCCAGAAGCCCGTGCGCGTGAGCTTGAGGGCGTTATGGGGGGCGAAGCAGAGATGGCGCCAAATGGGGATATGGTGTTCACAACACCCTTAGGTCGTTTGCGTGTTACCAAAGCGTCCCCAGAACAGAAGGGGGAGATTTTCCGGTCTGTCAGTGTACAGGTTCAAAGTATTGACAAGGCGAGAAATCTTCTTACGCCGTCCAAGGTCGATATAGAGGCCGATGGCGATGAGATAGTGCTGAGGCCTGATCATTGTGGTGGCACTCTTCTTCGTTTTCGTGAGAAAGGAAGCTCATAATGGCCAGGTCCTATGATCGTCATTTTGGCCACGATTATGCGTCGTCACGGTCTCTTTTTCTTGAGGCGTGTTCTGACAAAAATATATTTGTCACCCCCGTTTTGAATGAGGGGGCCAGCGGCCCAGCGGGTGAGCCGCTTTATTGTGACGTTGCTTATTGGGGGCGCCCTGATGCCCCGCGTCTCATCATCCTTTCGGCCGGGACCCATGGCGCCGAGGCAGGGTGTGGGGCAGGGTTGATGACCGCGTTCTTAGATGATTGGGGGGCGAAGCCATTGCCGGACGATGTTGCCGTCCTGTTCATCAACCATTTGAACCCGTGGGGGGCTGCTCATATGGCCCGAACCACCGAGGACAATGTCGACCTCAACCGAAACTTCGTGGATTTTGCAGCAGGGGCGCCGAGCAACGCCCCCTATCGCGCTCTCCGACACCATTTCGATCTTGATGAGTGGACGCCCGAGGCGCGCCAACAGATCGCGGATGGGATGGATGTGTTCCACAAAGAGGAGGGGGAAGCGGCTTACCTGATGGCGATGCGCGCGGGTCAGTATGATTATGCTGACGACATTGGATTTGGGGGGCATCGACCCACTTGGTCCCGTCGATTGTTCGAGCATTTGGTGACGACGTATGGCCAAAATCGTCAGCATGTGGCTTTTATTGATATTCACACGGGGGTCGGCTCATTCGCAGAACCTGTGTTTATTTGTTTCCACCCGGTCGAGAGTGACGCTTATGCGCGGGCCCAACGGTGGTGGAAGTTCCCGGCACAGAACAAAGGGAATGACACGATTGAGGGCAGGGTGACCTATAACGGCACTATCTTTGAGGCGTTTCCAACGTTGCTGCCGAGCACGGATACAACTGTCGCTTGCCTAGAGTTTGGGACCCTTGAGATGGAATTGGTTCAACACGCGATCGTTGCTGATGTGTGGCGCCGCCACCATCCCGACGCGCCCCTCGGCCAGCAGGAAGAAGCGCGGGCTTTGATCAAGAACGCTTTTTATCCTAACGATCCCGCCTGGCGAGCGCGTGTTGAAGAGGCGGGCCTCAAGATCCTGCACCAGACCGTAGACGGTATATTGTCTACGGCTTAGCGGCTTTTTTGGCCGATCGGTGTTGGTCCAGTTGGTGCTCTAGGCTGCGAATAAGCATATCGAGATGCCATTCGATAATGCTGCGGCGCGAATGCTCGAAGTAGCGAATGCTCTCCTTAGCGGCCGGGAGTTCTTCTAGGTCAATCGGGTCGATCTTGTCGAAATTAATATAGGTCCAGATCGATTCGTCAGACTCGGTGCTAAACTCCACGGCGCTCGCGAGCATCATGCAGATCGATTGAAAAATATAAACAGACTCGTCCGCGCGAAAGCCAGCTTTCAGAAGAATGCCGAGCCACGAATCGATTACCTGCAGCCCATACTTAGTATGAGGTCCATATTTAATGATGTAGGCCGGAAGACCCCTATATTGCACAAAGGTTTCAAAGGCGTGGTTGGCTTGACTACGCAACTGTTCCTGCCACGTCGCGTCAGCGGGGGGGCGATGCACCGTTCGAATCCGGCAAACCTCGTCAACGATCCCAAGGACGAGTTCATCGCGGTTTTTGAAATGTCGATACGTCGCCATCGTTGCGACGCCGAGGGCATCGGCAAGGCGCCGCATGGTCAGCTTCTCAAGCCCATCTTCGCGAATGAGCTTGAGCGCCGTTTTGAGAATCATTGGTTTTGTTAGGCGACGTTGGGGAGGCTTCGATGGCGTAGCGGTCTTTTTTTTACCCGCAAGATTGTTGGCTGAATTGCTCAAATTCGCTTCTCCGCACGTCGTGGATGGCTGTCTTACGCAAAGCTGCCGGGCTTGGGAAATCGAAATATTGAACTCTGGTCAGGAACTGGGCTCTTACAGACAGGCAGTGTTGCATTGTGACAGCGTGTGCGTACAGTGTATATTGCTTTTTACCTTCATGGTTTGAGACTTCTGAAAGACGGTGCACTCGATGTCCGACAGCGCGACAACGCCCTTATCTACGTCTGCCAATGGCGCCTATTCCACGGCCACGGGGCGGTGGTCTCTTGTCAGCCTTATTATGGGGGGAATGGTTTTCTCCCTCATTGACCGACAGATCATTGCGCTGCTTGTGGAACCGATTAAGGCTGACCTCAACCTCACTGATACTCAGTTCAGCATACTGATCGGCCCAGCCTTTGTGATCGCCTATCTTGTGTTCGGCTTTCCATTTGGCCTCTTGGCGGACCGGATTCAGCGACGTCATGTGATTGCTTTTGGCATTACGGTGTGGAGTGCCGCGACGGTGATGTGCGGTATGGCGTGGAGCTTTCTGTCGCTTGCGGTGGCCCGCGCTGTCGTGGGGGCGGGGGAGGCATCTCTCATGCCCTCTAGCATGTCGATCTTAAGTGGTCTTTTTACCCGTGAGCGATTGCCGTTCGTTACTGCGATCTTCTCCGTATCGATGCATATTGGCGGGGCATCGGCGATGTTGGTGGGCGGGCTTATCCTGGGCATCTTTGGCGACACCGAGTTTATCAGTATTCCGCTATTTGGTGATGTGAGGCCCTGGCAGCTTGCGTTCATCGTTGTGGGGCTGCCTGGATTATTGTTGGCGGCGGTTTTTATGCTGATCCCCGAGCCACCGCGATCTGCTGCGACGACCGGCTCTCTGTCGCCCGCGCCAGAGCCAGAACCAGAGCCAACATCAGAGCTAATGTCGGACCCTTCTGTGGAAAGGCCCGTTGGTCCTTCCCTCACACAATTCCTATCGAATAACGCGGTGACGATTGGCGGGCAGTATGGGGCAGCGGCGTTACTGACCATCAGTACTTATGCCTTTGTGAGCTGGTCCCCGGCGTTCCTTATCCGCGGCTATGGGTTATCGAGTGAGGAGGCTGCGCTGGTCTTGGGCATCATCATGTTGACCTGTGGTCCTACCGGCACGATTGCAGGGGGCGCCTTGTCCGGATGGCTCCTCAAAACCAAAGGCCGGGTTGATGCGCCGTGGCTTGTGATGATTTTAAGTGCGGCCGGGTCAGGCTTGTTCGGATTATTTGCCTTTACGGTTGGTGTTCCGGTCTTGGCTTATCTCTTACTCGCCATGGCGATCTTTATGGGGAGTTTGTACCTTGGCATTATTCATGCTGCGCTCCAGGTCATCACCCCTGATCATCTGCGGGGGCGGGTTGCGGCGCTCATGCTGATCATGATGACCGGGGTGGGCGGGGCCACCGGCCCCGTGATTGTCGCCCTCCTGACGGACTACCTCTTCGGGGGACCTGAGATGGTCGGTTTGTCTGTTGCGGTCGTTGCAATGGCGGTTGGGGTAGCGGTCACCATTCTCCTGGGGCTGAACCTTTCAGCCTACCGTACAAGCTACCACGCGAATGAAATGGCCATCCAGTCAGCGCAAGATGCGCGCAAAGCATAGCAATAGTTTCGAAGAAACCAGGTGCCATAGGGGCGAAACGACAATGACAAAAATTCTAAAATGGGTTGGCATAATAGCGACCGGTGGGGTGGCTGCGGTTTTTTTATTGAGTGTGCTTTGGTTGAACAGTACGCTTCCTGATTATTCAAAAAGCCTATCTAGCCCGGATCTTACGGGCACTGTTCTGATTGAACGCGATGAGTTTGGGGTACCGAACATCATCGCAGAGACCTTCGATGATGCTGCGTTTGGCATGGGCTACGTCCAAGCGCAGGATCGGCTTTGGCAGATGGAAATGATCCGGCGCATCGTTCAGGGGCGGCTTGCGGAAGTCATGGGCCCCGATATGGTGTATATGGATGTTACGCACCGCGTCTTTGACCAGTTGCCGACGGTGCGTGAAAAGACGTCTCAACGTCTTGATCCTGATGTGCGCAAAACATTTGCCGCTTTTGCAGCGGGTGTAAATCTTGCGATCGAAAATGGGGAGGGGACGTCCTCCCCCGAATGGGTATTGCTTGGCGCGACACCGGAGCCGTGGAGCGCGGACGATGTCAGCATGTTCATGGAGATGAACGCGCAGACCGCGGATGATGGTGGTCGTGAGCTTTTCATGGCGGCCCAGGGCCTTGTGCTGTCTGATGATGAAATGGCGTTCCACTACCAAAAGAACGACCCGAGCTTCCCTACTTTGTTTAAAGACCTTGAGCGGGTTCATGGCCATAGCAATCCGACAGCGACATCGATGAGTGACGATGGTCGTCCCGGTACAAATTTCTTTGTGGTCGGCCCCTCCCGATCTGCGACAGGCAGCCCTATTCTCGCCGTAGACCCGCATCTGCCGACCCTGGCGCCGGGTCTTGTTTATCCCCTGATGGTGACGCTCCCGGATGAGCAGCTGGCGGGCGGCACGTGGATCGGCTCGCCAGCCATTGTCTTTGGGCACAA
This sequence comes from uncultured Parvularcula sp., assembly GCA_937919225.1. Lineage (GTDB taxonomy): Bacteria > Pseudomonadota > Alphaproteobacteria > Caulobacterales > Parvularculaceae > Parvularcula. The sequence goes on from CALFRH010000266.1 coordinate 7,871, forward strand.
TAGTAAAATTGCTTGGGGCATGACGCATATGTATGCCGACGTGATGGACTACATCGTCGAGAAGGTCGATCCCAACGATCCTGGCAGGTACCTTACGCCCGATGGTGGATCTCTTCCATTCGAAAACCGTACGATCACCATCGATATTAAGGGTGGGGAATCTAAATCGATCAATGTGCGGTACACCCACAATCGGCCAGTACTCAACGATCCGCCGCTGTTTCGGGATGGCAAGGTTGCCGCGCCCTATGACACCATTGAGAAGGTCTACGGGCCAGGCCACGTCCTGGTTCGGCGGCAAATGAACATTGAGGTCGGGGCACTGACGATCCAGTCCGTCCTAAAAATGAGCCGTGCCTATGATTGGGCGTCCTTCCGTGAAGCCATCAAGGATTATGAGTGGAGTAACAGTATCGTCTACGCTGATATTGAGGGGAACATTGGCGTACAGATGTCAGGCCGCCTCCCGGTCCGTAAGAAGGTGAATGGCTGGGATGGGCAGCGCCTCGCCCATGGTTGGCTGGGCGAGGGGGAATGGGCGGGCGATATTCCATTCGATGAACTGCTTCACGTCTACAATCCCCCGAAAGGGTGGATCGCCGATTCTAACAGCCGTGTGGTGGATGCAGACTTCCCATACCGGCTGACTGACAGCCATTCGCCTCCATGGCGTGTACGTCGGGCCTACGCGCTTTTGGAAGCCAAAGAAAACCACTCCGTCAACGATCTGGTGGACATGCAAATGGACAGCTACACCGAAGGCGGAGCATGGCTCATGGAACGGGTGAAGCGGTTTCAGATGCACACACCCGAAGCGAAAGCGGCGCTGGACCGGCTGGAAAACTGGGATTTCGTCATGGACCGGGATCGGCCAGAGCCGCTTTTATGGGCGGCACTCGAACTGTCATTACAGGAACGGGTGATGAACCAGCAACATGAGGTGATTCAGGGGTTGAGGGCCGATCCTTTGCGGCTGTCCCGCATGTTGGAGAGTGAGCATCCTTGGTGCGACTTGCCCACAACCCAAACAGCCGAAACCTGCGAAGATGCGGTCAATGACGCCATGGAAAACGCGTTGGCGAAAGTGTCAAAAGTGCACGGGTCGAACAT
>CALFRH010000267.1 GCA_937919225.1 uncultured Parvularcula sp.
ATGTGGGCTCCATCACTTGGGGGTCGCTTAACGAGGTGGACACCAAGCGAGGAAAATGGACCCGACAGCTCACTTTCGACGATAGTGTTCGTCCATTCGTTCTGTCTCCTGACGGAACACGCGCCTATGTACAGCTCAACCGGATGCACGGCTTTCACATTGTCGACCTTGATGCCTGGAAGATTGTGGACACGGTAGAAATGCCTGGAGTAAATGGCGGCGAATATCCTGGCCATGAAGACCGGTATCCCTTCACCTGCGACCATGGCATCGAGATTACGCCGGACGGCCAACATTTGGTCGCCCTCGCCACCACGGGCCATTTTGCAGCCGTTTACAGCTATCCTGACCTTTCCTTGAAAAAAGTGATCGAGACGGACAAACAGCCAAGCTACCTCACCTTCAGCAAGGACTCCGCGCTTTGTTACATCAGTTGTCGGATGTCGAACACTCTCCATGTGATTGACATGAAAACACTGAAAACAATTCGAATACTAAAAAATGTTGGGGCCTTCCCCCAGCGGGTATGCGTGGACCACTAATGGCAATTCCTCAGAATAATCCTAGCCTTTGCGGTCTATCCTGGGCCACGAAAGTCATTGCCTCCGGCGTCTTCATCACTGGTCGCGAGCCACATGAGATCTTCCGGCGAAGCTGTAACTGGATGGCCGCGCCCGATGAGATGCTGAGCAAGGCGTTTGAGGACAAGGATCCGTCAGGGCTCATGGCGCTCGACCCGGTGATCGAGGTCAACCGGGAAGAACGCTGGGTCTCCGTCACCCTCAATGGGGAGACGGCCTGTGCCAAAGGCTTTGGCGAGCAGGGTGTTTGTGGCGTTGACGGGCCCGATGCTGATTGTCACTTCGACCCCGCCCCCATCAATCCCCGCCCCCCGGCGGGGACGGACTGGCCGGACACTGATCCCGTGGAAGTAGATCCGGGGGCGACCGGCGCAGACATTGGGAAGTTAGACGAAGCCTTGGGCGCCATTTTTGGCAACCCTTATCAGTTCACAAATGCCGCTATTGTTCTGCATAAAGGCAAGGTGATTGCCGAGCGTTACCGCGACCCCTTTGACCGTGAGACCCAGTTTGAATCCTGGTCCATGGGGAAAAGCATTGCCTCTACCCTCGTCGGCATCGCCATCAAAGAGGGTCATTTAGAGCTTGATGAAACTGGCGTCTTTGAGGAATGGTCGTCACCGAACGACCCCCGCCGAGAGATCAGTGTTCGCAACATTCTGAATATGGCCAGTGGCCTCTCCTTCACCGGAAGTTATGGCGCCAATGAGGATCATGCCATCCGGCAACAGGATGGCCTCTATCTTGACCATATATATGTCTATGCATCGGGGACCGATTCTTACGAGTTTTGCGTCAACAAACCCCTCACCGATGCACCGGATACGGCTGGTCGCTATCGGAATTGTGACCCTCTCCTCGCCACCGCTCTCGTTCGTCAGCGGGCAGCAGGCGGCGATGTTCAAGCCTTTTTGGATTGGCCCCAGAAAAAGCTGTACGACGAAATCGGGTCGACTGGCATGGTGCTCGAAACCGATCCTTACGGACATTTCCTGATTTCAGGCCACGATTATGGCCGGGCCATGGACTGGGCCCGGTTGGGTCAACTTCACCTCCAACGGGGTGCCTGGGGCGGCAAGCAGCTATTCAGCGAAGAGTTCGCCGAGTTTGTCAGGACCCCCGCAGAGAAGGCTTGGGCCCACGATCCTTACTATGGTGGGTTTTTCTGCACGAACGCTACCGGCATCATCCCCACCTTGCCGAAAGATGCCTATTGGATGTCCGGCGGCGGACGGCAGCGGGTGATGATCGTTCCATCCCAAGATCTTGTCATGGTGCGCCTGGGACATATTGCCGGGTTTGCGTTTGGCATCCACGAAGCGTTAGACGAGCATTACCGACTGGTGCTCGAAGCGATCTCTTGATCCGTGTAAGCAAGAGCACCAAACCCGAGCAAAACGATGGCCATCGTCGCCATCGTCACCCCCTGGACCGGTGGGCCGCCCCAAAGGAAGAACAATAGAGCGCTGGCCACACCGCCGGACACAAGGCTGGCGGCGCGATTGACCGGCACGGCAAAGCTGGTCTCCCGATGGTCGAGATATATTAATGTGCCAAAGGTCAGCACCCAGCCATAGGTCACCCCAAGGGCAAATCCGCCCCAGGAAAATGATATCAAGCCCTGACGGATGGCCTGGGCCGCTTCGATTGGCCCTAACCAACCCACAGCAAGAACACATACAAACAATGTGGCAACGCAGACCACCAACTCTCCCACCCCATAGGTGGCACGCAGACCGCGGGTCCTGAGCTTCGCGGTCTTGGCCATGAGGGTCAGCCGTACACCATATGCCCCAATGTAAAGGGCGAGATTCAAGCCGATGATCAGCGGGATCGTCCCCTTCGCTGATGTTAGCAGCGCGGTCACGGCGATGGCAGCGACACTGATCCCGAGCGCGCCCCATGCCTGAGGCCGAATTGATCGGTCTGTTAACCAATCAATAAGCGGGCTGAGTGCCAAAACCCCGCCCCGCATCATCAGAAGGGCAACGGCAATCGAGACCGCCCGAAAACTGAGCGCAAAGACGGTGGTGACAACGATTAAAGCCGTTGACACGCCACTGACGAGGACGGCCCACCGGTGACGCGCCAACAGGGTCGCGATAATGCGAGCACGCTGCCGCCACCCGATGAGCCCTGGGCTATTGGGGTTTTCTCCATCCGCAACATGGGCAGATGCCCGGTTCACCAAGTGCCACAAGACAGGCGTTATAGTGACAGCAACGCCGCATACAAAGGCGGGCAAAAGTGAGAACACGTCGTTCGCACTGGGGGTGACCAACTTCACGCCGAGCGCAAAAAAAACGTAAGCTGAAAAATAGCCAGCCGCCAGCCACCAGATCGAAAAGGGTGTCCACTTCATCGGTGATGGATAAGGCAATATGGCCCCTCTTAAAAGAGGGGCCGTCATTTCGCGTTAGCGATCAATACGGAAACCACCGCCTAAGCCACGGGGCGCACCGACAACGACGTTTCCTGCCAACGCCTCTGCATTCGCTAAATACGTCTCATCGAAGAGATTTGTTCCGTAGGCAAAAATCGACTTATTCTCGCCGATCTGATAGCTCACCCGCGCATTTGCAGTGACGAAGGATTCGTTTCTGCGAATGGTATCTTGGTCAACATTATCCTGAAGCAGTGGGATGCTTTCTGATTGATAGTTGACATCAACAGTCGCTGATAAGCCGTTGGGATTATTATAAGTAACCCCAAGAGTGGCAGTCGTATCGGGCGCAAATGTGAATGAATCCCCTTTGAGAGGCTGAAGCTCATCCTCGGACAGCGCGGCAATCTCTTCTTCAGTGACACCCTGCTCGAGCAAAAAGTCAGTACGATCATCATTTGTGATCTCTGTATGCAGCAAGCCCAAAGTACCAAACAAGCTGAAATAATCATTGACTACATAGTCGAGTTGGAACTCAGCCCCGTAAAGTTCACTTTCACCAACGTTGCGAACCTCTGTGTTCTGCGGCGTCGGGTCCAGCTGTACTTCAATCTGTTGATCGGTCCAATCGATAAGGAAAGCATTGGCATTGAGCGTTAGCCTACCATCTGCGGTCTGGAACCGCATGGCGGCTTCATAGTTCCATGCAAATTCTGGATCAAAGGTATAGATGGCATTGGCAACCGGATTAAGCCCCAAGCCTCCAGGACGATAAGCCTTCTGTGCACTGAGGGAAAAGGATAAATCTTCGTTTACATCATAGGTGCCAACAAACTTTGGCAAAAAGACATCGAATTCATCCCCACCAACAATCTCAGTGCCGGAGAAGAAGGTCTCACCTGCCCTCAGTTGAAAGAGCGTCGTCACAACGTCGGCATATCCCTGCACGACTTCTGGGGTTGCGGTTGCTGCTACAGCAGCGGCGTCCACCCCCCCTAAGCCCGGCGTCAACGCAGCGGTCAGCGCCGTTTCAACCGTGTCAGCTAAACCAGGCTGACCCGTTGGTGTTCTTGCGGCGGCGTCATCGCCGATGATCGCATTCGTTTGAAGGCCGTTATATGTTGCGTCCTCTCGTTCCCAGCGGAACCCACCGCTGAGGCTCAAGGCGTCCGTCACTTCCCACGTCACATCAGCGAATAGAGCAGTGGTTTCAAACTCAGGTTGGAATAAGAACTGGCTGTTCAAATCAACACTTTGACCGAGAAGTAGGCTGCTTCCCAACGTTGTTGGCACGCCAGCCGGCGCTGTCATTAGCAGCATATTATCGCCGGTCGCATTGAAGACGGCGTTTTGATAAACACCGTTAAGAGCAAGAACACTCAGATCAAGGTCGGCGATACCCCCTAGAGGAAAGATATCGTCGACTTGCGTTGTGCTGTCACTCTTACGTTCTGCGTAAAGCGCGCCGACAAGGCCTGAGAAGGCGCCCGCCTCGAACACTAGCCGGACTTCCTGTTGAAAATCTGTTTCCTCACGCTGATCGAACCGGGTTGGGACGACTACCTCATCCACCAAATCTGGCAAACCATCAAAGTCCGATACCTCATTAGTTTCAAGCTTAGAATAGGTGGTGAGGGATACGAGGCTAATAACGTCGTTTACCTCATAATCGACGTTCAAAGAGTAGAGATTAAGCTCTCTCTCCACTTGACCAGCAACATCTGCAAATTGACGACGAGCCTCGAGATCAGCCGCATCGACAACAACAATCCCATCGGTCTCATCCGTATAGATGGCGGTCAAACGCGCTTCAAGCGCCGGAATCGCTTCCGGCGTAAAGATCATCTTACCCCGCAGCACTGTGGTATCTTCCTCATCTCCGTCAGACCCATCAGGGCGCTCGACAAAGCCATCACTCTCCGCATACTGTCCAGCAATGCGGAACAAAAGTTGATCTTCGATGATGGGGCCGCCGAACGCGCCCGCCAAATCGTACGTATTATACTCCCCGTACCGCGCCTGCGCTGACCAATCCCAGTCATTCGTGGGATCAACTGTGGTGACATGGATCGCGCCGATGAGAGAGTTCCGTCCCTGTACGGTTGACTGGGCGCCGCGGAGAACCTCAAACTGCTGCACGTCCCAGGCGTTGGAAACAGTTGCCCCCGCCGCTTGGTTCGGGACCACCGCGCCATCGATGTAGAGGGTCGCCACGGGCGTATTTGTTCCCGGGGTTACACCACCGGACGACACCCCGCGAAGCGTGAATTGCTCATTGTTCCCGCGACCGGTGGTAACGAATCCAGCGTTCCCTACCCTGCGCAAAACATCGCTGAGATCAACAATGTTAAGATCAATAATGTCCTGGGATGTTGTGACGTCCACGGAGGTGGATGTATCCTGGAGCGAGCGTTCTACCTTCTCACCCGTAACGAAGATGACGTCTGAAAGGTCTTCATCATCCTGAGCAAGAGCGCCTGCGCTCGCAAGAGACAGGCATGCCCCACCAGTCATCATGGCTGCTCTGATCGTCTGTGAACGTGTCATCGTCCTCTCCACCTCAACTATTGCTAACGGTCCCAAAACTAGGTCCTCTTGAATGCATACAATTTAGCGTACGATCGTACTGTTTGTCACCCACCTGTCGCAAGATGGCCGAACAATCTCCTTCAGGGTGACAAATCTGCCACCCTCCAATTGGAGAAGCTCCTTTTAAGAAGTGGTTTACGAAGATGGAGACGGAAGCTTTTGCAGTGCAGCAATTTCATCGCTTATTCCGTCATACCAGCGAATAAAGAGCGCCAAGGCCACCACCACGAGTATTGCGTTAAGCATGAAGAAGAATGTCCAGCCTAGATACTGCGCAATAAAGCCCGATGCCGTGAGAGAAGCCCCATATCCGAAAAAGAAAACCGACTGTTGAAT
>CALFRH010000268.1 GCA_937919225.1 uncultured Parvularcula sp.
TCTACTTCGCTGCGTCAACACCCGATTGTTGTTTTTTTGGACGCCCTGCCCCGCTGGACCTGCGGATTGAGATATAGGAGACCACCCCGAGATAATCTCGACGCTATCTGAAAGGTTCAATCTTTTAGCCTGGTGTTTCGCGTTCGATTTTTTGTTTGCCTTCATGTTCTTTCCCTCAAAGACTGCCACCACGGGATTGCGGCGGCTCTAGAGGGAAGGTTTGAGCAAATTGCTGAGCGTTACTAGCTGCGCAAATCAAGCAAAAGGTGTCTCATGTTTTGCGCAGGGGTTTTGCTCCATTTTTTTTCAAGCGGCGCTTGATTGTGTCACGAGAAACAGGTTGGCCAATTCTCTTTTGCACTTCCGTTTTTACTTCTTTCCAACCAACTCCATGACCATCATGGCCATTTGGATAAGCCTCATAGTAAGCCTCACTCACTCCATGAATCTTGGGACGCCCCGAACCTTGGCCGTCGTTTATCTGCTTGAGCAACCAATCTTCGGCTTCAGTCTTGGGTATAAATGGAATCTGCCCCTCAAACGGGTCTTCCGGACTACGTTCGTCTAGGTACTGAAGCCAACCCAACCAGAATGTTACGTGGTACCGCTCTTCGCCGTAAGGCTGGTCTTTTTCCCATACACTGGAAGGAATAACTGCATCCTCATCTAGGGTATGCGCAATCAGTTCCTGATTGTACAATGCCCGCAAAACAACGACCTCAACCTCTAGACCCGAGTTGTTTTCTGGATCGAACTGATTGCCAGTCAACTTTACGTAGGCCTCTACAAGTTCGACAATTTGGACTTGTTCAGATGAAACTCGATGATCATGGTTCCGGTGAGACCTGGTTGCCTTCGCCCTCAAAATTGCTTTTTCGACTGTGCTTCTATTCATCGGCTCGTCGATGTGTTTCTGAACATGCTTCAATCTCTCGAGTTTGCGGCGACTTCGGGTTTCCCGGAGAACTCAATTACAACCGAGCTTTTCTGCGTAATCATCGCCGCCCATCGATCCAGCGCAGCAGCACGTTGCGGTAACAACTCAGATTGCTGATACACTCTTGCGACTGCACTTGGTGCAGAGCCCGTCGCGGCATGGTTTTGAATACGGTCGACGACGCCTTCAGGCACGCCGGCCGAAGCCAATGCAGTCGCCATCGCTCTCCGTATGTCGTGCAATCGCCACGGGCCAACTTCTTCGCCTAAAATGACATCCAATCGGCGCTTGGCTTTTGAGATGCCCGAACTCGGAGTTTCATCCGTCGTTGTGAAAACAAATTCAGATCCCTGAGCATTGGCCATTAGCGCCTTGAGCTCTTCCAAGGCTGGCCGCGATAAGTGCGTGATGTGTGCTCGGCGGTTCTTGGTCTGGGTGCCTTCCAGTTCCAGTTTCGCGCCTTTCAAATCCACATTGCTCCATTTGAGCTTTGAGATTTCTCCGCGGCGCTGGCCAGTCAGAAGCAGCAGACGGAACATAGGGCCAAACAGTTCACCCAGATGAAATGTCGCCTGATAAATGGCTCGAACCTCTGCGATTGACAAAACCCTGTCTCGCGGAGTTTCCCTCCCTGCCCCTTGGAGCGCGGCTCCAATATCAATCACATGGTATTCTCGATGGGCAGACCACTTTGTAAATGTCCTAAGGTAAGCACGTATGCGGTTTGCGTACACGATGCGCCCAGCTCCTGCGAGCTCGTCGATTGGCTTTTGCAAGTCGGCACTTCTCAGTTCATTGAAAGGCCTTCCTAAATGCACAGCCAAAACCTTGCGCAATTCTCGTTCCACCGTCTCGCCAGTCGAAAGGGTAACAAGCTTTAAACTCGCGTACTTTTCCAGCACCTCGTCGGTTGTTATTCTCGAAGCAGCGGCAGCTTCAAGCGCAAGCTTCGCATGTTTGGCTTCAGCGACCCGATCAACACCTTGAGAAGCTTCAACCTCAATTTCCAGAGCTTTGTCTCGTGCGTCCCGCAATGTAACTTGAATGGGGAGACGCTGGCCCGCACCATTCCAAGTGCAATATGCTCCCAAGGTATGCTTGCGCTTCGGCCCTCCCTTCACGCGCTTTTCGAAAACCCATGATGCTTTCCGCATCCCAACTCTGAGATGAAGTCCAGGGCGAAGTGTGTCCGACCATGTAACGCGATTACCTTCGGCTGGTTTGATGCTTTCTAGGAACCTGTCGGTTAGTTTCTTACGCATTTGGGTAATGGGTGACAAATGGGGGACAAAAAGGGTTGGCTCTTGTTGGACTTTCTTAGACAAAGATAGAAGTCATAGGATTGGGAGGCAAGCCGAGAGCGACTGTAAATACTGCGAAAAATTTGTGACTGACGGAAACCATTGGTACATCTTGGACTTCGAAAGACGATGAGGCAAAAACAGTCCAAAAGTGATTTGTAATCAGTAGGTCCGCGGTTCGAGTCCGTGTGGGGGCACCAAAACACACCTTAGGGTCTGTGACCTACCTTAAAGCTTTGAATGGAAACGCTATTTCCTGGGTTCTAGCACCCTCGAAACGATCGTATCGGATACGGTCTGCGAAGGCCAGTTTGAGGAACAGCGGCGCAGTTCAATGTTGCACGAAGCCTATATTTTAAAGGGGTTTGCAAGGAATGTGAGGACTGGTGCTAGTTTTTCCTCAAAGCTGCCCTTGGGTTTGGCCATTTCGGTGATTTCCTGAGCCAGTTTTGTCTTTTCGCGCTCAAGCATGTCGATCTTGTCTTCGCAGCGGGCAATAACTGAAGGCCTGCTGACCGACGTGAGCGTGTCGAGCAGACGGGCGATTTCCTTGTCTAAGCTCGTGATTTTGCTTTTTCCGGCTCGAAGCACGTCTTTGGCTTGGGTTTCTTTGGCCTCCCAGATGCGGCGGAACATGGCTGTGGCGGCCGCCATGAGGCCCTCTGTGGGCTGCAGTGACTTGATGAGCTCACCGACAGCGCCTTCGATCTTATCGCGCTTTATGGACTTCCCGTAGTGCTCGCAGCCCTTCTTCTGGCAGAGGTAGTAGTGATAGCCACGCGCGTTCAGGCGCTATTTGAACAAGGCAGTACGGATTTCGACTTCGCCCGCTTGAAGCTGCAGGCCGATCAGATTGTTGACCCAAGCTTGGACATTAAGGCTGAGCTTGCAAAAACTGATGCTATGGTGGCTGTTCTTGAACGCGCCATTATGATGACGCGGATGATCGCTCCAAGATGGAGGCCATCCGCCATTTCCTCTACCGCCCTGGTTAGTGGAACGAGGACCGCCCCTCCGGCTAGGACCATACCGGCCCTTTCGGCCAAGACCCGCGCGATCGCCTGCTATCCAACTACCTTGATGACCGTCGCGGCAACTGAGTGACCATGCCATTTCTCATGATCATCCTGGGACAACGTCTGGGGTTAGACATGGTGCCTACCCTTGGCCCCAGCCCCCTTCCACCTCACTTGCCGTTCCAGGGCTTGAGCTTACTGGACAAAAAAACCGTTCGCCACGGCCAGCTCCCCGATTTTGGCACGCAGGTCCCTGACCTGCTCCTCGCTAATTTTTGGGACTTTTTTTGCCGCCGCGCGCAGATACGCCGGATGCACCTTCCAAAAACCCGCGCTTCCAACTATGGATTATCGTCGGGTGAACGCCAAACTGGTTCGCCAACTCAGCGACCACTTATTCACCTTTAGCGCCTCAAGCACCACCTGCGCCTTGACTTCCGGCCAATGGCTCTTTCGTTTCAACATCTCTGATCCCTTTCCAGTCGAATACCAGCAGACAACAAACTGTAGCTTACGCTAGGGTCCGATTTTTGGGAGGTGGCTCAGCAAAGGCCCGAAAATGCAGACTAATGTCTATGCTAAACAACTGGGATCG
>CALFRH010000269.1 GCA_937919225.1 uncultured Parvularcula sp.
AAGCTGGTCAGTATGGTCGTCTACTCAGATGTCGCAAGCTGCTCGCTTACGTAGAGCGGTCATGGCAAGCAACTTATCGAGCGGTCGCTATTGATAATTCTTGAGTTGGGCGGACGACGCAGGGCGGTGACGATGGTGTGCGGATGACCTGAGACCGTTTCCTACTTCATTTAGAGGTAGAGTTTGTCCCACCGAACAAGACGGATAGACCGAAGAGATCACGGGTCAACGAAGAGCAAACATTGCGATGCTGAAGCAGCAGGAGAATGGTATAGCGATGGCGGGGTGTGCTGGGAGCACGGGATCAGCTCGGTGAAGTTCTACATATGGAAGGCGAAGGTCGGTGGGCTGGACGTGTCGAATGCCAAGAAGTTGCATGCCCGTGAAGGCGAGAACGCGACGCTCACGAAGCTGCTGGCCGCGCAGATGCTGGAGCGAGCTTTTTGCGCCATTGGTTCGAGCACAATGGCGAGCGCAATGTTAAAGGATGTCGCTTCGGGAATGTGGTAACGCACGTGCCCACGCGGGAAGCTGAGGCGAATCTTTGACAGGCGCACGAGGTTCGCCAGCGGCGGGCGTGTGCAATTTTCGGGGCGGATCAATTGAGCTTGCGCTGTCCAAGCGCGCGCAAGGATGATGCTGATCTGCGTAAGGCGATAACGACTGGGGCAAGGATTTCTTGTCTGACGCCTTCAGCGACGCGCTCGGGCCCGCGTGCAGGCCATCGTGGATGACCTCAGCCGAGAAGCCCTTGCTCTGGTTGCCGGTACATCAGGGTCGGGTCTGCTAGTCATCTGTGAACTGGCGGCGACCATGACGCGACGCGGACTGCCCAAGACCATAGTCAGCGGAAACGGCACGGACCTTACCAGTTTGGCGGTGCTCAGATGGTGTTAGAAATGCAGCTCGACTGCCCCTACTTCGCGCCGAGAAGGCCGATACACAACGCCTTCGTGGAGAGTTTCAACGGCAGCTTCAGAGACGAACGCTTGAACGAAACTCGGCCCTCATCACTGGCCGAGGCCCGCAACAAGAACACCCCACAGTGGGAAAGCTACAAGTGCAACAGGCCACAATCAAAGCTCGGCAAGCTAACGCCGCAGGAATTTGTAATGATATCCAGACAAGGAAAACGGCTGTAAGGGACCAAAACTAATCGACGGTCTCTCTAAACTGAAGAGAAGTCTGGTCTCAGCTCACGCACGATCTAAGCGATATATATGCTTTAGGGGTTTGAAAGTCATTCATGTCTTTCCTGACCCGACACACCAAAGCTTGATTTCAGCCGAGCTTTACGTTGCCTCTGGCCTCTGAACGTGAAAACGCGTTCTAGAACGGTGTCTTTTCTGTTTGCGTGACTTTGTTGTCTCATCAACACAAAATATGTTTCTTACCTCGCCAGTGCTCACTTTAGTGGGGCTGTTGCGCAGTCGTTTTGTCTTAAGTTGTCGGGCAGGCTCGATGTACTCCTCTGATGTAACTACATGTTGCGGCTTGGGTGCTCGGGTTGGACGTTGCTCAAGTGGAATATTCCAATCGGTAATTTCTATTGCACGCCCACCATAACGTACCTGGGGAGTCCGTCCTGTTTCTCGCAAAAACGCATCTATAACAGCCTCAACAGCGCGAGAAGACTCGTCATAACCATCATCGTGAAAAACATCGCTGATCGCAAACAACAGGTCAAAGAGATAGACATCATCAATCCAGACTGTCTCACCGTCGTTTGGCGGCTCTCTGCCAACGAGTTCCGTCGCAGCGCTCCGAGTTGAGTGTGTTTCTCGATCATAGGTTTGCATGCCGCACCCCTACTACTTGAGTGGTAAAGAATTTGCTGACCTAGTGGGATGACTGTCCCGCGATCTGTACTCGTCATTGGCGATACCTCCGTGACGGAACAGCCCCAGTTTGCATAACGGAAATCAATCCAGGGTTGTGTGGCAAGCACCCATATGACCTGCTCCCCTGAAAAGTCCTGCATTTAGGGTTAGCCTGTTCTCCAACTGAGGAGACAGATGATGAAGAGAAGCCGTTTCAGCGAAGAACAGATAATCGGTATTTTGAAAGAGCATCAGGCGGGCGCGACAGCGGCTGATCTGTGCCGCAAGCACGGTGTCAGCGATGCGACCTTTTACAAGTGGCGTTCGAAGTATGGTGGCATGGAAGTGTCTGACGCGAAGAAGCTGAAGGCGCTTGAGGCCGAGAACGCTAAGCTGAAGAAATTGCTGGCTGAGCAGATGATGGATGTGTCGACGCTTACGGAAATGCTGGGAAAAAACTTTTGAAGCCCGGTGCGCGACGCAGAGCTGCGAACTGGGCCATGACCGAGAAGCGATACAATCAGAAGCGGGCCTGTGCCTTGGCTGGGATCGATCCGCGTGTTTATCGGCGGGTGTCGAAGCGGTCTGCGGATGGTGAACTGCGAGATCGACTGAAGGCGTTGTCATCTGAACGGCGGCGCTTTGGGTATCGCCGCCTACATATCCTGCTTAAGCGCGAGGGGTGGCAGGTCAATTGGAAGAAGCTGTACCGGATCTACCGCGAAGAAGGGTTAACCGTTCGTAAACGCGGCGGTCGCAAGCGCGCAATGGGCACCAGAGCACCGATGGCGATCCCGCAGGGGCCAAACCAGCGGTGGTCGCTGGACTTCGTGTCTGACAGCCTGTCCTGTGGTCGCCGGTTCCGTATCCTGAATGTAATTGATGACTTCAGCCGTGAATGCCTGGCAGCGGTCGTCGATACGTCGCTGTCAGGTGAACGTGTCGCGCGTGAGTTGGATCGGATCGCCGAGATGCGTGGGTATCCCTGCTTGGTGGTCTCGGACAACGGCACCGAACTGACTTCTAATGCGATCTTGAAATGGCGGGAAGACCGCCAGGTCGGCTGGCATTACATCGCACCAGGCAAGCCCATGCAAAATGGTCTGGTGGAAAGCTTCAACGGGCGGATGCGCGAGGAGTGCCTCAACGAACACCTGTTCCCGTCTTTGCGCCATGCCTGCCGCATGATTGCGGCATGGCGCGCCGACTACAATCACCAACGGCCTCACTCCAGCCTCGCTGGCATGACGCCGTTCGAATATGCTAACCGGTCAAACGAGGACCAAAACCTGAACAGAGCTAACCTAAACTAGCGGACTCAAAGGGGCGCAGGTCAGAAGCCGCAGACTTAGATTTCTTGAGAACAACCCGGTGGCTGCTGCACCGGGTGTAGCCGTCCGTTTAGACGACGCTAATTACTGGGTGGCAAGGGCAAATCGCCAGTGCGAAAAGACCACCCTAAACTCTGAGACTGTTTACTGCGATTTCACGCTCGTCAACTCTGTACGGCTTTTCTACAACCGCAATAAGCTTTCTTCTGCCAATCGGGCTCTCGGAAATGGAATGCCTATAACCCGTCACAACAAGGATTGGCATCTCAGACACTTCTGGAACTTCACTTTGGTCCAGCCAACTGATTACATCCGGCCCACCAAGATCCGGCAAGCGCAAATCTACAACTGCGAGGTCAAACTCTTTCGGGCTCTCTGCAATCTTGGCCAAGAAGTCGCTAGCACGTGATACTGGAACCACAACGCAACCGAGCCGAGAAAGTTGCTCCGAAAGAAGGTCACGATAGCCTTCCTCGTCTTCAACGAGCAAAACCTTGGTTGCTTTTCCGATATTGCCCGCGTTCGTTCCCGATAGCTGCACCTGCCGTTTCCCTAACATCAAGCTCGTGGGTCCAAGATAACACCCAATCGAAGACAAAAAAGATGTACAAATAGGTAGCTTTTCGACCAGATCGGCACGTGCCGTGGACAGTAGAGCGACCAAGCATTCACGTCGACGCCAAGTCGTGTTTAGTGCT
>CALFRH010000270.1 GCA_937919225.1 uncultured Parvularcula sp.
GGCTTGGAGTCTCTAACTTCACTTATGTTCTGCTCCCGGAAGAGAATACCGTTGCGGCAGAGCGCGCGCTTGAAAGTGCACTGACCGACTTCTCGGAGCGCCGTGTTCCAGAAGAACAGCGCGCCGCGTTGATCCGTCTTTGGTTCGGTACGATGACGTTGGAAGAGTTGCAGGTCAAAGTGCTTGATGGTCAGATCTTCAAAGACAATCGAAATGCCCTGTCAGTGACCAACATCTTGTTCGGGATGGGCGTGTTGATCTTGATTGTCTCGATCATCAACTATTCCAATCTCGCAACGGCTCAGGCGGCCGGCTATGCGAAAGAAGTCGGCATGCGCAAAGTCGTCGGCGCCTCGCAAGGCAGCATCGCTCTGCAATACTGGCTCGAGGCGTTTATTCTGACATTGCTCGGATTTGTTCTGGCGGCCGTATTGATCGCGCTGACAGCGCCAGTTCTTAAAGCGCAAGCGGGAATCGACCTGATGGCCGGTCTAGAGCGTAATCAATATCTTGCCTTGTGGGCGATTGGATTGGCTTTGGTGGTGAGCGTGCTCGCCAGCATATATCCGGTCGCTTACTTGTCTCGCATTCGTCCTGTGGAAGCCTTGCGGTCAGGCAAAGTTCGAGGCGGTAATCGTCGGCTCATGGAAGTCCTTGTTGGCATCCAGTTCGCGGCAGCCAGCGCTTTGCTTATCCTGGTGCTCGTGGTTGGTCAGCAAAATGCTCACATGCGCAATTTGGTTCTATCCCCGGATGAGGACCCGGTTGTGGTGTTGGAAGGTCTGGCTGTCGAGGGTGATCACTCTGATGACTATCGTGCGATGCTCGATCAGTATCCCTCTTTGAAATCGATTTCGCATATCGGCTACATGCCGTGGTCGGACTATCGCAACATGATGAATACCTCGCCAACGCGCGATGCCGGTGGGATTGAAGCGACCAGCACACGGTCTGATATTGGCTATGACTTCTTCGAGACATATGGCGCAAAGCTGTTGGCTGGGCGTCTGTATGATCCTGAGCAAGACCGCTACTGGCAAGCATACCCTGACGACTATAATGGTGACTTTCCCACAGTTATCGACGCGACGTATGCCGAAGCACTTGGCTACGCGTCGCCAGAAGAGGCCGTTGGACAGCCGCTTTATATGACCCGTCAAGCCGTGCGGACCTTCGACTGGGATCCAACGTTCCGGATCATCGGCGTCGTGGAAACTGTTCCGCTTGTCTATGGCATCGGTAATATCCGCTCTAACTTCTATGCGCTTGCACGCTATAGCGGTGAGATGAACCTCATGATCCGGATCGACCGTAACCGGGTTCGAGAAGGCGTCGAAGCGATTGAGACCATGATCAAATCGCGGGATCCCAATGCAGTCGTGAATCTACGCTTCACCGATGATGAGTTTGAGCGCAACTTCCAAACCTATCAGGGCATCAATGTCGGCTTCATGGGACTGTCGCTTATCGCGTTTGCCATCTCAACGATTGGACTCTTCGCAATGGCCGTCTTCACGACCCTGCAGCGTCGTCACGAAATTGGTGTGCGTAAGACGTTGGGAGCTTCAACCGGCGATGTGACCATGCAGCTCGTGAAAGAGTTTACCTGGCCTGTATTGATTGCCAATCTTATCGCGTGGCCGATCGCATATTATGCCGCCACACTCTATCTCCATAACTTCATGCAGCGCATGAGCTTAACGCTTCTGCCTTGGATCATCGGATTGATCGTCACCTTGTTGATCGCTTGGGTGGCCGTCGGTGGACAAGCGTTCAAAGCCGCTCGCGTGAAGCCAGCTGAGGTGCTCAAAAGTGAATAAGCGCTTTATCCTCGTTGCATCAGCCCTGGTTCTGACATCGGCTTGTGCGACCCAATCTACCGAACTTGAACTTCAATCGCTCACCGATACACCAGAGACTTGGGTGATGGCCGAAGGCGAGAGCGAATCTGTTCTGACTGGTTGGCTAGAGGCGATGGATGACCCGAAGCTTCGGACGCTGGTCGATGAGGCATTGGCGGCGAACTCTGAGATCAATGCCGCCCAGGGGCGATTGAACCGCGCCCGCGCCATCCTCTCGCAAAGCAACGCGGCGCAAGGCCCAAGCCTAAGCGCTGAGGGTCGAGCATCCGTCTCGGAGGGGTTTGGCGGCAGTGCAGATACAAGTTCGTACACGGCTGCCCTGAATGCCAGTTGGGAAGCCGACCTTTGGGGGCGCTTGTCGTCAGCCAGTGCAGCGGACGCCAGAACCGCTGATGCAGCCGAAGCAGACTTCAAAGCCACTCAGCAGCTTATCGCGGCCAGTACAGCCCAGGCCTATTTTCAACTCATCGAAGCCAACCAGCTCGCAAATGTGGAGCAGACCAATCTCGAAAGCCTGGAAGAAACGCTTGGCTTTGTGTCCATTCAGTTCGAGCGTGGCCTTCGTTCAAGCGAAGACATCGCTTTGATCAGAGCAGACGTGGAGACTTCACGCGCAAGTTTGGATCTCGCACATCAGGCTCGACGCGATGCGACCCGCGCGATTGAGATCCTCATCGGCCGTTATCCAAGTGCGAGTCTACAAGTCGGATCGAAAACCCCTGAGCGACCTGCAGTCTCGGTTATTGGTCTGCCGGGTGATCTGCTCACCCGCCGGCCTGATTTACGGTCAGCAAAACTGACCCTATTGGGGCAGTATGCCCGCACGCAAACTGCGCGTGCGGATTTACTCCCGCGACTATCCGCCCAAGCGAGCTTCGACGGAACCAATTCGGCGCTTGAAGATTTATTCGATCCATCTGCGCTTGCAGCAAGTCTGCTGATCAACGGTTCCCAAGCTCTGTTCGATGGCGGCGCGCGCCGTGCCCGGATCAAAGCCGCAGAAGCGGACGCCGACATCGCGTTGGCAAACTATCAATTGCTGTTGCTCGCCGCCTACAATGAGGTCGAAACCGAATTGGATCGCGGCCGAGTCCTGGAGCGCAGGGAAGTATTTCTATCCACTGCATTGTCGGAGGCTGAAGATGCTTTGCAGTTCTCGAGGTTTCGATATGAGCTGGGTGAAAGCGATCTCCTAAATGTGCTTTCGATCCAACAGCGCGTGGCGTCGTTAGAGGCAGAACTCGCGCGCGCGCAAAGAGCGCGGCTTGATCAATATGTTTCGCTCGCATTGGCGCTCGGGCGGGAAATCTGACGCTGAGACTGGCGACTCGTATAGAGTTTCGAGCTCGTCTTGATACGTCCGGTTTCAGGAAAAAGCGGCCTGGGATTTGAGCGGCCCAT
Organism: uncultured Parvularcula sp.; assembly: GCA_937919225.1. Lineage (GTDB taxonomy): Bacteria > Pseudomonadota > Alphaproteobacteria > Caulobacterales > Parvularculaceae > Parvularcula. The sequence continues at coordinate 3,264 of CALFRH010000270.1, forward strand.
TTCTGGCGTTTAGATATGCTCATGGCGATGCTCATATGAGGATTTTGTTCGCCTATAGATCGATTTTTTGGCTGCACCGATAGAGTGTGGCCAACCTAAACGTAAGAAAATGCCTTAAGAGTGTGGACAGTTTTTTCCTAACGTGCACCTGTTGTGCGCGAACTAAAAGCGAAGCCGAAACACAGAACCTTTTCCTAGCGTGCTTGAAACTTCAAATATCATACTGTTTGCATCTACCAATTCTGAAACGATGTTGAGCCCAAGACCCGCGCCCTCCGGACTGTCACTCTGACGCGACCCCCGATTGTGTCGCTTCAATACCATTTCGATTTCATTTTCCGCTAGCCCGGGTCCTGTATCGTAGACCTCCAGACTGGGTCGCCCATTTCGCAACCGGACACCAATAAGCACCTTGCCCGACGGTGTATACTTCACCGCGTTCGAAACCAAATTAGACATCATGCGTAGAAGGACAAATGCTGGAACATCCACTGTTTGGGTAGTTTTGACTGTTCTAAGCTCGATGTTTTTTAATTGCGCTTCATCGGAAAACATCTCAGCGATTGACTCGATGATAAGGGACAGTGGAGTTAGGCCAGGTTTTTGCGGTAAGGCCTTCGCAACGTTCTCTGTTCCAGAGAGCGCCGACGCCATATACTCATCAACAAGGCTTTCGAGATAGGTGAAGCTGTTATTGATCTGCTCCAGTCCTTCTTTGGACGGTTTGCTCGCGCTGACGGTATTCTGAATAGACGTGCGCAATGAGAACAAAGGCTGGCGTAAATCATGAGTCGCGTCCGCCAGAACACGACCACGGTCGTATGCAATTTGCTGAACGTCAGTATAGCGAGTCTCAAGCGCTTGGAGTCGGTCCTGCAGGCCGAGATTGGTCTGCAAGACATCAACTTTCTCGCGTAGGGAAGCATCTCTTTCGCGGCGAATAATGTTGATACCATCCAGTACCGCCATACCCATCATTGAGGCGTCAAAGCCCATAGCAAAGCGAATGAAATCGAGTGTCGCGCTTCTAGGTATGTAGTATCCTATGAGCGCGTATCCTGTCACGATGACCGAACTGACAACGATGCCGAACCATCCGAGGATAAAATACAAAACCCGTCGACCTTCACGCGACCAAGCCCCGATGCCGATGGCTAAAAAAGTGAAGGAAGAGGCGGCGACATAGTAATAGGTGTAGAGCTTCAAGTCGCTTTCATTCACAAAAATAACCGCGCCCACCATCAAGAATGCCGCGATCATAATCACCTGTAAGATGAGGTCGGCGAGCGGGTATTTTTGCCGCGTCTCGAGATATGTGCGCGTAAACAGAGCTGCAAAAAAAGTGATACCACACGCCAAAGGTAGACTGGCAAAGTTGTTAAACCCTGGGGCGTTGGGCCAGAAATATTGGAACGTAAATCCATCGCGGTGCATGACGTAAACGAGCACCGACGACGCGTATAAGAAATAAGCCAGAAACTTGAAACTGCGATGCTGCGCAACCGCGATCACACTCATG
>CALFRH010000271.1 GCA_937919225.1 uncultured Parvularcula sp.
AAAATGGTGGAGCCTGGCGGAGGCGAGCCACACCATCAGAAATATATAAATCAACCACTAAGAGATCGCGTGGATCTCGATTGTGTATCACGAATGTGTACCAGCCCATAGCATTAGGAATAGCTATATCCTCTGTTTGCGATCGGGCCGGGTCTGTCGTCATCGCTGGAACCCTCCGTCCCATGACGATCGCGTCGAGTGTTCTCACGCCTGTTCAGGGTAATAAGAACAAACAGGACACCAATGATGCTCGCCAGTGTCTTGCACCAATTGACTTCATCAACTGACGGGTGACGCAGCCTTGTGATAGACCTGTGCCATTCATGATCCAGTCCTGGCTGGCGTCGTATATGTAGGGAGTCCAAGCGGCCTCAGAGAATATCCGATATGCAATGCAATTCGATGGTGAGTTCATGAAAACGCAGGGGCAATGAATTGAGTAGAGCAGTTGCGGACGCCGAGGGGCTGATTGGCAAGACCTTGCGCAAGGTGGAGCTGTTTGCGTCCTGGTCTGACGACGCGCTGGAAACGATGGCGGACGCAGCCAGCCTGAGGCAGTACAACAAGGGCGAAGTTGTTATCGAGGCACGCAGCCCGGCGACCGGTATTTTTGTGATCGTCCGCGGTGCCCTGCTCAACTGCCGGAGCTGGGAGAGCGGCAAATACATGCTGATGTCGGTGGTCCATCCCAACTGGCCGCTCAAGATCGCTGCGGCATGGGACGGGTATGAAATGCCCCACGGCCTCACGGCACGTCGCGACTCGCTGGTCTTGCATATTCCCCGTGATGTCTTCATCGACGTGGTTAAAAGCGACACCAGATACCTGAGTGAGATCACCACGTTCCTTTGTCATCAGCTCCGCGGCGAATTTTCCCGTATCAACGTGTCAGCGGTCGGCTCCTTGCGTCTGCGGGTTGCGGTTGCGGTCTTTCTCAGTGTCCTGAACTCTCTCATCCTCATTCCGGAAGCACCGGAACGGGTGGATGTCGATGACGACAACATCGGGGATACCGATCTTACGCAGGAAGAACTTGCAGCCATGGCCGGCCATTCGCGTCAGCGGGTAAACGGCGTCCTGCGCCAGATGGAAAGGGAAGGGATGTTGCGCCGCCGCGGACGCAAGATCGAAGTTGCCAACTATCTCCTCCTCAAAGACGCGCTGGAAGAAGAGGACCCCCTCAATGCGGAGTGGGTCGCGACCCTGACCGAACTGCAGGCGCGGCTGGAAGCCAGCCAAAGGACCTAGGCCGCTCGCCGGTACCGACTGCCCATCAGCCTTACCACATAAGACAATTAAGTTGTCAATTTCAGAGCCCTTGTTCACGATGAGAGCTGGATTGTGGTGGGTTGGCCACAACCGTTAAGAAAGCGTGAACGCCGGTCAACACCCGCATCATGTGGAAATCAACCTAACGTATTGATTTTTATCGTACTTTTTCTCGACCGCCCTGATCTCTCCCCGAATTTCACATGTGGCAAACTGTCCCCGGCGGGACAGAAGCCGACAGGCGTCACACCTAGGGTAGCCCTAGGGAATGTCGCTCTTAATGGGCTGGGGGAAGACGATGGGTTTGGACACCCTTGTACTTGATCGCCTGAAACGGGATCGTCAGGCAGATTTTGCGCCACTGACACAAAAACAACTGCGCCGCTTGCGCCGTAGGCACCTCGACACCCGCGCATCCTGGTTTCCAGAGCGTTTCACCTTGCGCGACACGGTTGCGCTCCTGTGCGCAGTCCTCATTGCTGCTCCTGCGCAGGTTTTGGCGCAGTCGGTGCTGCCGTCGGGCGGTACCGTAACCCACGGCACCGCAACCATCGGCGCCCCGTCCTCGACAGATCTTACGATTGATCAGTCGAGTGCTGCGGCAATCATCGACTGGGGGTCGTTCTCGGTGGGCACCCCCAACTCCGTTCAGTTCAACAATGGGGCTGGCGCGACGCTCAACCGCGTTGTCGGTGCCGACCCGTCGCAGATCGACGGTTTTGTGGGGGCAACCGGGTCCCTCTACCTGATCAACGAAAACGGCATTGTCGTCGGTCCGACCGGCCGGAGCACCACCGGCGGCGCATTCGTCGGTTCGACCCGCGACATCACCAACGATGATTTCCTCAACGGCGGCACCAACACCTATTCCGGGTCCGGCAGCGGCGACATCACCAATCAGGGCGTGATTACGTCCCTGGGCGGGGACGTGGTCCTCATCGCACGTAATGTTACGAATGCGGGCGACATCGCGGCCGCCAATGGCACCGCTGCCCTGGGCGCGGGCGGAGAGGTCCTCCTCAACGACACATCCACCGCCGACGGCCTCATGTACGTGAAACTGCCCACGGACGGCGCCGAAGTGCGCCACGAGGGTACCATTGCGGCGGCCAGCGCGGAGCTGCGCGCCAGTGGCGGCAATGTTTATTCCCTTGCGGGCAACCGCTCCGGCGAGATCACCGCGTCCGGCATCAGCCAGAACGATGGCCGCATTTTCCTTACCGCCGATAGCGGCACCGTGACGGTTGGTGCGCCTGTAACAGCTACGCGCGGCGCTGATGGGGGCGACATTTCCATAGCCGGTGACTTTGTGTCGCTTGGCGCACCCGTCAATGCCAGCGGCGCGTCCGGTGGCTCAGTGACAGTCGCTGCCGACACCCTCTCCCTTGCCGAACCCGTCACCGCCACCGGCACGGTTGGCAAAGGCGGTCGTGTCACGCTTGACGTGGCGACGGACTCGATCGCCAACAGTTCCGCGTCGATTGACGTCTCGGGCACGACCGGCGGCAATGTGCGCTGGACATCGGGTGAAGACCTGTTGACCTCGGCAGACGTTTCCGCCATTGGCACCAGCGGCACGGGTGGCCAGATCGATATTTCCGGCGCCGCGATGCGTCTCTTGTCACCTGCCATTGATGCGTCCGGCGCTGCAGGCGGCGGCACTGTGCGTCTGGGTGGCGAGTATCAAGGCGGCAAGGATCTGGCCCAGGACGAACTGCCGAACGCGCTTGGCCTCGCCGCTACGGACGCCACGACAGTCCGCGCCGATACGACAGGGACGGACGGCGACGGCGGCACCATTATCTTATGGGCGGACACACGCGCCGCGGTTCTGGCAGATATTACCGCGCGGCCCGGCGCTGCAAGCGGCGAAGGCGGCCTTGTGGAAATCTCGTCCGGCGAAGACCTACAGTTCGCAGGCACGGTGTCCACGGGCCGCAATGGCCGCAACGGGACTGTCCTGCTGGACCCTAAGAACATCGTTGTGGCGGAAGCCATTGACCAGTCCGTCTTTGTTCTGGGCAACGGCTATGCGTTCGCGGGCTTCGCACCCGACCGGGATCCGACCGTAAATGCCAGTGCCGGTTTTGGCACTTCGGTCTCTCTGGACGGCACCCGGCTGGCGGTCGGGTTGCCCAATAACGGTGGTGCGGGGAACGGCGTTGCCGGTTCTGGCGCCGTTTATCTCTTCAGCTTCACCGACACTGGCTTTACGGGCGGGTCGCTCGCCGGCGTGATCGGCGCAGGCTATACCGGTGGCAACAATCTCGACCTGAGCGGCTC
>CALFRH010000272.1 GCA_937919225.1 uncultured Parvularcula sp.
AATACCGTCGCACCTTCCGAGGCGGTCGGCTACTATGCATATACGGTGAATGTTATGATTAAATAGTATCTTGCGACTGCTGCCGCAGCGGTTCTGGCATTCAGTATGAGCGGTGCGCCGTCTGGCGCTGCACCTCTCAATCCTGAAGACTACGGATTTATCGTACCGGGCACGCCATTGATCGAGAATGCCTCGGGATCGGCGACTTATTTTGGACCTGGATCTTTTTTGGACGCCTTCTTTGGAACAGAACTGTTGTTTGATGTGTTTACCGATGATTTAACCACGGCGGTTCTGAATTACTCTCCACTCCCAATCCTGGATGCCTCGAACTCGTTAATTTACGGAAGTATAATGCCCGATAGGGCTGAATTCTTTTTCGATCCAAATATAGGCAACAAAGGCTATCTGTTCACTATTGATGCGACAGGGCAGCGAGTCAGTTTCGAAGATCCATTCCAAGAGTTTGATACCGATGTTCAACTTTCAATTGAAGAGTTTGCAGCAGTACCGCTTCCAGCTTCGTTTTTGCTCATAATTTCTGGAATCGGCGGCTTGATATTAGTTGGGCGACGCAAACGTGTATGAGCTTCAGGGATGGGTCAGCCAAAGTCATTGTTGATCGATGAGAGTTGTATTGAGTGCAGGTGACCTGAGACCCGCTTCTTTCTACAATTTAAGGTGGAGTTCGTCCCGATGAAGGAGACGAAAACGATAGCAAGAAACGTTTCAGTAAGAGCAACCTATCACGATCCTGAAACGGCAGAACGGCGGCGTGTTGACTTCTAACGCGCGCCGCCAACACAGTGTCAGCCTGGCGACGCTCTACAGATGGAAGGCAAAGTTGAGCGGTGTGTACTTGTTGGACCCAGAGCAGTTGCGGGCGCTGGTGGACGAGACCGCGAAACTGAAGAAGCAGTTGGCCCAACCTTCGATGTACAACGCGACGTCGAAGATCGTTGCCTCGCGAAAGTGGTAACGGCCACGCGACGCGTGATTTTGAGGGGCGTTTGTGTAGTGGGCATGAGGTGGGGCACTGGCGGGCCTGTTCCATGCTTGGTGTTGTTCAGTCGTGCATGCGATATCGAAGTGTGCGCACGGACGATGAAGAGTTGCGCAATGCGTTGAAAGTGGTGCGCCTAACGTTGCCAATTCGGCTATCGCCATGTCCATGCCATGGAGCAGGGGCCGGATTGGCAAGTGAACCAGAAGCAATAAAGTCGTCTTTGGCTCGAGGAAAAGCTGTAGGTCAGAAAGCCTGGTGGACGGAATCGGCTAACTAACGTTGCAGCTTGGATTTCGTCTCAGACGCCTTCCAGGAAAGTCGCAGGTTCCAAATCCTAGCTTTTTTCGATGACTTCAGCCGGGCATGCTTCACACTTGTCGCAGACACTTCATTTTCCTGGCTCTCCGCCATGCGGGAACTCAAAGCGATAATCACCCGATGTGGGTGACTGAGAACGGTTACTAGCGACAATGGCACCGCGCGGACCAATATGGCGGTGCTTAGATGTTGTCAGGAAACGCAGATCGTCTGGCACTACATCGCGCCGGGCAAGGCCATGCAGAATGTATTCGCGGAAAGCTTTAACGTCAGCTTCCGCGATACCTTTTGAATGACACCATGTTCGCACCAATGGCGAGGGCACCCGAAAAGACAACAGCCTGAAAGGAGGACTACAGCCGCCACAGAACCCTCTCGCCCGTTGATCTCTAACGCCCCATGAATTTGAAATGAAATCGAGGCTGGAATACAAGCCCGCATGAGGGCAAAAAAATAGACGGTCTCTCCTAAACACTGGAGGGAATTCGGGTCTCAGGTCACCTGGCGTGAGATGGGTATGCGACAGCCTTGATCCAGTTGGGACCTGTCGGGGAATTGCTCCGCTCCTTTGACGTGGTATGCTGCCACCAAGGAGAGGCTCTCGGCATCGAAACCGACCCCGGAGTTCCGCGCAGAAAGTGCGCGTAGCGTTGGCCAGCGGGCTGCCGCGTAAACAAGTTGCCGCCGATTTTGGCATCGGCTTCTCGACGCTGAGCCGCTGGATACAACAGGACCGGCGCAATCCCACAAGCCAACCGTCCAGTCCGACCTCGAACGCGAGGTGGCCGAGCTGCGGAAAGAGAACCGCATGCTCCGGGAGGAGAGGGACGCGTTAAAAAAGGTCACGGTGTTCTTTGCGGAGAGAAGCAAATGAGTTTGTCTTCGTTGAAGAACACCACCACGTCATCCCGGTGAACCGCTTGTGCGAAATTATGGACGTCAGCCTGCGAGGTTACAGCGCCTGGCGTTCCCGCCCGGCCTGTCGAAGAAAGCGAACGCTCATGATATTGTTGGCCCACATCCGCGACCGGTTTCGCTTGTCTCTCGGCAGCTACGGCAGGCCCCGTATGACCGAAGAGATGAAGGATCTTGGCTTTGTTGTCGGAAATCGCCACATTGGCCGCTTGATGCGACAGAACAGCATTACGGTAAAGAGGAACAAGAAGTTCAAGGCGACCACGGACAGCAACCATAGCTTCAACATCGCGCTGAAACTTCTGGATCGCGACTTCCATGTGGATGCACCCAATCTGAAATTGGCGGGCGACATCGGCTATGTCTGGACACAGGAAGGCTGGCTCTACCATGCTCTCATCCTTGATCTGCATTCCCGGCGCGTGATCGGCTAGGCTGTCAGCAACCGGATGAAACGAGACCTGGCGGTCCGGGCGTTGAACATGGCCCTTGCGTTGCGGCGACTACCCAAGGGCTGCATCCACCATACGGATCACGGTAGCCAGTATTTTTCCCAAGACTATCTGAAACTTGCTACGACAACGCGGCGGCAAAAACGGTCTTCAAAACCATCAAGGCGGAGCTGCTATGTCAACGGTCATGGCGAACGCGACGCCGAGATGGCCATCTTCGAATACATCAACGGGTTCTACAATCCACGACCCAGGCATTCAGCCCTAGGCTGCAAAAGCCCCTTGGCCTTCGAAAGAAAGGCCGCACAAGTGAGCAATCAGAGCGGCAGCAAACCGTGACTGGTCCAGTGAGGGCCAAAAACGTAACCTTATCCGAATAGATCGTGCAGGACCCGTCGGATACCATAGGTTCGGTCCGATCGCATAAAGCTCGCACGGATCGCCGCCAACAGCTCTTCGTTCTGTGTTAGTCCAGTCGCTGTGCGGTCCGTTAACCAGTCGTGGAACTGGCTTCTTCACACACCTAGCGCATCACACCTCCAATTTGCACGACAGCCCTTGGGTGTTTTGGCACAAATCCAAACATCACGGCTGGTCCTTGGCGAAGTAGGCGGCCGCCTTTTGTAAGATGTCACATTCGCCTTCAGCTTTGACATCTCAAGCCGCTGACTTCCAAGTTTGTGTCGCTCCGGCGTCAGCTTGGCGTTTCCGGGGATAGTCGCCGTGCAATCAGGATCCGCAGCGCACCCACCTCCGAAGCACGGTGGCATGTATTCCACGATCCCTCGGAGCCTGCGCTGCACAAACACCAAGCTTTGTTACCAACTCTAACGCTTCCTTCCTAAACTTGCAGCTGAACATCATTCTAGTCATGCATACTTTCCAGTTTCGTAGACATCTTATCTCGGTGTCTACGAAACGAGCAGCGGGCCAGAAGTTGCTTTCGATGCCAAACTTCGCCGTCACAGGCCAAACGCTACGCTTGTGTCGTCGTTACGCTGGGAATTCGTTTACGCAAGAGCAGGATTGGGC
>CALFRH010000273.1 GCA_937919225.1 uncultured Parvularcula sp.
TTTGATGAACGGGTGGTTTTTCGTAGCTTGTGCTGCTAACAGAGCACAATTTTTGATTAGTAGAATTGTTTTATCGCTAACCAGAACACAAATTTTGATTAGTAGAACTGATTTGCCTCTAACCAGAACATAATTTTTGATTAGTAGAACTGTTTTATCGCTAACCAGAACACAATTTTTGATTTATAGAACTGATTTGCTGCTAACCAGAACACAATTTTTGATTAGTAGAACTGTTTTGTGGGTGAATAGATGCGATCTTCCCTTGGAAGGGCTTCGCCGTCGCACTCTAAACAGATTCATATTCAATCCTCAACCTGCAATCACAAACCCTTCAAAAATGCTTCAGGCAAATCTGGTCGGGTACTCGATTAACCAGTTTTCTGGGTCTTGGTTCCATATACAAAATAAAACGCATGTACTAATTGGCGAAACCTGTAAAATTGCAATCCGTTAAAAGCGGAAGATAGACTGAAACTTTCAATATATCTACTTGATATGAGCGTACTATGTGGACGATTTGCAGTATATCTCGCTAAATCAGAGTGGGATAGCCTGAATGCCCTCAATACATCCCACCAAATTTGGGCAGATAGCCTGCGAAAGTTGATCTAATAACTTGTTCAACATTTACGTATAGTTTCAAAGCTAAAACTTAGAATCAAAGTTTGCTACAGATGCATCATGCAAGTCGCTCACGAAAATATATACTATATAGTTCACATAATGGTAAGACCTCATTCCCCTGAAACTTTACTAGCCCCATACTGGCAAGTTTAAATGCTTCCCTACTGCCCACTTGAATTACTTTTTCCTCTAAGACCAAACGCCTCATTGCAATTAATAGTTGTGAATTATCTTCTAGATTTAAAAGATGCCGACGTAAATGCTCTGTGTACATCCCCTCTTCTGTAGGAGCCACCTGCAAGAATTCTCTAAGAGTCATTTCTCCTTGAGCTATTATATATAGAGCAACCCTTATTAAGTAAGGATGCCCCCCACACATTTTCATTAATGTCCTGACTTGTTCATCAGACAAATTGAGTCCATGCCTTGTTGCAAGCTCTAGCACTTGTTCTGTTGTGAATTCAGACAACCGAACAGGCATTCCCACATTAAAGGGTGACTGATTGATGTCCAATGGGATATAGACTTCTTCAGAATTGACCATCACCAAACGAAGTTTCTTCCAATCAATTCCAATTTTCGCCCTTTCATGCCAACTTCGAAGCAGTGACAAAAAATCAAGAGAGATTTTAGGATATTTGAATACTCGATCCACCTCATCTAGTGCTAGTATTAGGGGGATTTCTGTTGTCTCAGAACATATTTTTCTAGATATCGTGTACAAGCTGACTTGATTCCTAAATGTGTTTCATTCAAGAGGTCAGGCAAGTCTTCTGCTAAACCTAAATCTTCATTAATACTAAAACACAGTCTCATTAACAGACTTCTTAAGTCTGAAAAAAAACTCTCATCAAGAGACTGAAAATCCAATGAAAGAACTTTAAATTTCTGCTGAGAGGAGAATTGAACAATCCGTGCCAGCAAGGAACTTTTACCCATTTGCCTTGGCCCTTGAATTCGAATTAATGCTCCTGGTTTCATGACTGCGTTATAACAATCTATCTCAATTGGAGGACGCTCTATGTAAAAGGGAGAATCTAAAGGTACCTGACCTTGAGGGACTTCTAAAGTCCTGTAGCTTAAAATGTTTTGGGCCTTTACTCTTGATGAGTTAGACAACTTACTTTTGTATTTATCGAAATACTCTCGGGCTAGCTGTAGATCTCTAGAAGCGTGATAAAAAATAAGCCGAAGAGAAGCTGCATCAAAAAAACAAAATCATTCTCTAATTCGTAGCTAATATATTCTCTCGTCAAAGGCAACAAGCTAAATCGCCCACTTTCTTTATTGATTAGAGAAAGCTTGTCCAACTCTACCAAAGCATCATCTCTATCCCACTCATTGTCTGCTAAATTAGCAATGTACCCTAATTCATCTCTATCCGCTTCATCTTTGCATAAAGCAAGTGAAAGCAACAAAGTATAGGCAGCTTTACCCCGAATGTGGTCAACTGCTGCCTGAAAGCAGAATTTAGTTAAATCGCCTGAGTGGTTGCCAAGTCTCTTTAGAATCATATTCATTGGGTACCCGAATCCGAATTGCCCAATACTCCAAACAGTAGCTAGAGGAACACCACCTGTCCTTTTGTAGAGACTGTGCTGATGCTCTTTACTAAGACTAACTTCTTTCTTTTCACATTCCTGCTGAATTAATAATTCAGCGTCAGGCCATGACATTCCTCTCAGCCTAATTGGAAAGGCAACGTCAATACGGTGACGAGTAGTAACGATAGCTTTAGTAGGCGCGGGTAGTAAATCTTGAAGAAACTCTATTACAGCAGGGTCGTCTACCGTCTCCAGATTGTCTATTATTAGCAGAGTGCGGTTTTGAGTTAGCTTTTGACAAATGATTTCTAATCTTGATGATTTCTGAGAATCAGATAAATTTTCAATTTGGAGAACCACTGCTAAGGTTTGACAGATATCATCAAGTGTTTGAAAAACTTGCTTCCGATGCACAATTCCTGCACCAACTTTGAGGGAAGTGCGCTTGGCAGAAGTCCAAACAATTGCATCAAAACGTTCTTCTGGTAGTAAGTTTTCATGATTTCTAAGAAAACTGAGGCTCACCTCCAAAGCTAAGGCACTCTTGCCTATTCCTCCAATTCCATCAATAGTAATTACTGAATGAACAGATTTTGGATAAGGGCGAAGCTTTTCTTTGATTTTTAATTGCTCTTCCTCTCGTCCAATAAATTTACCGTAGTCTGGTTGAGGTAAATTATGGCGAGGTTGGCAGACTTTTAATCGATTAGTAAAAGACTTTTGATGTAAAGAATGAGGAAGGTTTTGAATAGCCTTATCAATCCCTTCAATTATGCTTACGAATGCCTCGTCTTGATTATTCCATCGTGTGACTGCCTTGCCATCCTTTGGGAGAACTTGAAGCTTACTAAACGGTGTGTTGTTCCAATAAACTGGCCTAAGAATAATGGGTAAGACGGCAGCTGTTCTTGCTTCATGTTTTTCCATAGCTCGCTGCAGCTCTTGGTCATAGCAATGCTTTGAAGCAAGAAAGTCAGGACTAATTAAAAGCAATATTATATGGGCAGCCTCTAAGTGTTTCCTTATTTCATATTCCCATTCCTGACCAGCCTCAACTGCTCGATCGTGCCAAGCTGTGATCTTATTTTGGCGCTCAAGGGTAGCTAGGTGCACATCTAGTTGCTGCCTTAGTTCGCCATCTTGGTGAGAGTAGGAAATAAAAACTTCAAAGCTCAAGGCTGCATCTTTCACTTTTAGCTTAAGGTTGTAAATGGCCATCGAAGTCTAACTCCTCGGCTGGAGCGGACTGCATACGGCTACTATATTAGTGTAGCAAAAAGATTAGAATCCGCTCAACCGGAGTGTTAGTCGGAACAGTTCGAATGAAACTATTCATTAGCCATAGTTCAAAAGATAAATCAGAGTTTGACAATTTATGTTTGAATCTGGCAAGGAGCGGAATCGTCTGCTGGAATCGAGATAGCATGCTATCTGGAACTTACCTTAGCGACGAGTTACGAGGTGCAATAACTGAGTGTCCAGTCTGTGTCTTCATTGCAACGGAGAACTCGTTGGGCTCTGGTCGGTGTCAAGTAGAACTCGGCCCGTTTTGGGGTGCTGATAAAACAGTCATTATTTACTTGGCAGATTCGAACATCACCATAGAATCTCTCCCCAAGCAGTTTTAAGGCAAAAATTATGCCAAAAAGATGGCTGATGTCCTCAAAGCAGTCGAGCATTATTTTTCTGAAGAGATGACGATTAATAGTGACCTTCGTCTTTCTGAAAAGATTCCTAAAAGGGACAATAATTATAGAATCAAGATCACCTCTCCACAAAAAAACGGTATCCGCCATGGTGAGGGCTTTTTCATGATACAAGGCACTTGTGAATTTCTAGCTCCTGACGAGTACTTATTTCTTGTAAATTGCCGATCTGACCTGTCAGGGTATTAGCCGCAAGCACGGGAAGGGCCATTCAATCCAGATGTTAATAAACGCTGGATAGCGAAGACGTAGATAAATAGCTAAACTGATGTTCTGGTGATGACCGTACTGATGTTTTGGCAGTGACCGTGACTACAAGTGAACTTCGCCTGTTTAGTCACGTTGAGAGAGCTGGAAGAGAAAATGGCCATTGGGTTCCCATAAAGAAAGACGAGATTTTTGATCTTCTAGGTTACCACGAGCATGCCAGAGTCACTATTTTCTTTGGTGAATAGTCCCCAAAAATTGGGAGTTACTGTTGGCAACCCATGTGTGTAATTTTCCATCCCTGAGTCTATGGTGTTACCACTTAACTAGGCTATGCCTAACACCTCGCTGCAGCAGGCTTTGTTCCATTCCCAGACCGCGCCCCTAAGCTCAAAACCTTTCGCCCAACGTAATTCACCCAACGTAAGATGACCTCCACACCGGGCATATCCGAACCGATAACCCATGAGTGATACCAGGACACAGGCGCGTCTCCGACCCGTCATCCGGGTGTTCGTCAGCTCGACCTTCAGCGACATGAAGCACGAGCGGAAATCGCTGTATGACGATGTCTTTCCTAAGCTGGAACAGCTCTGCCAACGCCAAGGGTTCCAGTTCCAAGCGATCGATCTGCGCTGGGGAATCTCAACTGAAGCTGGACTGGATCACCGGACGATGCGGATCTGTTTTGACGAACTGCGGCGCGCACAGGATATCTCGCCCCGGCCCAACTTTCTCATCCTGCTAGGCAACCGCTATGGTTGGCGGCCTCTGCCTGAAGAGATTTCAGTGGAGGAGTTTCACACACTGGAGCATGCCGCCACGCAGATACCTGGTAGCACGGATAAGTCAGCGGTCGCGGTTCTGCGGGATTGGTATCTTGAGGACACGAATGCCGTTCCGCCTATCTATCTGCTGCAATCCCGCCATCAGGATTTGGGCGATAACCAGGACTACACGCAGAATGCGGTATGGAACCAAGTGCAGGCCGCCTTATGGACCATCATCAACCGGGCGATGCCACCCGAGCAACTGCAGCGCCGTTTTGATGGCACGGCATCGGAGGGTTCCCCACCAGCCATTGTCCGGTTCCAAGCCTCTGCTACCGAACAGGAAATCTGGCGCGGCGCGCTGCGCGTGCCGGACGCTCGAGAGCATGTGCTGGCGTTTTTCCGGGAGATCGAGAACCTCGCCGACTTCTTCGACCCAAAGCCGATCAAGGACTTCGTTGATGTGGATTCGTCAGGTCACGTTGCAGTCGCACTCCAGGTCGAGCAAGACCGTCTGAAGGCGGAACTTCGCCAGCGGCTGGGCAGTGCGAACGTGTTCCGCAACGAGGCCCTCGCCCGGTTGGTAGAGGCTCAGGACTATCAGGACGGCCGAACCGCCGATGTCACGACCGATCACTTGGCCCAGCTTTGCGCCAATGTGGTCAGGCGGCTGTCGGAGATCATCCAAGGGCAGATCGACGAGTATTGGCGCAATACAGCTCAAGCATTCACGGACCGCGCCGACCGCGAACTGGAAATCGAACAGCGCGAATACGAACGGTTTGCCAAGGAGCGTGGCGGTGAGGAATCATTTGTTGGTCGTCAACTCGAGTTGCAGGCTATTCTCGATTATGTGGGGAGTGATTCCTCATGGTCTCTGGTGATCCACGGTGCTTCCGGCTGCGGAAAAACCGCTTTATTGGCGCGCGCGTCTCAAGAAGTGGCCAAGACCCGAAAACGGATCGAACGCTTCATCGGCGTGGCTCCACGGTCATCTGACCTCCGTTCGCTGCTCAGTAGTCTCTGTCAGGAACTGCGGCAGCGAAACCCGTGCCCAGACTCGCTTCCCACCGAGATCAAGGAGTTGCGCGACGAATTCTCCCAGCATTTGCAGGCTGCTACTCCGGAGCAACCACTGATCCTGTTCCTGGACGCTCTCGACCAACTTGCTGATGTCGACAATGGCCGGGTGCTGAATTGGCTACCGTCTGGTTCGTTGCCGGCCCACGTGAAGCTCGTTGTCTCCTGTTTGTCCGACCGGGCCACCGATGATCCCGTCAGCCAACCATACGCCAAACTCCAGCGCTGCCCAATCCCGGCCGAGAACTTTATCAATCTGGACGTTTTCTCGGAGGCCGAAGCCCGCCTGTTACTCTTCGATCGGTGGCTTCCAAATGCGGGCCGCAAGGTCAGTGATGAACAGCGGGCGCGAATCGAGCAGCGCCTCGCCTCTCCGGCCTGCCGCCAGCCAATCTTCCTGAAGCTGCTCTTCGAGGAAGTCCAACTCTGGCATTCCTACGAGCCGGCGCTGGCGCCGGGCGAGAGCGTCCGCGCGCTTCTCGGACAACTCTTCGACCGGTTGTGCCAGCCGACGAACCACGGTTTGTTGTTGGTGAATCGCGTGCTGGGTTATCTGTCCGCATCCCGGCACGGATTGGAGGAAAACGAGATTCTTGAAATCCTGTTCGCTGACCCCGAGTACAGAGCCAAACTCAACGAAGACACTGAACAGAACCGGCATGAGTTGCCGCCCAATGCCAAGCGTATTCCGATTGGGCTGTGGTCACGGCTCCGGTTTGACCTTGCCCCTTACCTCTCCGAGAGGGCCGCACCCGGCGCCAATGTGCTGACGTTCTACCACCGTCAGGTTGGTGAAGTTGCGCGGGACAGATATCTCAGCGGTGATGAGGAACTGCGCGCTCAGAGTTCGCTTGCTACCTATTTCCATGAGCAAGAGTACTTCCTCGAATCTCCGGAAGCACAACGAGCACGAGTGAAGCAACTCCCTCCAACACCTCGTCCAGTTAACGTCCGCAAGGTTGATGAACTTCCGTGGCAACAGCTGAAAGTCGCGAAGCTGTCGGGGGAGTGGGAGGATGTGGAGACACTTTTCACCGACCTATCCTTTCTTGAGGCCAAGGTTGAAGCCGGGTTGGCGCTTGATCTGGCGAGGGATTTCTCGGATGCAATGAATGCACTTGCGCCTGAATATCCCGACTACCAACTCTTGAAACTGCTCAGTGAAGCTCTCGGCCGTGATATTCACTTCATAGACAGATATCCAACCACCGTCTTTCAGTGCCTTTGGAATACTTGTTGGTGGTATGACTGTGCTATGGCAAAGCAGTTCTACGAGATATCCGATGGTAGCAACAAGCCATGGAAGGGTGACAAAGCCAGATTGAACTCCCTGCTTGAAAACTGGAAAGAAACAAAAGAGTCTCAAGTACCTGGCTTCCTTTGGTTTCGGAGCTTGCTTCCCCCTCGGATACCCCTCGGCCAAGGCGAAGTCACAACTTTGGAGACGCCTGTCGCAAAGATCCTGCACCTCGCGTTCGATGCAGATTCCACGCGCTTAGCCTGCCTTACAGGCAGTGGTATCATTCGCAGCTGGACGGTGGCCAACTGGGGTCTGCAACTGGAGGTATCTGTCACCTCTAGTCAATATCGACAGTGGCACAAGATGGAGTTTTCTGCAGACGGCCTGCACCTTCTTTTGTATGGTGACGATTCATCATGCACAATTGACTTGAGCACTGGCATCATAGGTATTGAGAACGTCTCATGCCGCATCGTTCCTCGAGGCGAAGTTCCATTCGGCTCTTCTTCGATCACCCACACTCACGATGGATATGCCGCAATATTCGCTGTAACCTCTCCTAACGGTCAGCAAATCGCGCTAGCCGAAGGCATTCCCAACAAAGACAATTACAGATTTGTGATTGTGGAAGCGCAATCAGGTACTCGTCGGCATATCTAAGGAAGTCAAGCGACGTGTCCCACTAGTATGACGTTCTCAAATGAAGGAACGCAGCTTGTTACAACCGGATGGGATTTGTATGCACGTTTGTGGGATACAGCCACTGGGACACATGTGCGCGATTTCGAGGGACTCTTCAGCCCTGCGGTCACTGCAGTAATATCTCCAGATGCTCGCTTTGTGGCCTGCGGATGCCAATACGGTGGCATCCACGTCTTTCGGCTCCAAGGGACACAGACAAGAAGATCGCAGTTCGTTCTAGATTCTGAGATTGGGGGTGTTGGTCTGAGCAGCGATTGCAGACTGTTAAGCTGGAATCGGCGGACGGATGGGACCTTTGACCTATGGACTTGGAACCTTGGGAACGGGGAGTGTGTAGAGCAGAAAGTCTGCACGCGTAGACCTCGGGAGTTGAATATTGGCACTTCCTACTCTCTTGTACGGGTCACTGTTGGCGATAACGAGGGTTCCTTTCCGGTAACACGGTTTAATCTGGGCGAGGAGTGCAAAGACGTCTCTATTGCCTGGATAAATAGGCCCCTAAAGAACGCTTGCACAAGTCTCGATTGCCAAACTTGGGTTGGCTATAATTCGGACGAGGTGTTTGCATTTCAGTTGGAGGGAGATCTGTTTTCCGATTTGAGGAAAAGCGTTCTAACGTATACATCTGATCCAGGGGTTAAAGTGAGTGCCAGATCATCCACTTCTCCTCGTTTACTCTGCTTCGCGAAGTGCCATCTGGAGCTACTGTCGACCGTTCTCGCGCTTGACTTTGATCTGTTTGTGTTGACGCCTCAGTCGGAGATGACAGTAAACCTTGATGAAGCGAGAATGCTCTGGGAGCGAATTAGGCGAAACTTGATAACAGCAGAAGTCATTTGTGAGGATGCTGTAGTTACGGGGACGTCTATCACATTCTCGGTCGGTGCAAAGATGGTGTTTATCTCACTTTGCAGTAGTGAGTATGTGCTTCAGTGCCTCATAAACTCAGGCCTAAAGGTGTCGTGCTTTGTGAATATTTCTGGATATTCCCAAGATGCCATTTACCACAGCATTCAAGAGGGGGGGCTGTTTTTTGTCGCACGAGTAGTTGCTATATCGACGCCTAAGCTTGAGATGTTTACTGATAACCTATTTCTAGAGAAGCGAGAACCGCTGCAAAGATGGGGAGCTGGGTATTTACGTCGCGGGGACCATCTCTATTTTCAAGATTTCCCGGTGTTCGCTTCAGATATCGGATAGGCTTTGTTGCACCAATATAGAAAAGGCAAATTGATTCTTCAAGAGCCTTCA
>CALFRH010000274.1 GCA_937919225.1 uncultured Parvularcula sp.
CCCTAGAGCTTTTGCCTCATCTTTTGTACCGATCCCAATCCTCATCTGATTGCCATGTACTAAATTTCGTACAATCTCCATTATTTCATACTGATTCCAAATTAAATATAATATTAATCTGTATATTGTATGAAAGTCAACGATACAAAATCAGCAGTATGGATGCTTCAACTCACTGGCAAGTATGCTTGGCACCAGCTGACCTCAGTCAACGCCCTAGAAGAGGCACAGCCAACTTTCATCAGGGCACCTAGCAACGACCGTTTCAATTAGAGTTTTGCGACCAATGCTGCCGTCTAGCCGGTTCATCTTTAACGTGTTGCGCCTGCAACCGTCTGGCCTCCGCCGGGGAACGGGGGTGCAAGAGACAAAGGTGCCGCAGGCAGGATCGGAGCCACGCGCATGCTGCAACACCAGTGAAGCGAGCAGGCGAGACCCCACTCTTTGTCCCGCGCTCGGGGCAGTCGCCCCAAGCAGCGATCCAACGGGCTGATCAGTTGGTGCATGGTTCGGCGCAGGTGGAGAGGCAATTCTCCAAGTCCTGCGAGGTGGCTCAAATGGTAGGGCGTGCCATTGACATTGGAGCTTCTGAAAAGCCAGGGCAACACCGTTGATCTCAGTATCCATCTCCAAACAAAATCGTTCGGTCAAGCGCAAAGTTTTTGTTGAAGTGCGAAACGCTGAACGATCCCCATCTCCTGCTTAATCCGAAGAATGCGCAACTTTCCCAGAATGGCATGTTTATCTATGAAGTCATCAAACGGGTCGGTCGGCTTATGCGGAAACAAGTCTGGTGCGGTCTCTAGCGCCAGATCAAAGTGGTTCTGCGCCAACCACAGGTGAATGTCTCGAACTTTATGCTTGTCGATCTTCCCTTTGCGGAAGTTGCTCAGATAGTCAGTGCCTCCGGTATCCGTTTCGCCCAAGGCTTGAAACAACAACAGGTCACCTTTAACTCTCTGCCGCTTCGCAACAGCCATGAAAGCGCGATATAGCGCCTTAGTCGGTGCGATACGCTCCGCGAGCGACATCGCCACCCAATCAATATCTGCATACATCTGTGGCCAGTTACGCTTAGGTCAGTTCCAATCGAATGCCACGCCCCACGGCCTTCGCCGCACGGGCAAGGATGCCTAGCGTCACACCGTCATGCTCAGGATCAAGCAAGCGGTCGAGCTGCGACCGGCTAGTCTCAAGCCGTTTGGCCATTTCCACTTTGGAGATACCCTGCGCTTTCATGGCCTCGGCCAGTTGGAAGGCGAGCACACGCTTGACCGCATCTTCCGTGGTTTCCTCATAGGTGCCCTGCTCTTTGAGGAAGTCACCAAATGCCTGTCCGGCATGTCCCTTTTCAATTTCATCTGTCATTTTAGACCTCTCATTCTCTTCATCGCTGCATCCAAGTCCGCCTTCGGTGTCTTTTGCGTTTTCTTGATAAACCCATGCAGAAGGATCATCTCACCTTCATGGTCACAAAAGAGGACACGGGCGATCTTGCCGCCAGCAAGGTTTGTTCTCACTTCCCACAAGCCCTTGTGGCTTTTCATTGGGCGGCAAAGCGGCATACCTATTGGCCAGCCAAACTCTGCGGTGCGGATATCGTCTCCTATGGCTTTCCGCTCATTCTCAGGCAGGCTTAACAGCCAATCGCGTACCGGCATTCTTCCACTGTCCGATGCGAAGAACCGAGCCGGTAGTCGCTTTTTCTGATTCATATCTAAATGTACCAAATATGGTGCATATCGTCAAGCCTTTCCGTATACCCGCAATTACCCGCCGCTTATCTGCCCAAGCAGCCATGACGCATCTTTGATTTTGAACCGCGCAGCATGGTTATGTTTGAGGCGCTCGCGCTTGCCAATGAAGCCATCAAGGGACCGCCGACGAGGCTGGCAGCGGCGATGGGATAGAAAGACGTTCAGAAAAGGAAACCGCCCTAGTTTGGGGCGGATTCTTGTTACGATAGCTGGCTGATCAGTCGAAATTCAATAGTTGCCATCGAGAAGAATAAGCTTTCGTTTGCTCACAACAACCCATTTAAGCCGTAAATGAGTATCAGACCGGAAAATGCGCCAACTGCAAATCCGCTTGGTATTTTTTTTCCACCCCGAAAAGGAACTTTGGAAAATTGTCACCACAAAAGCAACTGGTATTATTGCGAACCACAAAGCAGTCATGATGGCTATGGGTGCGCCGAACAAGCCCGGAGAGCCGCTATCTTTGATCGCTTACGGAGCTGCATCAGAAATTGCTTGCAGGTTCCCAAACAAGAGCCCGACGACACTTGAGGCAAGGAGTCCCCACAGGGCGCTTCTTGTGTTAAATCTCGTGGCCTGCATCATTTGCCCACCGGTTTGCTAAACGCGCAACACAAAATTAGGCGATCCCCAGGTCATTTAGCGTCAAAACTGCCCCATCGGAGAACTGAACTTCTTCTAAATCGAAGATGTCACCTGAGAAGTGCTGTTGGACGGTGATTGTCTCACCGTTTGTTAGAGTGATGAGAAGATCGGTACCGTTCCCTTGGCTGAAAGAAACTTCAGTTTCATCGAAACCATTGAAAACAATGGTATCTGTTGCGTCACAGTCCGACACATCATTGATCGTGTAAGATCCCATTCCAGCTTCATGGATGTATACATCTTCTCCTTCGGTTCCCCGCACCAAACCAGAGGGTACTTGATCTGCCAGAGACTTAGCGGTAATGCCGTCGAGATCTAAAACTGTTCCATCGGCAAACTCTATTTCCTCAATATCGAAGCGGTCTGACCGATAAGGATCAAAATGCCTTGGGATCGTAATGGTCTCTCCATTTTCCATTGTGATGACCAGTCCATGATTAGCGTCCTGCGAGAAAACCACCTGATCGACATCAAATTCACTTAGATACAAACGATCATGTTCAGCACTTCGAGAGACGTCATTGATTGTATATGATCCCATTCCGGAAGTATGAACGTAAAAATCTCCATCCCAAGTTCCATCAACTATGCCTGTGGCAGCTTGATCCGCTA
>CALFRH010000275.1 GCA_937919225.1 uncultured Parvularcula sp.
AATAACGCGTTGCGAGGCTGAAATTTTATCCCCGATATAGCGAACACCGCCGCCGGCGCGTACACCCCAGTCCTCGGAAATGTCGAACGTCTTTGCAAGCCATATCGATGCCAGTTCATCTGCAATGTCTGAGATGCGATCGCCTGCGAAAAGACTATTAGCTTCACTGGTCTCGGTCACTTCTGCGTCAAAATTCGTGTAAGCTGCCGTAAGAGAGATATCCCCTGGCAATGTCGCAAGTACTTCAACTTCAAAACCGGTTGTCCCTCTGGCCCCACCTTGCAGCGTTATATTGGGATTTCCAGGATCCTGTGACAGCAGATTATCTTCTTCAATGTCAAAGTAGGCAGCCGAAATAAGCACACCAGGCATTGGCTCCCATTTTATGCCGGCTTCAAATTGTCGACCATTTTGCGGCAAGAACGTGTTGCCGTTATTGCTGCCGGGAACGGGTGTAAACGACTCTGCATAGCTAAAGTATGGCGAGACACCGTCTATGACTTCATAGATAACGCCGGCACGGAATGAAACTTCATTGACGTCGACATCCTCATTGAACTCACCCATCCCAAGAAAGCGGGACTCTGATTTTATACTATCGTGACGCAGACCTAAGACAATGTTGAGCCGGTCAAACGCAGTGATCTGATTTTGAATATAAAAACCAAGCTGCCGCGTTTTTGTATCATTCCCAAAAGTGATTGGCACTTCACCAGTGAAAGCAAAACTTGCGTTGGGATTGAATAATTCAATGGTATCGACAGGAGGTAGGAACCCTGCAAATCCCTCTCGCTCTTCTGTGCTGATGTCAAAATAGTCTATGCCTGCCAATACAGAATTTTCGATACCGCCTAGATTGAAATCATAGGCGATACTGGAGTCAGTATTGAAAATTCTATACTCTTCTTCCGCCCGGAAAGCAGAACGCTCGAGTAGGAAGGGTTCACCGTCAGGAAAATCTTCAAAGGCCAGGGTAAAGCCCGGCACTTCATCAATCGCATAGGGGTTACCCATGCTGTCCAAGATGAAGCCGAAGGTGAACAATTCACTATAATCAACATCACCCTCTAAGTAGCGTGTCGAGTTCCTAACGCGCAGATTTGGCGTGAATTCATGCTCTACGATCCCTGTGATGGACCAGTTACTTCCCTCGAGACCGGTGAAACCATCCCCGTCGCCGTCTCCGTCAATGTCACCTTGAAAGAAATCAAACGGCAGTGTTTCATCAACAGTCGTGGCATCACGTGAAAATGGGATTGGTAGATAGCCCAGTGAACCTTGCGAATTATCCTGATACAAGCCGATGAGCGTGACGACCGTGTTATCGGTCGGTTTCCACTGTATCGATGGGTTGATAACGATACGGTCGTCCGGCGTCCCCCATTGGGACTCCGCGTCACGAACCAGCCCAACAAGCCGCGCTGAAACTGTATCTGTGAGCGCGCCAGTGACATCAAATTTACCCTGAACGCGATCATCGTTACCAAAGTCAATGGCAACCTCGCCGCCAAACTCATCTTGCGGCCTTTTACTAATAGCATTCAGGATACCGCCCGGAGCGCCGGTACCATAAAGCACGGAAGACGGACCGCGCAGTAGCTCAGCTCTTTCAAGCGTATAGTTTTCGATTTTCAGGATATTGATGAACGTACCGGACGTTGTCTGCCGCAATCCATCCACAAATATGGATGTCGCAAAACTTCGGATGGAAACGTTGTCAAAGCGAGAATCATCACTATCGCCCACTGACGCGCCTGCACTGTATCTGAACACGTCTTGGAAATCCTGAGCAGCACGCTCAAACATCAGCTGTTGATCGACAACACTGATTGACTGAGGTATTTCCGCAAGCGGTGTAAGCGTTTTGGTACCTGTGAAGCCTCGTGTTCTTGCAACGATGAGCAATTCTTCCAAATCCGTCGCTTCGTCAGCTTCGCCCTGAGCAAACACTGTCGTTGGCAATGCTGCCGTTGCCGCCGTTGTTAGAGCCGCCACGGACACCGCCGACAGCATAGACCGAGCAACGGCGTTAAACCTCGCTTTCCGATACCCTTTATGAATACCACTCATTATTACTTCCTTCCTGGCACCTAGTTCCCTGCTTTTTGTTTCGAGTGTGAAGGGTCACGAATAAGCTCAAGGCCCAATCAGCGAACCACACCATGAAATGATAGCGCCAGAACTGAGAATCATTCTCGCTTGGAATGGGGTAAGGAAATTGTAAAGTGGGTAAATTATTGCGTACGTCGATGCTGTTGCAAACGATGACAACGCTCCGCCCAGCGCAAGATGGTCAGCTAAAACCGGGAAACTTTCTAGGCTTATCAGCCATCATTTAAAAGCCAACACTTTGACCAAACGTGAAAAAATCCGCTGCGGTTGGTTGTATGAAAAAGACCCGGATTTTATAAGCTCAAAGCGGTCCGTAGCAACTGGTACCACCGCGCAAACGCCCTTTTACGGTAGCAAATTACCCAGAAATTTAGTTGCCCAAGACGAAAAAGACAGCCCTTACTCCGCCGAGCGTACGCTGGAATGCGCGGTAGCGGAAACCCGGCGTAAAGATGTAATTGGGAGCTGCCGATCATGAACATGGATAGTGTTGAGAGCGGCGTATTGCAGTTCATTATGCATATTCGTAACGAAATGCAGACCTATCCGGATTTCGATGCAGCGCCGCTTGAAGATCAACGCGCTATTGTAGAGCGTATCCGCAAAAAATGGTCCCAAGGTGGGCCGCGTATGCGGTCAACACGAAATATGACCTTTGACGGATCTGATCATAGTCTGGGCATTAGAATACACTATCCCGAAGGTGAATCTGACCATGCTGCCGCGCTTATTTACATTCACGGCGGCGGATTTACCCTCTTCAGCAACAATACGCATGACCGACTGATGCGCGAATATGCTGCATTAGGAGGCTTTGCCGTCATTGGCGTGGATTATCCTTTGTCGCCGGAGGCTAAATATCCTGCCGCACTCAACGCAATCACCGAGCTAATGCTATGGCTGCAATCGAATGCGCAGTCTTGGGGCATTGACCCAGCGCGCATCGCCATCGGGGGCGACTCAGCTGGCGGAAATCTTTCTTTCGCAGTGCTCATGCGACTGCGTGATATGGATAAGCATCAGATTATTCGCGCAATCTTGTCAAACTATGGCGGATTTTCACCCTCCATTTCTGATGCATCGGAAAGTCGTTTTGGGGGTCCGAACTCCATCATGGACAGAAATGAAGCTGAGCATTATTGGCGAAATTACTTGCGCAGCCAAAAAGATGAAGTGGACCCATTCGCCGTGCCGCTGCTTGCTGATCTGGCGGGCTTTCCACCGGTATTTCTTGTAATTCCCGAACTTGATCTAGTGGCTGAGCACAGCTTTGAAATGTATGATCGGCTGAAAGCAGCTGGCATCACAGCGGACTATAAAGTCTATGCGGGTGCTACACATAGTTTTCTCGAAGCGATGTCGGTGTCTGATCTCGCGCGCCAAGGTATTTCAGACGGGGCTGCCTTCATAAAGGCCCATATCTGCGGATAACCTTGAACCTTCAGCTTTTAAGTTGTTTTAAGATATCAGCTCGGTCGGCATCTAAAACCGGTGCCGGTTGGTCAGGAAGAGTGTCTGCTGTGCGACTTGTAATCGGGTTAGAAACATATTGCAGATCACCTTCGCGTGGGTGCTTAAAAGACCGAAATAGATCACCGGCCAAGAGCTGAGCATCGGCTGGCAAATCCTCAAGCTTGTTAACCGGCGCGCACGGAATGTCTGCCGCTCGAAGACAATTGAGCCAATCGTGCGTCGTGCGTTTAGCTGCATGTTTTTCAATAACGTTATAAAGCTCTGCAACACGCAGCGAACGCTGTTCGGAATCTCGTACCCAAGCAGTGGCGCATAGCGCTCCTTCCTCCACAATTTTGAGAAACTTGAGCCAATGGCTGCTGGTATACGGCATGATTGCCACATAGCCATCAGCCGTTTTATAGGGCTTTCGCCCTGGCGCATTCAGCCGTTCATAGCCGCGGTCTGGAAGCGCGGGGATGAAGGTCTGCCCGCTAAGCTGCTCAATAAGTAGAAACGAGGCCATTGTTTCATACATTGGCGTTTCAACCTGGCACCCTTCACCGGACCTCGCGCGCGCGGCAAGCCCCGCCGCAATGGCAAATGCAAGATGCAAGCCTGCCACTTTATCGCATAAAATTGTCCGAACGAACCTAGGCTCACCGTTTTCATTGGCGTTTAACCAAGCCAAACCCGACACAGCCTGTATGCAGTCGTCATAGGCAGGTTCATCTTCATACGGACCTTGGCCATACCCTCGCGCCCAGGCGTAGATGATGTCAGGCTTCCACCTTCTAATTGCGTCAAAATCGATACCAAGTTTGGCCGCGCTTTGACGCCGAATATTGTGCACAAAAACGTCTGCCGTGGCCACAAGTGCCGTGAGGGTTTGCTTGTCTTCCTCTTTACCAAGATCAAGCGCGATTGATTTCTTATTGCGGTTAAGGTTTAGAAAACCGGCACCATCGCCACCAGCATGACCAGGCCGCGCGCTACGAAAGATATCGCCGCCTCGCGGCTCAACCTTAATCACCTCTGCGCCGAAATCCGCGAGCATCTGGGTTGCATAAGGTCCGAGTACCACCGTGGTTAAATCAACAACGCGTATCCCGCTAAGTAGATCAAGCATCGAAATCAGGCCTAGAAATTTCTATCCACTAACATGTAGAGCCAAGCTCGCGCGAGCGGCGAGCAGCTGCCTCCACCGTTGCAATCGCGAGCTTCTCAATCGCGTGGTTCTGGTCCAGCGTGTGAAGGCCAGCTTCAGTAGTTCCGTTCGCACTCGTCACTTGATCACGCAAATCGGCCAAGGTCATCTTTTGCGCCTCGCAATAGCGCGCTGCGCCAATAAAGGTTTGGCGGATGAGTTGCACTGCTTCAGCACGGTCCAAGCCTTCTGCCACGCCCGCTTCGACAAGCGCTTCCGCAAAGCGAAGAAAATACGCCGGACCACTCCCGGATAGGGCTGTTGCAGCGTCAATTTGCTCTTCTTTGCTCAGCCAAACACAGCGTCCAGTAGTTTCCAGCAACCGTGTCATGTTTGCCTTGTCGATAATATCTAACCTCTCGGCACTGACCGCCACAGTCATGCCATGCCCTACCTCAACTGCAATATTAGGCATGGCACGAATGACATTCGTTTGCTTTCCAAAAACCTCTTTCAAGCGCTTTATGGTAACGCCGGCCATCACGGAGATGACCAGAGGCAGCTTCGACGCCAGCTTTTTCAAGTCTGGTTCAAGTTGAGCCAGTGTCTGTGGCTTTACAGCAAGAATAGCCGTCGCACCGGAAGGGATCATATCGGATGTTAACGCCTCCAGCCTGCGCACACCGTGCGGCATAGGGGCAAAGGGATCATAAGCACTGACATCAAATTCTTTTGCCAAAGCGCGGGCGATTGCGGCGCCCATTCGGCCACATCCAATCAGGGCTATCGGACTGGTGTCTTGCATCAGTGGTGCCTGCCCCGTTTACTGTTCTCACGCACCTGGAATTGTATCATCCAGTCCTTCAATTCGCCGTCAGGCAAGTTGAAGATAATGGCGTCCAGAGTTGGTTGATCCTCCGTTTGACCGAGTTTGAAGACAGCTGAGACCTCGCTCACTTCAACGCGAAAACCCACAATATACTGCATCAGCAGATCATAGCGCGGGCCCAGCTCTGCTGAGCGCCAGGGATTGGCCATATCTTTTTCGACATGGGTCACCAAACGCTCAATTGCGTCAGGCGTCAGGGCAGAATCAACAATCACGTCTCCAGATATTTTTGCCTGCGCGTAGTTCCAAGTTGGCCCCCAATTGCTGCGGCCCGCCTGGGATGGCGAGATATATCCATGCGGCCCATTGAAAAAAACCGTGGTCTGCGAGCATTTTCTGAAAGCATCTGCCAATGGGTTGCTCAAGGCAAAATGACCGATGAGTTCCGTTAGAGTCCCAGCCTCGTCAAAGACGCCAATCAAGGGCAGCAAACTTGCACACTCGTTGTTGCGTGAAGTCACCCAAGCAAGTGGATAGTCGCTTATGAGCGCGCGCAAATGGTGCGGGTCATAGTCGTGAAATCGAGATAGTGGTTCGTCTTTCAGATGAGTGGATTTGTACATCACGCTTTCATCCAGCAACAACACGGCTTCTTTTTCAGCGCATATTGGACTATAGACAATATCCAAAAAATCAAATTAGAAGAGACCAATGCACAGAGGATGGCAGATCAATCTGAGTCAAAAAATCGATAGTGCATCGGCAATTCCACTTTACATGCAGATCGCTCAGGCCATCATTCACGATATAGAAGCCGGCCGAATTGGGCCCGGCGCACTACTGCCAAGTAGCCGGGCTTTGGCGCAAACACTGCAGGTAAGCCGCAAAACGGTTGTCACCGCTTATGATGATCTCATTGCGCAGGGATGGCTTTCCACGTCGGCAACAAGTGGCACATTTGTGTCTGATATGCTCTCTCCGCGACCCCAAGCCGGTAATGGTGAGAGTACTCTTAAATCCTACAACGCCCGGCCGAACTTTTCGTTTCGAGCGAGCCCTGATAGACCCATCGCACTGGCAGATGGACCAGGGCTTGTGGTGGATGAGGGCTCTCCAGATGACCGGTTGTTTCCGCTCGATGAACTCGCACGCTCCTACAGATACGCCTTACGGGATGTTCAGCGAGGCTCAGGCCTTCATTACAGTAACCCGCGCGGTCTTGAGGGTTTACGGTCAGGCATTGCGCATATGCTCAAAGCGCAGCGCGGATTAGCAACCGGCTATGAGAACATCTGTGTTACGCGAGGCAGCCAGCAAGCGATTTTCCTCATCGCCTTGGCGCTGCTTAAGCCTGGCGATGCCATCATCGTTGAAGAACTCACCTATGAACCTGCCGTCGCCGCCTTTCGCGCGCTTGGTGCGGACGTTATCCCTGTAAGTCTAGATAGCGGCGGTATCGACGTTGATGAAGTTAGGGATATTTGTCGCAAAAAGGCTGTAAGAGCCGTGTTTGTTACGCCCCATCATCAATTTCCAACGACAGTCTCCATGGCGCCAGAACGGCGGCTGGAGCTCGTTGAATTAGCACGGAGATTCGAGTTCGCAATTATAGAAGATGACTATGACCATGAATTTCATTTTGAGTCTCAGCCGCTTCTGCCTATTGCCGCTTATGCGCCGGAGCACGTGATTTATATCGGTTCACTGTCCAAGCTTCTCGTGCCGGCGCTGCGCATCGGCTATGTGGCAGCCAATCAAGTCTTTATCGATGCGCTCGCGTACTTGATATCGCTCAACGACGCCATGGGGAACCGCCTTACGGAAGCGGCTGTGCACGACATGCTCGAAAATGGTCAGGTACTGCGCCACGCACGCAAAGCGCGAAAGATTTACGCGGCGCGGCGAACACATTTCGCGTCAATCTTAAAAGCAGAGCTGAGGTCTAAAGTTGACTATCAAATCCCCAATGGCGGGCTAGCCTTTTGGCTGAAGTTTCACGCGGATATTGACCAAGTTGAAGCCAAGGCGGTGGAGAAGGGCCTGCGCTTTGCTTCCAACCAGTCCTATAAAACGCGGCCCAACGCACCATCTGGGCTGCGCATTGGC
Organism: uncultured Parvularcula sp.; assembly: GCA_937919225.1. Lineage (GTDB taxonomy): Bacteria > Pseudomonadota > Alphaproteobacteria > Caulobacterales > Parvularculaceae > Parvularcula. The sequence goes on from CALFRH010000275.1 coordinate 7,647, forward strand.
TTCGCAAGCCGTACCGAGCAGGAAAATCTTGCGATTATATCGACACTTGCAAAGATCATCGATCAACTGGAGTCCTAGCAGCGACAAAAACTGGATGTTTATTTCATGGCTTGGGACGCTAGTAATGGCGCGTGATGGAAAAACGTTTCAGTTATGGTGAGCAGATCTTTCAGCGCGCTGCGCTTGGTTAAAATCATTCACAAATGGCTGAGCCTCGGCGCGTTTGTTTTCTGGGTCATTCAAGCCTTTACTGGTGCGCTATTGAGCTTTCATTTTGAGCTGGCAGATGCCTTAGTCTCAACGCAGCACGCCCCCACCGACAGACAAAAAATTGAACATCTGTTGACTGAACTCGACGGCGCTGGCGGCGACGCACAGGTCTATTGGATATGGACCTCGGCCGGGCTTGCCGATCGATACGTAGTGAACTTTGCCAATGAGCAAGGCATCAACCGACGCCTGCGCATAAATGGGCAAGGAGATATACTGAAAGACCGTAAGGCGTCCGATCATACGGTTTTGAGTTTTATGCGCGCCGTCCACATCAACCTCCTGTCAGGCGCAACAGGATCGCTTGTCTTAGCTGTTACTGGCGTCTTGCTGGTGAGCAATCTGATCCTTGGTTTAATTGCAGCTTGGCCTCAGCGCGGCACATGGAAACGCACCCTCCTGCCGGCATTGAGAGGAAGCGGAATAACCTACAGCACTCTTTACTCTTGGCACCGCGCTTTGGGTCTATGGACAGCAATCCCTGCTTTGCTCCTCGTGACTACTGGCGTTCTCATGATTTATGAACACGATATCAGCCATATTTTACAGGCGGAGGATGCCAGCCTGCCCGCCAACCCGCAAACCCAACCGGCTATCGGCATTGCGGCAGCCATGGAGGCTGCAGTGCAGGCAATTCCCGGCAGCCGATTTGTGGGCACAACGCTGCCTTCATCAAAGGACGCAAGTTATTATGCTTGGGTGCGTGCGCCAGGTGAGCTGTATCGCGGCGGCTATGGCGCAAGCCTTGTCATTTTGGATGCAAACAACGGGTCAATCCGCGGCGCATACCCCATTTCGGAAGCATCGGCCGCACAGGTTTTTGTGAAGTCTTTATATCCAATTCACACTGGAGAGGCTGCGGGCCTTGGGGGCCGTGTTGTGGCAATGCTGACAGGTATTTGGCTGCTCGCAACGGTCGCTTTTGGGATCACTCTGTGGATCAAACGTCAACAGACTATCCGAAAGCGTCAAGCCCAGGCACTCGCACAATCTAACGTTACGCGCATTAGAGCCTAGATTACCCAGAATTCCGGCCCGATTAGACATGTTTTTGGTCTTTATTGAGTTTCGGAATTACCTGCCGCACGAAAGATCTCGTCCACATGATGATCACAGATTTAGCGATATCGCTTGCTTTCGCCGTTTTTCTGACTGCTTGGATAATCCGCAAAATGCCGGGGCGCACATGGATCCTTTTAGGCGCCGCGGCTGCGTTGCTTATTGCGAGCATTTGGGCCTACTTGATCAGTCGCTGGCAAGCACAAATTGCCATAGCAGTAGGGATTGGATTCGTCCTTATAGCGCTCTTTACGGCATTTAAGAAAAGCGGGTCCTCTAGCAAAACCCCTTATATATCCGGAGTCATTTTGCTCCTAGCCGCTGCGGCAAGCATGTATCCCATCCTTACTTTTCCTGTTGGCCAACTACCGGCGCCCACCGGCCCGCATATGGTGGGCACGCGCAGCTTTGAGCTGGTCGATACGAACAGGATGAATATCCAAAATGCTGGAGAGGATGCGGCGAGGCGGTTGTTAGTCAAAGTTTGGTATCCCGCACAGGATCTGGCTTGCCAACCTGTGCCTTATTTTACGCCGCAAGAGGCAGACACGACGGCCCGCAGCTTAGGGACTTTTTTCGGCCGACCGAAATTTCTCACCCATTTGCGGCATGTTCAAACCAGGTCATGTAAAGATGCATCAATCCTCAAGCAAACCGGCGCACCACGCCCGACTATACTTTATAGCCACGGCTATGTGATGTTTGCTGGTCAGCATGTGACGTTGATGGAAGATCTAGCCAGCCACGGCTACATCATTTACGCCATTCAACATACCCGCGATTCCTCAACCACGGTGTTTCCCAATGGCGATGTGGTGGACATGGATCCTAGGATTTTCAACGCCCCAGACGATGCTGATATCAAGGATGCCCTGGATCTAGCCTATAGTGGCGAGACCTATGATGACCGTTTGGAAGGACTTCTAAGCGCCAGCACCCAATGGCTAGAAGATCAAGGGCGTTTTGCTCAAAGCCGTAAAATCTGGGTGGATGATAGACTCTTCGTTCATAATCAGCTGGCCGAGGGAAAAGCTCCAAAATCAATGTCAGACATTGTTCGGGCCAGTGATTTTTCAAAAATTGGGCAGATGGGGATGTCCTATGGCGGCTCAACAACCGGCGCAATTTGTCTGGTTGATACACGCTGTGCTGCTGCGGTGAATTTGGATGGGTTTGACTATCATTTAAAGGCGATAAACGCAGACATGCCGGTGCCTTTTCTGATGCTCCATGCTGACACGGATATGGTCTATGCATCGGCCAATAGACCCCGGCCAGCCATTGGCCATTCCTTTAATGATTTTGCCTATGAGCGTTTTGAAGGCATTGGACTCAATGAGAACGTCACCCGCATTGAGCTACGCGGCGCCTTCCATTTAGGCATGTCGGACTTGCCGCTATTCCTGCGCGGACCGATACGCAACGCATTCGTAGGCTCAACGCCGAAAAGGCATTTTGTCCAAGCGCAAAATAGGCTTGTTCGCGATTTCTTTGATACATATCTGCGCCTGCAAGATGTGGACTATCCCAATGCCGCCATAGACGCTCATAAAGGTTGGTTAAACAAGATCGACAACGCCGCCATTCGCACCTGGTGGCTAGCAAAACCAGAGCGCGAACGACACATTTTAGAACAGCGCATAAAAAGCGTCACAACCGCAGAAAATTGAAACGGCTTGGCGTTTGTTTCACGCCAGCTTAGAGCCGTTTACGCGCAAATGGTCAACTTTACCCAAATGGAGACTTGTTCGAAAGCTAGGCCATGCGCGACTTGTGAGCATCGCTAAACGAGAACTGGAGGCTCAAATGCGCTGCCAATTAAAAAAAGCCCAATTTGACGCAATGTGCCGAACCATCAAGAAAAGTTGTGCACGTGCTATATTGACTATCGCAGTCTCCGGCTGCCTGGTCGCCAACGCGCAAACGCCAAACGCATCTGAGCGCATTACACTAGATAATCAGACGCTAGACCCGGCAATACAGGCCATGCTTGCGGAAGATGCCGCTCGCTTTGCGAAACCAGACCCCAATGCAAATGTCGAAACGCCGGAAGGGCGCGCAGTCATCAGGAGCCAACAAACTCAAATCTGGTCTTCTCGGACAGCAGAGCCGCCAGAGTTGCACTCTATAACCGATAATCAAATTGCGACATCGAATGGCAGCAGCATTCCGGTGCGCATCTATAAACCAACGCCTGAAGAAAAACTGCCCATCCTCGTATACTATCACGGCGGTGGATGGTTTATTGGCGGCATTGAGGCATCGGACCGACAGCTTCGACAATTCGCTGTAGATGCGAATGCGATTGTCGTCAGCGTCGAATACCGGCTTTCTCCGGAAGCAAAATACCCCGCGGCCTGGAACGATGCGGAACACGCCTTTGAATGGACTGTTACAAACGCTAAAGCGCTTGGCGGCGCAAGCGACGCGGTATGTGTCGGCGGCGACAGTGCAGGCGGAAACCTCTCTCATGCCGTCACAGCGCGGCAACTTGATCAAAAAGAAATCGTTCCTCTATGTCAGGTGCTGTATTTTCCAGCGGTCGACAACCGCCGCATTGCGGATATGCGCGAGACGTACCAATCCTCCAATTTGTTTGGCGAAGGTTTCGCGCTTGATGGTGCATTTACAGAATATGTCTTATCGATCGTATTCCCAGGGAAAGACCTCACAGCCCCGGAAATCTCACCTTTATTCGACGAACCGCGTCAAATGCCGCCAACGTTGATCGCTGTTGCGGGCTTTGATCCGCTTCGCGATTCACAACGCGCCTATGCTGCAAAACTCGTGAGCGAAGGTAATGATGTCATTTACAGAGAATTTCCCTCTCTCATCCACGGTTTTATTCAGCACACAGCAGTCACACGAAATGCCGTACGTGCCGCGCAAGAGACAGCTGTTGCCGCTGGACGGTTGGCACGAGAAGCAATTGCGGCTCACAAAGCGAAAGGCAGATAGAGTTTGATGGAAAACTCGAAGTAGCAGATGGATCAAACTTAAGTGCAGAATTAGAGTATTTCATGTGATTTTTTTAGCTAGGGAAACGGGCTTTTTTCACTTTATAACGCCAGACTTCCTGGCAAGTGGCTTCGATCGGCTTTTTGGTGTGACAACGTCCTGAAAGCAGACGTGCCGAAGCATGGCGTATCGATTTCATCTAGAGCCTTGCAAAAACTGCTGCTGGCATTAAGGTGCTTGCGAATTGTTCTCAACGAGTTTGCAAAACTGATAGCTGAACTTCCCGCGCGTGCCATTGGTTCAATTTCTGTACAGTGTCAGGCGCTCTCCTCACACTATGATCTAGCCCTCTACGGCACAATTTAGGCATGAACACGAGCTCCAGCCCGGATAAGATCAGGGATGATCGCGCAGGCTCGTCGAGCCCAAGCTCAAACGAAACCCAAACATCAACTGAAATCAAAACGGCGCTTGGAGCTATATATAACAGCTATGTGCATGAACTTGTTTGGTCGCTGCGCAAAGCTTTTGGCGATGGGCCGCCAGATCCTGAAGATATAGCGCAGGCGACGTTTCAAAAACTGGCCGAACAGGACGTCTCCGGCATTCGCAATCTCAAGGCCTTTCTATGGCGGACGGCGCGGAACCTAGTGCTTACAGAAAAACGAAATGCGGGCAGCCGGTCGCGATTTGATTTTGAAATTGAGCAACTTTATTTTGCCGCTGCAGGTCCTGATTTTGACCAGCAAAGAGTCTTAGAAGTACAGCAGCAGCTTAATATCATAGATCATGCGCTGGAGCGTATGCCGGAAAAACGCAAAAGAGCGTTTTTATTGCACCGCGTAGACGAGCTGAGTTTTGCAGCGATTGGCAGGCAAATGAACCTCAGCCCACGCGCAGTTGTTAAACACATAACGCGCGCCGTTGCTGATATTGAAGACGCCTTACTGATAGGCTTGGATGGAGATCAATAATGACCGATGACGATCTCACATATCCGCCCGACATCCGCGAGACTGCCATAGAATGGCGTTTGCTCATTGAGGCCGGTGAAATCACAGCTGGCGAGCGGGCCAAGTTCGAAGCGTGGCGCCAAGCGGACGTGCGTCACGCGGATGCCTATGATAGAGCCATCACCATGTGGGCCGCGCTTGGTACGCTTGGCCGCGAGCGCATTGCTAAGCGTCATTTCAAGCCAAGTTTTTCGGGTAAAAGCGCAGCTTTTCTTGAAAGTTTGCCAGCTTATCTAGCCGCAAACCGCCCGCTTCTTGTCGGCGCGGCAGCTGCTTTTGCCCTGGTCATCACTTTGCTTGTCACGGCGCTTCCTTTTTTAAGGGGGCCTCATGAAACAGTCGTGCAAGCACCTTTGCTGGCGGCCCATGCGACGGGTGTCGGCGAAACAAAAGCGGTGGTGCTGTCAGACGGTTCGATCGTCACGCTAGGCGCGGCCAGCCAGATTGAAGCGGAACTCTCAGACAGTCTACGACATGTAACCCTGATAGCGGGTGCCGCCGTGTTCGATGTGGTGCCAGACCCTGGGCGCCCTTTCACTGTCACAGCTGAAAACTTCACCGCCAAGGTGCTCGGGACGGTGTTCGACGTGCGAAACAACGGCGGGGTGGTCAGGCTGTCCGTTGCCGAGGGACGTGTTGAAGTCGGTCACCCCTTTATATTGAATGACGCGCCCACCAGCATGATCACACGCAAAACACTCTCGGCGGGCCAGAAACTCTATGCCACCAAAAGCGAAGGATTATCGGAAATCGATGACTTCAGAACGGAGAACTTCGCCGCCTGGCGTCAGGATCGGCTGAAATATGAGGGCGCGCCGCTCAGCGAGTTAGTCGCTGACGCAAACCGCTATTCAACCAAACTAATCCAGCTTGATCCCAACCTGAACGATCTCCTTGATACGAAAGTCACGGTATCTTTCAGCGGCACAGATATCGATGGGATGCTCGTCACGCTGGCTGATATCTTCCCCATCGAGATTAGAAATGCGGAGAGCAGGATACTCATTGTCCACCGCAAGCCAACTTGACTTGGCAGAGCACCTCTGGGGCCGACCCCTTTCAGACGCTTTTTAAAAAAAGTTCTCCTCAAAGGTCCTGATTGGCGCTGCTCGCGAGTCTTTATGATGTTGCCGCGATTGAATGGCAGTCGCAAAAACATCATGAAGGGGTAAAACTTGGCTTATCGACGCAATACGCAGTGGCTTAAACCCGCACTCTTGAGCGCCGCGTCAGCGTTCTGGGCGGCAAGCCCCGGCCCGGTTTTGGCGCAGAGCGCTAGCACTCAAAACCAGGCCATGGACATCGATCTGCCCGCCGGTCCACTCACGAAAACACTGGTGGAACTGGGCGATATCTTAGGCGTGAATATTCTGGCCGAGGAAGCCCTCATCCAAGGCAAGCGCGCTCCGGCGATCAAAGGCAGTTTAACGCCGGTCGAGGCAATCAAGAAGGCGCTGGAAGGCAGCAATCTCCGTGCGCGCCGGTCAAGTAGCGGCGCTTTTATTGTCTCCGAAGCACCCAAGAAGAACAAGCGTTCTAGTGCAAGAGAAGGTCAACAACCGTTGCCGGCAGAGACAATTGTAGTCACAGGAACGAAGCAGTTTCTGTCGCTGCAGGATACGCAAACCTCGGTCTCGATCGTTACGGCCGAAGACATCCAACAGCGCGGATTGTACAATCTGGAAGATATTGTGCTGCGCACGCCAAACCTCTCAACCGGTGGCAGCTCTCTAAACGACATTTCGATACGCGGAATCAGCTTTGGCGGCGTCGGCGGTGCTGGCAACGGTGTCACTGGAAATATTTACGTTGATGGGGCGCCCAGTTCCTTCTCAGCAAATCGGGGCGCTTTGCACCTGTGGGATGTTGAGCAGGTTGAGGCGCTGCGCGGACCACAATCCACCGTTCAAGGTCGTAATGCTTTGGCGGGCGCCATCATTTTCCAGACGGCCGATCCCGAATATGACTTCGGCCTGGACGCCCGCATCCTGATTGGCAATGAAAACTCACGGCAATATTCCGGCGCTGTCACTGGACCGATCGTTGCCGATCAGATCGCCTTCCGTTTTTCGGCCGATTATCGGGAGGTTGATTTTGAAGTCATCAACCAGCTCAATGGAACGAACACACGATTCCAAGATGGCTTGACGCTGCGGGGCAAGTTACTTTTTGAACCGAGCGCGCTAGAGGGTGTCAGGCTAGAAATCACTGGCGAATATACCGAATCCGATATCGCAAGTGCAAATGTCGTCCAGGCCCCAGTTCCGATCAGCGATCCGACGTTCGGCGATTTCGACCCCTTCGGGAACGAGACCTTTGCACCCGGTACAACTTTCTCCACTATTCAAACGACCCGCTTGATTGCGGATCTCGACTACCAATTGAGTGATCATTGGAGTTTCAAGGTTCTTGGCACCTATGAGGAAGGTGATAGCGATAATGAATTGGGCATTAATCGCGATATAAACGTCGCCGAAACCTACACAGCCGAATTGCGCGCCAATTTCGAATATGATCGCCTAACAGGCTGGTTGGGTGGTTATTTTTTCGATACCGCGACGGCTACGACCAGGCTCACGCGAAGTCCAGTGCCGGTTTTTCCGGTGATTCCTGCTGACTCGGAGCTGACCGGCGAGATCCTTGTTACAACTCTCGCACGAAACTATGCCATATTCGGCGATGTGACGTTTGAATTGACCGATAAGCTCAAGATCAATCTGGCTGCTCGGTATGACTGGGAGAACCTTGATGTTTCTGAACCAACAGGCACACTGACGTCGGACCCAGCCGATTGCATTATCGCTCCATTTGTCCCGGGCTTAGGCGGAAGGCCGTGTGTCGAACCCTTTCTCGGTATACTCTTCAGCGGAGATGCGCTCGATACAACATTTGAAGCATTTTTGCCGCGTGGCACCATCATCTACGATTTTGATGATGATCGATCCATCTCTTTCAGCATTTCGCGAGGCTATCGTGCGGGCGGAGTATTTGTAACAGGTGACAGCGGCGGCGGAACAATTATCGGCCGGTATGATCCTGAATATCTCACCAATTACGAGCTGGCCTTTCGCAATGAATGGCCGGATGTTGGCCTAACCGTCAATGCCAATATCTTCTATTCAGATTGGACCGATCAACAGGTCAATCTGCCTGGATTAGCTGGTAATCTGTTTGATCGCCTCATTCTTAACGCTGGAGAATCCGAGCTTTATGGGGCGGAGTTTTCGGCGGAGGCTAAAGTGAACGATAAGCTCTCCGTGTTCGCCAATATGGGCCTATTGTGGACGGAGTTTACTGATTTTCCGTTCGCGGTTGACGCCAATGGTGACCCAGTAAATCCCGCTGATCCGCAGTTCGCAAATCTCGACGGAAATAGCTTTGATACCTCGCCGCGATTTAATGCAGCGGCTGGCGTCAATTACAAGGACGATCAAGGCTTGTTCGCGAATACCAACATCAGCTATTCCAGTGGCCAATTCTCGGATATTCTCAATTTGCCCGAGAACCGCGGCGACCGGGCCTTTTTGGTCAACGCCAGAGTGGGTTACGACTTTGGCAATTTTAGTGCTGCTGCATTCGTCGACAATCTGTTTGATGACCGGGTTGTCCTTGACCGAAACGCCGTTGGCGTCCCACCCGCCACAGGCGTTGTGGAAGAGAACCCTAATCCAGGATTCACGGTGAATGAGCCCCGTTTGTGGGGCATTGAGCTGCGTTTAGGCTTCTAAAACAAAACGCTTGCACCGGAAGGGGCTGTGAGACGAACGGGAAATCGTCTCAGTTTCCCGAAAGACAAGATTTTTCAGCCAGCCATTCGCGCAAGGTTGCGCCATTCCGAAAGCGCTTCGGATCGTTAAGCTTTGAAAACTGGGCGGCTGTTGAGGTATCTTTCT
>CALFRH010000276.1 GCA_937919225.1 uncultured Parvularcula sp.
GAATTTGGTGCTGCTGGCCTTAGTGCCAAAAACGACCTTTGTTGGGCCATAGGTTCGGTAAGCGGGTTTTTGTTCGATGGGGGAAAGGAAGCGATTTGATGCCCCTCTGGTCATTCAGGGCGTTTGGCCAAGATTGCAAGCCATGGGCCTTTGACACCTTTGTCAAACCCTCCGCCCTCGTACTCGGTAACAGAAATGACGTCCCATGCACCTGAACGTTCATACATATCGATTAACTGCTCACGGGAAGGATAATTGAAATATCTGCCATGGCTGTCGCGCCCCTCACGGCCTCCAGCCTTATAGGTCGCGTGGTGGAAACCGCCGGGCTTCAAAGCAATTCTCACTTTCGACAGAATGCCTGGCAGGTCTGCTCGGCGTACGTGAAGTAAAGACGCGTTGGCCCAAACAGCATCGTATTCCTCATTAACGTCCAAATCTTCGAAGCGCAGGATGCGAACAGGCACTTGCAAGCGCTCTTCTGCCTTTCTGGCTATGCTTGGGGAGCCATCTGTTGGATCGACACGATGGCCCGCCGCGATCATTGCCTGCGCGTCTCGCCCGCCGCCACAACCAAGCTCCAAAATCTTTGAGCCGACGGGCACAACTTTGAGAAAAGCAGCAAGATGTCGGCTAACGCCACCATGTCCGCTCGCGACATAAGTAGGGGCGAAATCGGTGTAGAACTTCAGGGTCTGCTTATCGTGTTTTGGCATATTGATTTTGCTTGGCTCCAACGCTTGCTCTGGCGCCGTAGTCTGTGATCGAGCACGACTACGCAAGTTCTCGATCCCAGTTGAGCACGAAGCAGACGCGTGCAGAAACTAGAAACTGGAGAAAACTCAACCGTTTCTGGCGCAGGCTAAAACCACCGTTTAAGCGCCGCCTCTTCTTGAAAGCTGCCATCTGCGACAAGCAGTGAAAGACCGCTAAGTCCCGCAGCACTGTCTATTCAAGAACCTGCGGATCACGCACCTGCAGCGAAAGTCCGGTCTAACGGACCGCACCACAGCGGAGCTAGGACCTGGTCAGTGTCGGTATGGGCCGCTCTAAGATTCAGCTAAATAGCTAACATTTATTTACTGAGACTGTTCCAACAGGCACTTCAATGTCACCTCAAAGCGAGATCTAAGAGCGTAAAGAGTGCACAGAGAATTGACACGCGATTTGTTCTCTTTACGCTCTCATCAATGTCGCGTTCTGTCTATGTCATCTGTCCGGCCTGTAATCACATCAATTGGATACCTGAAGAGACCTATATCGACCTGCTCAAAGATGACTTTGAGGGGCGGCTTTGGTTCAGGTGCAGCCAGTGTGGTTAGCGTCACAAACCGAGGCCCATGCAGTTCGGATGGAGACAGTGGGTCCCACCCAAAAAGGTTTCATAGTAAAAATCTGAGACCCCGATATAGATATATAGGCCCGCGCATTCCCCCCGTGGGGGTCCCCTCAAGCTACCGTTAGCCTCACCTTCGGGAAGCCTAATTAGTGAAACAAAAACAATGTCTTGAATTCTAAAATCCACGCGCCCCGCTATGAGGAAGCGCGATCATGTGCCTACTCAATCACACCACCATGCTTATCTTTGAAATCCGCTTTGGCCGCTTCTCGATCCTTGCAACTCGTGGGATGGACCGCTTCAAGAACTATGGGTTCACGCGCTTGAAGGGCGAGTTCATCATGGACACAACTGGACCAGCGTAACCCTTATCGACTGCCAGAAAGCACCGCCACCAATTTAGATGTAACATCCACAACCATCTTTGACATTTGCAACGCCATAATGATAGGCCCCTCAAGACACACCATTGAGGGGTCTTTTTCATGAAACGCTATGTCGTCTATCGCCGTGTCAGCACCGAAGACCAAGGAAGATCAGGACTGGGCCTAGAAGCGCAGAACAGGGATATTAATCTGTTTCTCGAAAACTTCTCAGAGGAGCCCTTCGAGGTAATCGAAGAGTTCAAGGACCATATGAGCGGCAAGTCTGCTGAAAGACCCGAACTGGCAAAGGCGATTGATTTGGTCAAGAAGTCAGGTGCCGAATTACTGGTCTCGAAGCTGGACCGCCTGAGCCGCAAGGTATCCTTCATTGCATCTATAATGGACGACAAGAAGGTGACGCTAAGGGTGGCGTCAATGCCGAACGCCGATAACTTCCAACTTCACATCTATGCGGCTCTCGCAGAGCAAGAGAGAGAGTTCATTTCAGCGCGGACTAAGGCGGCACTTGTCGAGGCAAAGGCCAAGGGTAAGAAACTGGGTGGACTGCGTCCGAAGACGGAGGCGCGGAACAAGGCGATAACGGCAAACGCCAAGGCGAGGGCCGATAAGGTAGCCAAGACGGTGCAGCCATTAAGGGCGCAAGGGGCATCCCTAAGGGCAATTGCAGATGCACTGAACACTTCTGGAGTGCCAACCGCCCGTGGAGGTAAGTGGCAAGCCTCTCAAGTGAAACGTGTTCTGGAGCGCCTCGAAGCCGCTTAGTCCAATTCACGCGCATACTTGCCCTAGATCAAGCTCTCAGAGCGGTTGAGCGCCGGGAAGGGCTAGTTGCCCCGCGCTGCAACTAAGCGGTGACGAGAGGCTTCTCGTGGGCGCCGAGGTGATGTTGGACTTCAGTCAACGCGTTTCGGGCATCCTTCGGTGATCCATTGGGGTTACCGGAGGGGGTTCTGAGCGGGTGTGTCTGGAGGGGTGCTGTCAATCATTTTCGCAGGTTGTCACACCTCTTCGATAATCCGCCTCCGCATATGTAATAAGGCACCTAAAGGTGAACCTCTAAGGGCTCCGGCTCCGCCTCCGCTATAAATGACCAACATCGTTTAAGGGACCCTCAGATTTACTCAGCTTCGCTGAATGACCCTGAAAGCAATCGCTTACTAAGAAAGACCCTATGCTGCTCACGTAGTGAAGACCAAGGTGATAAAGTCAGCTTCAAGGGCATGCTAAGTCATCTCCATCTCCTTGGGTCTCCAAGGAAGAAGTCTTCATGTAAACGCCGCCCCTGAAGAGGAAACAGACTGAGAGCCTGAAGTATTCAGGGGGACCGTCAAGAATACCTTCATAGGCACCTTTACGAGAGAGGCCGTCTTCGGACGGAGGAGACCTCTCAACTTCAACACCATCAATAAGGAAACCATAATGCTCGACGCAGTCGAACCAATAGTCATGCCTGAAAAGGAAACAGTAGTTTGCCCTTCATGTGGCACCGCATACACGCCCAAGAGGTCAAATCAGAGATACTGTTCTCGATCATGCCAGAAGAACGCCTCAAGGGACAGCCGAAAAGTTGAGAACAAGCATCGGTCCCGACAGCACTATGAACGTGCATCACGCCTAACAGAAATGATCTACTCGACGCCTCCTCAGGAGCGCGGTGCGATGATGGAACATATCCTCTCGTTCATCCCACATGATGCTGGTCTTCGAAACATCCTGACAGACCCAGAACTTCACATGAAGCCTCCAAGGGCCGACAATCGGCTGAACATCTCCAAGGCTGCAAATGCCTACACGCAGAAGTTCTTTGGTCTTTCGATCAAGCGCTACATCGCTTCTGTTCAATCACCCAACGAGCCTGCTGGCATTCCGGTAGCAACTTAGCGCTCCCCTAAACAGCCACTCTAACGCGCTCCCTCAGTTCCTCTGACAGGGGCTTTTTTATGCTCGAAAGGCACCTCCTATATGACTGACACTATCCGCATCGACCTCGATACAGTCAGGGTCTACCGCAACAGCCAAGAGTATCGGCCCATGAACAGGGCGCGGTCATCTCTTGGTCACGAGATCAAGGGCGACGGCCCTATCATCTCAGAACTCGCCTCCATTCTCCGTGAAGAAAATCCCTCGTTTGACGGCCACCTAGAGGTCTATCGGGGTGACATCCTCTGCTTCATCCCGATGGCCCTCAAAACGGCCTTTCTCAAAGGGCCACAACCTCAACAGCTCCGCAAAAAGACAACCGCATGACAACTACCATCTATCAACGACCTACCGGGTTAAAAGCCACCTCTATCGGAGATCGAAATCGGCGCCGTTATTCTCGGCACCTACGCCGTCGCATCTTTGACTTGCTCCGCCCAATCGACTTCATGGTCGCTGAGGAAACCGTCATTTCCGACGCGGCTCATAGGCAGCGTAATTCTTCACGAGATGACCCTTGGCAAGATCGGCCCAAATGGGTCACGACACGCATTCGCACTGACCAGATGGCCCTCATTGGTCTGCTCCAGAAGCGGCACCTGAAGTCAACAGGCAAGGAAATCTCCAAGGCGGAGGTT
>CALFRH010000277.1 GCA_937919225.1 uncultured Parvularcula sp.
CGGCGCGGGGGTTTTCTTTTTTGGGCAAGTCGTCGTCCCGTGCGCGTCCGCAGCATGAAATGATGCGGCGCAGACACGGGACCCTACCAAATAGATCCCGTGTCTGCGAAGCGTCACTATCGTGCCGCGTCGCGCACGGGACGACGAATAGTTGCGCGGTTTACAGATCCCAACCTTCGTGGGGATGAGCGGTGGACAAAACGTCGCCCGCACCCGGTTCCGGATGTCAGGTCTGCAAGGTGAAGGACCATTGACATCCCCCGCCGCTTTCGAGCACCCTCCAGGCCTGATGAAAACCCTTTCGCAAATCATGAGGCCTTCAATGCGTTTGCGCTCTTCGCTCCCCATTCTTCTTACCACCACCGCCGCCCTGGTGCTCGCATCGTGTGCGGATGAGCCGTCCACTAAGGCGGATGCGGTTCCCTCCGCAGAAACTCAAACAGAGGCTCCTAAAATGACATTGCCCACCGTTGAGGTCACCGATGTAGAACTAGAGGGCAACCCGTTCATGAAGGAATGGGACACCCCTTACGGCGTGCCGCCCTTTGCTGAGATTGAAGATGCCCATTACATGCCCGCCATCAAGGCCGGTATCCTCCGTATGCGGGATGAGGTGGCAGCGATCACGGCCAATGACGAGGTGCCCACTTTCGGGAATACTATCGTCGCGCTTGAGACCACCGGCGCTCTTTTAAGCAAGGTGAGTTCCACTTTCGGCAACATTGCGAATACGGACACGAACGATACGCTGCGGGACCTTGAGGGGGAGATCTACCCTCTCTTGACGGCTGAGTATGATGCCATTCGGTTCAATGAAGAGCTGTTCTCCCGGGTAAAAGCGGTATACGCGCAAAAAGATGACCTCGACTTAGACGAGCAGGATGCACGCTTGTTGGAACTGACCCATCGCGGCTTTATCCGTGCGGGGGCGGACCTTGATACCGCCACCAAGGCGCGGGTCGCCGAGATCAATGCGGAGGTTTCTGCCCTTACGACAGAGTTTGCGCAGAACCTTTTGGCGGCGACGACGGAGTTTAAGCTGGTGCTGACTGAAGAGGCGGAGCTCGCCGGGCTGTCGGACAGTTTCAAGGACGCGATCAAGGACGAGGACGAAGACAAATGGGTCGTCGGCCTTAACCGCTCGCCCTATGAAACCTTCATGACCCAGTCCACTAATCGGGAACTGCGTCAGCAGCTGTTTGATGCTTACCGCCTTCGCGCGAATGCGGGGGAGGGGGACAATGGTCCGTTAGCGATCAAAATTGCCCAGCTTCGGGCGGAGCGTGCGGAGCTGATGGGGTATAAGTCCCATGCGCACTATCAGCTGGAACCGCGAATGGCGAAAACGCCCGAGGCAGCAGAAGCCTTCCTTTTGAAAGTCTGGGAGCCGGGTCTCACTCGGGCCAAGCAAGAGCTGGCCGATATCCAAGCGCTCATCAATGAGGAGGGTAACAATTTCACCGCCGAGGGACATGACTGGTGGCATTATTCGGAAAAGGTGCGCCAGGACCGCTATGCCTTCGACGATGCGGCGCTAGCGCCCTATTTTGAATTGGATGCCGTCCGTCAGGGGGCGTTCGATGTGGCGACCAAGCTTTTTGGAGTGACGCTGGAAGAGGTGGACACCCCCTTATGGAATGAGGTGGTGACCTCTTATGACGTAAAAGGACCAGATGGCGAGCATTTGGGCCTGTTCATGATGGATATGTATGCCCGCAGCTCGAAACGCGGCGGGGCGTGGATGAGCGATTATCGCGGTGCCTCCGACGTCAATGGTACCGTCACCCGACCGATCATCACCAATAATATGAACCTTATCGATCCGCCTGAGGGGGAACCGACCCTGATGCGGTTTGACGAGGTGGAAACCCTGTTCCATGAGTTCGGCCACGGGCTGCACGGACTTCTCACAACGGTCCGGTATGAGAGTTTTTCGGGCGTCGATGGTCCGCGGGACTATACGGAGTTCCCGGCGCAAATTATGGAACATTGGGCGGGGCAGCAGGCGGTGCTGGCCGACTATGCCACTCACCATGAGACCGGTGAGGTTATTCCGGGCACGCTCATTGACAAGATGCGGCAAGCGTCCACCTTTAATCAGGGGTTCAAAACGACTGAGTTCATCGCGGCTTCTCTTCTTGATCTTGCCTGGCTCAATCTCAGCCTCGAAGAAGCAAACGCCATCACCGATGCGCGGGCGTTTGAAAAGCAAGTGCTAGAGGGCTATGGCCTCATCCCTGAAATTGAGCCGCGCTATCGCTCGCAATATTTCGCTCACATTTTCGCAGGCGGGTATTCAGCGGGCTACTACGCCTATTTGTGGTCGGAAATTCTTGATGCCGATGGGTTCACCGCCTTTGAAGAGACGGGAGACATCTATAACCCCGAACTGGCCAGCCGGTTGAAGACTTGGGTCTTCGAAGCGGGGGGCTTGCGGGAAGCGGATGAGCTCTACCGGAACTTCCGCGGGTCGGATCCGGGCATTGAACCCCTCCTGCGCATCCGCGGCCTTGATGAGGCCTCGATGGGGAATGAGGGGTAGGGGTATTGTATCATCCTGGCTTCTGCTGGCGGCGGAAACCGAGACGAGAGCTTTTGGCGCTAGGCAAGGCTCTCTACAACCGTTCATTCCCGCGCCGGCGGGACTCTGTAGACGCTGATGCCCTCGTCATCCCGTGCGCAGTGCGGGACGAAGTCACGCGCTGCAGACACGGGATCTCATCGCTTCCGCAGAGACCCCGGATCTGCGCAGCAGCACTTCGTACCGCGGCGCGTCCGGGGTGACGAAAGAGCCACAAATCCGGTCTGCGCGTGAATGAGCGAGGTTTGTGAGATGATAATCCGTTTACCCCACCACCACTCTTTCCGCCGCCCACCAAAGGCCAACCGCGCCAATGGCGAGGGACAGGGGGACGGTCACCGTGCTGCGGTCGCTGAAGCCATAAAGTTGAAGCACGGGTCTTGCCGCCAGGGCTAGCCAGGCGGCGAACGCCACCACGGCGAGCTGCCCCACCTCCACGCCGATGTTGAACCCGATAAGCCCTGGCCAAAACTGGCCGGGGGGTAACCCAAGGCTGCCAAAGAACCCGGCAAAGCCCATCCCGTGGATGAGGCCGAAGGCGAAAATTACGAACGGTCTCCACCGGCTGCTGCCGCGCCAAAAGACGTTCTCGATGGCGACAAACGCGATACTGGCGGCAATCAACGGCTCTACAATGCTGGCCGGTGGACTGATCACCCCGGCGGCGGCGAGGCCCAGGGTTGCGGTGTGGGCGAGGGTGAAAAGGGAGATGTGCCAGACCAGTTGTTGCCAGCCGGCGGCCCCCAGAAAAAGGGCGAGGACGAACAGAATATGGTCCGTCCCGTCCGGTAGAATATGGTTCGTCCCAATACCCCCATAGTCGCGCGCCACCTGCCAGCTGGTTTTGGCTTCCCCCGTCTCGGTACGGAGGATTGTAGTGCTTGGCTCTGCTGCGTCGAGTGCCGATAGCTGGCGGCAAAGGGCGGGATCGAGCCCGCTATTGGGTGCGCAGATTTCATCGTCGGGATGGGCGAGGGCGGGTGACGTCACAAGCAACGTGGTTGTCGCCAGCGCTATCGTAATGAATTTGAGACACACGGCTATCATCTTGCGTTCGCCACGGCTTGTCCGTGGTGCCCACCCGGCGGAGCACTGGTCTTGCGGGGTCACGGACCCCACGGACCCTTCGGGCCGTGGGGAACGCGAAATGCCGCGAGATCCCCCCATCTCAGTCCCCCAAGGTGAACTGATCCGCTACTTTGCCTGTCGCCGTCGCATAGTGGGATTTGATGAGGGCCATATCCGCCTCCAAGTCGCCGGTCGGTCGAATTTCGCCACTTAGCCGAATGGTCTTCGTCCCATAATCAAGAACACTCATCACAATGGGCACATTGGCCCGCTGGGCGATGCGGTAAAAGCCGGTCTTCCATTCAGGGTTTCGCGCGCGGGTCCCCTCGGGCGCGACGGCGAGGACCAGCTCGTCGGCGTTGTCAAACGCGCGGCCCATTTGCTCCACCACATCATGGGCGGCGGCGCGGTCAACCGGCACGCAGCCTGCCCACTTAACAAGCCCGCCTAAGGGACCGGTGGTGAGCGACTTTTTCCCCATCCACTTCAGATTGACTCTGAAGTGGGCCGCGGTGGCGAGCATATTAAAGCCATCAATATTGGCGGTGTGAGGCGCGGCCAAGAGAACGCATTTCTTATGCCCTGGCCAATCCCCCTCCAGCCGCCAGCCGCCCAGCTTTAAGTAGGTTCGGCAAATGCCGCGCAGGGTTTCGTGAAGGCCCCCCCGAAAGGGGCCGGGCGCGGCGCTTGTGCGTTGGTAGTGGAGGTGATGCGATGATGGGCTGTTCATAGTCGAGACTTGACGCCGCTCGCCAAAGAACGCGAGGAAAAAGAGAGGGATTTTGAGGATGCAGAGTGCCCCCCTGAAAAGGGTGAACTTCCCCCTTGCATCCTTAACCGACTAGGG
Organism: uncultured Parvularcula sp.; assembly: GCA_937919225.1. GTDB lineage: Bacteria > Pseudomonadota > Alphaproteobacteria > Caulobacterales > Parvularculaceae > Parvularcula. The sequence continues at coordinate 4,497 of CALFRH010000277.1, forward strand.
CTATCTCCCGCCTCCTTCGGCATTCGGCGGCCGGGGACAGGCTTTGGCACGTGCGACGTAAATTCGTTAAAACAGATTAAATAGAGGTGACGCGACCCCCCGCGTCCTTGCCCCCGGCACACCCGGCGAGGCGAGGGCGCTTTTGTGCTTTCATGGCGTGGACCCTGTCCGAACCGCGCTTTGACAGTATTCGGGACGGCGCGATCCCTCGCAGGAAGGGCTTTTGATGGCGCAGACTTTTGTCGAGAAAAAGCGGATTCGTAAGCATTTCGGTCGCATTGGCGACGCAGTGGAAATGCCCAACCTCATTCAGGTGCAAAAGGAAAGCTATGAGGCCTTCCTACAGCGCTATGTGAAGCCCGAAGAGCGTAAGCGCGATGGGTTAGAGGCTGTTTTTAAATCGGTTTTCCCGATTGCGGATTTCACCGACACAGCGCGCCTTCAATATGTCTCCTACGAGTTTGAAGCACCGAAGTTCGATACCGATGAGTGCATGCAGCGGGACATGACCTATGCTGCGCCGCTTAAGGTGAAGTTGCAGCTGGCGGTGTTCGAGGTGGACGAGGACACCGAAGCCAAGTCCCTCAAAGACATCAAAGAACAAGAAGTTTATATGGGCGACATGCCCCTGATGACGGACAATGGGACGTTCATCATCAACGGGACGGAGCGGGTGATCGTCTCCCAAATGCACCGCTCCCCCGGTGTGTTCTTCGACCATGACAAAGGCAAAACCCACTCATCTGGGAAGCTTCTTTTTGCTGCGCGGATTATCCCTTACCGTGGCTCCTGGCTCGATTTTGAGTTCGACCCTAAGGACATTGTGAATGTGCGCATCGACCGTCGGCGGAAGCTGCCGGCGACGACGCTGCTCTATGCCCTTGGCCTCGATCAGGAAGACATTCTTGAGTTGTTCTACAAACGCGTCTCCCACGAGACCATTGAGGGCGGCTACACCATGCCGGTGGATGCCGACCGCTTGAAAGGCAATAAGGCCGACGTAGATCTTATCGATGCGGCCACAGGCGAAGTCGCTATCGAGGCGGGCAAGAAGATCACCGCCCGCACCATCAAGCAGTTGGAAGAAGCCAAAGTTGAAAACTTCCTCCTCCCCGAAGAGCGGATGATTGGCCGCTATTTCGCGCGGGACCTTGTGAACCGCGAAACCGGCGAGCTCTATGCCGAGGCGGGTGACGAGATTGATGGCGATACCCTCGATCAGTTAAAAGAGCTGGGGATTACCGAGTTCGAAACCCTCGACATCGACCACATCAATACGGGTGCTTACCTGCGGAACACTTTGTCCGCGGACAAGAACCGCAACCGCGAAACCGCGCTCATCGACATTTACCGGGTGATGCGCCCCGGC
>CALFRH010000278.1 GCA_937919225.1 uncultured Parvularcula sp.
AGAAAAGACGACGTCTAAAAAAAACAACGACTAGGAACAAATTAAAAAAGGCCAAACCCGCCGGATACAGTGTTTCCTGGGTCAACATAAGAAAGGACATCAATAAGGAGCCAATGAGAAAACAAACCAGGGGAAAGAGAGCCGTCACTGTCCAATACTGGGTTGCGCGCCGAATATTTTTTGCCACCACCTCAAAAGCCTTGGATGATCGATCTAACCCAATTGTTGTATCAAGCATTTCATTGATCAATGCCATATTTCCATGACCAATATGGCCCCAACCGAAAAACACGGCCATCAACGCAATGACGGCTGCCGCCGACCCCACCCCCGCGGGAGAAAGGGCAATGTAGACAGGCGCGAGGCCACATAGCCACAAAGGCATACAGATGATTCCCATCACGCCGCCGAAGTATCGGCGCTTTGCAGAGATACCCCGCTGATTAAGAAAGATCTGCTCAGCAAACCGAGACAAACCAATCCCCGTTCCATCATATGCTAACGCCTTATCCTCGACGCGCTTCGTCCAACCGATCCAGTCGGACACCATGATGAGGAAAGATCCCAAGGCACCAATGCACCCCAGTACACGAATAATTTCGATCTCGGCTTGGGACATCTTTTAAACTTGCCTTTCTGCAGCCGAAAAATGTTCGATTTCCGTCTCTATAAGGAATATAGGACCTACGATGCCCTACCCCCTTTAACAGTGTCAAAAGTAAACAGCCTCAAGACGGGATTACGAAATTCACGGCGTTGTGAATTTTGTTTGCTTTTTTGACTCATATGAAAATAATGTCAATTATCCATCTGGAGACGAAGGCGGTGGCGAGGTTCGCGCACAAACCTCTCTACGACACACGAGGCCAATCCAGATATTAGCGTATCTGCGCGCGTATTATCATTAGAAATCAAGTCATTAGGGACATATGGCAGAGACAAGCAACATTGACGTCGCCGCCCGCATCGATCAAGCGCCCCTAGGCCCCCTCTACTACAAGGTCGTCGGGCTATGCTGCATGATCGCGCTCATTGAAGGTTTTGATCTTCAGGTTATCGCCTTCACTGCGCCGCTCATTAGCGCCGAATGGGGTATCAGCGCGAGCGCGCTGTCATCCGTGTTCGCCTTAGGGCTTGTGGGCATGATGGTAGGGTCCCTCACCCTCGGTCCCGCGGGCGATAAGTTTGGGCGCAAAGCTGTCCTCATCTTTGCCGTGTTCATATCGGGTGTTTTTTGTTTAGCAACCACACTCGCCGAGAATACCACACAACTTGCTTTGTACAGATTTTTAACAAGCATTGGACTTGGCGGCGCTATTCCCAACGCACTCGCCATGGTTTCTGAGTACTCCCCCGCCCGTCGCCGCGGTGCCATGGTCGTCGCCATGTCGGCCGGCATCCCCCTTGGGGGGGCGTTAGGGGGGATCATCATTGCCCCTTGGGCGGAAGAGGCTGGATGGCGCGTCGCTTATATTTTGGGCGGTATTGCCCCCATCGTCGCTAGCGTTATCCTCTTACTATTTCTCCCCGAATCCATCCGATTTTTGACATTGCGAATAGATCGGGCGCGAGAAACAGCGCGGCTTCTCGCACAGATCGATAAGACGTATACGCCGTCTCCAAACGATGTTTTCCAAATTAGTACCGTAAACAAACAAAGCAGAAGCAGCCTTACAGGCCTATACGCCGATGGACGCGCAACGGGAACTCTGCTGCTTTGGGCCATATTCTTCGGCAATCTGCTGATGGGGTATCTATTGTTGAGTTGGCTCCCCTCACTGCTGACGCAGTTAGATATGGGTTTAGAGGCTGCCATTATCGCAGCCTCAATGTTCAATATTGGCACCATCCTATCAGGGTTGTTACTTGGCCGCCTGCTGGATGGGTCCTCCCCTTACCGCCCCGTTATGGTCGTCTATCTATTTGGGGCGGTCTCGGCACTCTTGCTTGGGGCGTTCAGCACTTCCGGGCCCCTGCTTTATATTCTGGTTTTTCTTGCCGGCGTGGGGGTCGGCGGCCCCCAATTGGCCATGAACGCGTTGGCCTCGTCATACTACCCGACCGCCCTGCGCGGGACGGGGCTTGGAGCAGCGTTGGGAGTTGGACGCGTAGGCGCCATTCTTGGCCCCCTAATTGGCGGCGGGCTGTTGGCGGTTGGCTTCAGTGGTTCCATGATCTTCAGCTTCGTTGCCCTTCCCGCTATCGCCTGCGCCATTTGCGTTGCGGTCTTGGGCGTGTTGGTGGGCAAAAAGCCGCCCAGCGCACCTTGATATTTTGCGATTGGCCCGAGCCGCAGTCACTCTATGATGGCCACAAGATTAGTGTAAGCGGACTGAGAAATGACGAAGAAGAAACGCTCAACGAAACCCGTTGCGGTAAGCAATCAAACGGCGCCCGAATCCCCCAAAGCCATTGCAACGCGGCGCGCCGTTCTTGACAAAGCCGCTGAGCTGTTCATCGAGCAGGGCGTTTCAGGGGCCAATCTTCAGAACATTGCCGAAGCAGCTGGCCTCACCCGCACAGCGCTCTACTATTACTTCCGCTCTAAGGAAGAAGTCCTCGAGGCCATTGTCGATGAATGCGCTGACATAGGCGCGCGCAAAATTGCCACCACGGCGTCCGATCAAGAATGCCCCGTGGATCAGCTAAAAGCATCCATCGAGGCATTCGTTGTGTGGATTAACTCGAACAGGGCGCGCTTTATGGTCGTGGAGCGCAACGAAGCAAGGCTGACCGGGGACCTCGCAAAGCGCCACGCCGAGGGCAAACAGGCGATCTTCCGAACTTTTCAGAGCATCATTAAACGCGGGATCGCCGACGGCGTCTTTCGCCGCGTCGATCCGGCAATTACGTCTTTCTCCCTCATTGGGATGTGTACTTGGTCCGCATGGTGGGTGAACCCTGACGGCCCTTTTTCTCCATCGAAAGTCGCTACGGAAATCGCCGAGCTTGCCGTCGCCACGGTTTTATCATCTCCCAAAGACTTTAAGTCCGACCTCGCCCTCAGCGAGTCGGTTGCCTTAATCGAACAGGGTCTCGCCAAGCTGAAAAACAACGCATAGCCGGCCGAACAGCAGCCTGTGCATCACATCAGCGTCAACACAACGCGGCGATGAGCGCGCGGGGCGATCACATTGGATCAGCGAAAGTTGGCTCACGTCGGAAAAACAAAGGCTCTATAGCATCGGACTCAGTCAATCAGAGCGCCCAACGCTATGGTGTCCTGATTATATCAAGACACCTTTTTTCCGATCAAGCTGAGGCGGCGGGAATATCCGGAACCGGCGGATTAATTCCGTCTAGGACCTGTTGCGCCCTCACCTGCGCACGGGTCGCAGCCGTCAAACGTTTCGATAGATCAGCACTGATATCATCATCTGACCCTTTAGCCTTTCCGTCCACCTCACCCTGGGCGGCAGCAAGCGACGTTTGCGCATCATGCAGGAAGTCATTGAGCCTTTGCTTACCAGTGGGATCTATCTGCACATCGCCCAATGCACCCGCTGCCTCCTTCACCAAGGAACTGGCCAATTCAACGGCACGTGTGAGCATTTCCTCCGCTGACGGTTCGAGGGCGATCTCCCACAGCGCATTTGTTTCGTCGTAATAGTAAAAGCCGTGGGTTGCGCGGTGGGGTGAAACTGACCGATGAGCAAGCGGGCCGATGCATGCCCGATAAACCGGCGCCTCATCCCGTTCTATCTTGATAACGGACACAAAGGCATTCGTCCGGGTACCTGTTGACCCATCGAGCTTTTCGCCAGCGTTTAAACGCGCCTCAACGCCATCCCAATCATTCACATCAAGGTTGGGACCATTGCGATAGACATCCTCTGCAAATGTGTCATCCATCCGACCATCGCGCTCAGAAAGAACACGACTAAAATACCGACTGCGAGGTTCACTTGAGGCACACAAGAGATGACGATTGATCTCTCCGAGCCCACCGCCTGAGAAGATCTTCTTCGTGTCCAGCGTGCGCCACCCCGTCGCAAGGTCGAAATCATACCCTCCATCTTCAGGGGGGTAATAAAGCCCCTCACAATCTGGGCTTACGATATTATTATTTGCATACAGATAGTCATGCCCTTCGCCACCCTGATCATAGGTCCATTCCCGTACGATCGGGCCGTCCGATTTCTCTGTACCCGTTCTTGATTCGATGATGTGACCGCCATCATAATCACAATAAAACCCGCCCGGTGACCCAAGCGGATACCCGTCGTCACCAATCGGCAACGACAGCATATAGTCCTTTGCCTCTTGCTGTGTGCCAGCGAACCTTAATGCGTGAAACGTCGATGGACCCCGTTTAATGCCGTACCCCCAGCTTTCCTCAGGTTCCACGCAGCCGGCCGGACCGCCATGGTGCACATAAGCAACGCCAGCATCATTCACACCGGGGTGCCCTGCAAAACAAAACCGCCCAATACTTGGGATAGATGCGTTTATTGAAAACGGCGTGTAAATGAAGGGCCGCCCCGTATCGGGATAGGCGACAATTGTCGCTTGGAATGTGCAGTCATGGTCTGTTGTGCACCCGATAACCGCTCCATCAATCGCGGTTGCATTACCCCAGGCCGCGAAACCACTGCACATTTCATTTGTAAGCGAAAGGTTTTCGCCATCCGCTGCCCCCTCCATCACAGATCCAAAATAGCCCGTGAGCGCAGACCCTTCACTTTCAGGAACACAAAGTTCCAGAGGCTTTTCAACGGGCGGGGCGTCACCAGACCACATGCTGATCGCGTGATGCCGCGTCAGGGGAATGCCGATGGCAGCAGCCCCTTCGACCATCCCCTCGACCATGTCGATGATTTCCGGTGCATGGCGCTGTAACTGCTCTTCCCACTTACCAATCACGGTTAATTGCGCATCGGAATAAACCCGCTTCGCCATGGTATCGAACGCCAGCACCCCGAACATATCGGCAATTTGCTTGACATATTGTCGGCCCATCGAAACAGAATCGCCGCGCAGCACAACAATCGGACAGATAGACGGAACAAGAGGCGTTTCGTGATAATATAAAACGCTAGAGTCTTTCGTATGAATAAGGTCTTTTTCGGCGCGTGCCCAAGCCGCAAGAGCGTCGAACTCTTCCCCCGTCGCCTCTCGCATCTTGTCACAATAGCTTATCGCTTCATCAAAAAGCGCTGTGGCATCATGCAGATCTTCGTCAGACTGCGTGTGAACAGCGAATTCAGCCGAGTCGCCTGTCGATCGCCAATAGAGCCATTTGGCCCGTGCAATTTTTAGGAAACAAGCATCAACAATATCAACCTTGTCCGCATACCCAGCGTCCACGAAGGAGCTGCCGCGCAAACTGAAATTTGCGAACGTTAACGCATATTGAGCTGATCGCATCTTAGCTTGTGTGGCTATGATCAACTTTGCACGAGGGGAAGAGGCGCTATTGTTCATTTTCGGTGATGCTCCTTTACATCTCGGCACAAGAGGCTGTTAGAAATGGCTGCCCAGCCTCCCGCCCGGCGCATTTCATCTGAAAAGTATCAACTCGTCATTCGCGGGCTCAGATTTTTTGACGATAATGTTGATTATTTGATTTTTGTCAACGAATATGTGAAAAATGGTTTTCATTAGACAGCATGCTTTATAACATGCTATCCTGTTAGGAACAAGGCAACCATAAGCGCACTCCCGACAATAACTAACGGTGAGTGTTAAGTTGAAAATTGCCTTGCATGCTGCGCTTTTGAAAGCAGGCTCTCCACCGAGGCGCGTGGCGGGGCTAGGCGCTACTTGGAGTGTTCATTTATGGCTGCAATAATCCTACGTGACTTTCAACCTGATCCCGCGTTGAGCGCGATTGCAGAAAAACGATCGCAGGACGTTGAAAAGCGAACGCCATCCAATCTCAAACTATATGCCTTGGCTTGGTCGATCTGTTCACAGCGCGTTCGCCTCGCCATTGAGGAAAAGCAACTCCCCTACGACGAGCACACCGTCGACTTTACAAAAGCGGAAAACTTGGACCCAAGGTACCTGGAGATGAATCCAAGGGGCGATGTTCCTACTATTAGCGAATATGACCAATCGCTTTTCGATACCTAAACGATTATGCTTTATGTAAATAATCAGTACAAAGGTCCAGAACTAACGCCTGACGATAACGCGACCTACGATCTGATGCTTGCGTCAATGAAGCAGGCAGATTTATTCCCGATACGGGATTTTGCTTATCGTAAAGTTCTAAACAGCGCGCCCAATGACCATTGGCGTATCATGATGCATGACAATGTCATTAGACAACGCGAGAAGTACCCAGAACTAAAGCATATCTATGACAAAAAGCTCGCGGACTACGCCTCGCTGGAGGAAACGTCAAAAAGCGAAGATGCTATGGCGAAGGTCGAAGCCGATTGCGAGGCCATTATGGATAAGCTTGACGCGGCGCTCGGCAACCATAAGTGGATCGTCGCCGATACATTTTGTTTAGCGGATATCGCGTGGCTTCCTATCTTTTTGCGCCTTGAGATGATTGGCGTGACAATCCACAGCGACGGGCGTCGCCCAAACATCAGCCGCTTTATCGATCAATGGAAACAACGCCCTGTCTTTAAAACGGCGATTGAAGATCACTACGAAGATATGGCGCCGCAAATGGCGAAACTTAAAAAATAGACTATCCCGTCAGGTACAAGCCCCATTGTTTTGGTCCGTGTCGTACTTAATAGGATCCGGGCTATGTACTATGATCGAGTGTCATCAGTATAATTTTTAACTGTGTACAGAACTTAAAAGAATGGAGTGAAGGTCGTGGTTGCATTACTTTTGAGAGGCTTCGAGCCAGATTCGGGACTAACCGCTATTGCGAATAAACGTTCCCGCGACGTGGAGAAGCGTTCATCCACCGATCTAAAGCTATACGCGCTTGGCCCATCGATCTGTTCCCAACGTGCCCGTCTTATTATTGAAGAAAAAGGTCTTTCCTACGACGAGCACACAGTAGATTTTTCTAGGTCCGAAAATTTAGAACCATGGTATCTCGACATTAATCCTCGCGGTGTTGTGCCTTCCATTACCGAAAATGGGCAATCACTGTTCGATTCATATACCATCATGCTTTACGTCAATAACCAGTTTATCGGACCCGAGCTGACACCGGACGACGACGCGGCTTACGAAAAGATGATCGATTATATGAAGCGTGCCGATCATTTTCCGGTTCGCGATTTTGCTTTCCGTTTTTCGCTTCAAGATGATCAAGAAATGGACGATGCCGATATGTGGCGTCTTTTCATGCACGATAATGTTGTTGCAGCACGCGAAAAGCGTCCGGAGCTTAAGCACATCTACGATAAAAAAATCGAAGACTATAACTCCATGGAAAAAACCGCCACCAGTGAAGAGGACATGGCCGCGCTTGAGGCTGACTGCAACAAAGTCATGGACGAGCTGGATGCCGCCCTTGGCAAACACAAGTGGATTGTGGGTGATGATTTTTCCCTGGCAGATATATCGTGGATGCCGATCTTTACGCGCCTCAGCATGATGGGAATTCCGGTCTACGGAGAGGACATGCGTCCGAACATCAACCGCTTCATTCTCCAATGGCTAGAACGCCCAACCTGGGCCTCAGCGGTGGAAGGTCACTATATGGACATGGTGGACCAAATGGAGCGGATGAAAGTTCAGCTTGGTAAAAATACATAGCCCAAGCGATCGCTTAAATGGTGAGATAAGACGCCGGTGATTGCCAGGGTATAGCCGGCGCAGAATGACGTAAAATATATAGCAAGCATGCTTTTAAAATACAAAAGCAGCAGCAATAATGATGGAGGGAACACCATGAAGATAAGCCGTAAACATATCTTTTTCCTGTCGGTCTGCGCGCCAGCGCTCTTATTTTCTACGGCAAGCAACGACGCCCACGCTCAATCCAGCACGTCCCTCACCCAGTCGACACTTGACGTCATCACCATCACCGCCCAGCGCCGAGAGCAAAACCTGCAAGACGTTCCGATTTCTGTCACAGCATATTCCGCTGACGAACTGGAAAAACGGCAAGTCGACGCCATTCAGGATATTATCC
>CALFRH010000279.1 GCA_937919225.1 uncultured Parvularcula sp.
CCCGAAGATCCGGCCGTCTACGATATGCTCTGCGAAGGGAAAACCATTGGCCTGTTCCAAGTGGAGAGCCGAGCCCAGATGAACTTCCTCCCCCGCATGCGCCCCCGAGAGTTCAGCGACCTCATTGTGGAGGTGGCCATCGTCCGTCCAGGACCTATTCAGGGCGACATGGTTCACCCCTATCTCAAACGCCGCCGCGGGGAAGAGCAGGTCACCTATCCCTCTAAAGAATTAGAGGAGGTGCTTGAACGCACCCTTGGTGTGCCTTTGTTCCAGGAGCAGGTGATGCAGGTGGCGGTGGTGGCCGCGGGCTTCAGCCCAAGCGAGGCGGACCAACTCCGCCGGTCCGTCGGCACCTTCCGCGGATCGGGCAGCGTGGGCAATTTCCGAGAGCGGTTCATTACCGGCGCGATTGACCGGGGTTATGAACCGGACTTTGCCGAGCAATGTTTCCACATGCTGGAGGGGTTCTCGGGCTATGGTTTCCCCGAAAGCCATGCGGCCAGCTTCGCCCTCCTCGTCTATGCTTCCGCCTGGTTCAAACGTCACCATCCGGAGATTTTCACCTGTGCCCTTCTCAATAGCCTACCCATGGGATTTTATGCACCCGCACAGATCATTCAGGATGCGAAAAATTTCGGGGTTACCGTTCGTCCCCTTTGCATTCAAACCAGCTATTGGGACCACACGCTGGAACCCAACGGCCAAGGGGGGCTCGCCCTCCGCTTAGGGTTCAGGCAACTCAAAGGCTTTAGCGAGCAAGACGCCCATTGGATCGCTGCCGCTCGGGGCCAGGGGTACACCAGCGTTGCCAATGTCTGGCACCGCGCAGGCGTCGGGCCCGCTTCCCTTATCCGCCTAGCCGAAGCTGATGGATTTCGCGCCCTGGGACTCCATCGGCGAGCAGCCCTGTGGGAGGCCAAAGCCATCAAGTCCGACAAACCCTTACCTTTGTTCGAAGCCGAAGACGCAAACGAGGCCCCAGGATCGCCACCGCCCCTCCCCGCCCCAACCGAAGCAGAGAATGTGTTTGAAGATTATGTGAGTACACGTCTTACTCTTCGCACCCACCCTTTGGCCCTTCTCACCCCTGGCATTACCCCCCGCGGACACGGCCCTCTTTTAAAAGCTGCTGCCCAGCGGGATGCCCCACCAGACCGATGGGTGCGGGTGTCCGGGCTTGTCACCACTCGGCAACGGCCAGGCACGGCTAGCGGTGTTATTTTTATCACCCTTGAGGATGAGACCGGTCATATCAATGTGATCGTCTGGCCCAAGACCTTTGCTACTCACCGACGTGAGGTCATGATGGGCCGCCTTCTCCATGTGGAAGGCAAGCTTCAACGAGAAGGGGTCGTAACCCACATCATCGCCAACCAGATTGAGGACCTCTCCCCCCTTCTTGATACGCTAGGGGATCGGGATGCACTTGGTGGGAGCATCGATCCCACCTTAGAGGGTGCGGACGAAGCTAGGCGCCCGGTACCCGGCAACGCAAAGGCCGGCCATGGCAAAATCCGTAAACAATCTAGCCCTCTGCCCTCAAACGGTAGTCCTGCCCGTCATCCGCGGGAGCAAGCCAAGCGCCTCTTTGTCAGTCGTGACTTTCATTAAAACGACTACAGACGACCAGAGCATCGCGCCGAAAAGCATGCCCCGGCGAAGGCCGGGGTGCACACGGTTTTCGGCGAACAGCGATGCGAAAAACAAAAGACTATAGAGAAGGCGTGAGTACAAACGAACGTCCTTCGTTATAGCGCCTCTTCATAAAAGGTCGGCCACTATTGAACTATTGAACCTGACCCCTTGGAAGACGATTATCACAGCTCAACCCAATCATAGTCTTCGCCCACCTGGCGATAACCTGCATAGTGATCCATATAACCTTGCGGGATATCATCATATAAGGACGCCGCATCAATCTCGGGAAAATACTCAGCCCCCACATCTTCACGCAAGAAAATGGTATTGGGGCCAATAACCCCCACTTTCCCGACCAACCGGTATCCATGCTGACGGCCAAGCTTTTGGAATGCCGCCACCGAAGCGCCCGCGTAAAGGAAGCCAGAACCATCGCCCTGGTGCTGCTTCCGGTCGGCTTGAAAATCCGACGCGTAATGCACGGTCCTCGCCATTTCCGGCCCCCATGCAAGTTGGGTCTCAAGGATCATCACCCGCGGCGAGGTCACTTTCAGAAGAGCCTCAAGGATCCAATAATCCACCCCGTCCATATCCAATGACAGTAAATCAATGTCCCCGCCATATCCGACCTTCGAGACAATCTCGCCGATCGTTTCCCGATCAACCCAAATATTCATGAGGTTTGGCATGTGGGGCGGCGCAAAATGCCGCCCAAAAAAGGATCTTGCCTGCTTGTGACGATTTTCATCACCTTCAATCAACAACCCAGCCCAACCATGGTGGAGGATTAAGTTCGCCGCATTGCACTCCATCCCAATCCCTGAACAAATCTCTAGGGCACGCTTCGATTGTGTACCGACTAAGGAGTAAATATAATGCAAAACTCCATCATCAGCACTTTGAGAATAGTTTGAAAATTCTACTTCCCGAAATGGAAGGATGATTCCATCCTCCGCCTTCTGCCGATACATCTCCGCCAAAAGACGCTGAGTCCCCGTGTCAATGCGCGCCCGCTCCGACCGGATAACCGTCGATGTATGGCCATGCAAATGCCGATTACGCGCAATGAAGTCTCGCCTTAGGTCCTTGATCTCTTCCGCTAAGGCGTCAATTTTCGCCAGCAACTCCTTATCAAACATAGAGTATCATTCCGCCGCTTGGTCACTTCCCGATCGCGCGACGTTAAGCGGTCAGCCTCCGCATTGCCACCCCTAAGATTGCCCTCAATACCGGCCTCACCCTTCATGCGACAACCGCCTTGAGGATAGAGGCAAAGCGCCGCAAAGAAAAAAGGAGAGCAGGCGTTCAACAGGCACGCTGTAAGGCTGGAGACCCTTTACGCTCCCGAGTGACCCGACAGAATACTTTGCTTACTGATTGATAATTTACATACCCGCGGGGTTCCCTATTATCCGCGACATGGTAACAACAAAGGATGTTGCTCTCTCGCCTTCTATTATGTCTCTGCGCCCTTCCCCTCGCCGCCGCTGGGTGCGCAACATCGCCGCCTGACAAGATCGGCGATGCCTGCGAGATTTTTGACGAGAAACGCAGCTGGTACCGCGCAACAAACAAGGCGGAAAAGCGCTACGGCACCCCCAAAGCGCTTCAGCTCGCCATTATCCGCCAAGAGTCAAGCTTTCATCACGATGCCAAACCACCGCGGGGAAAGTTCCTCTTTGTGTTCCCAGGCAAACGCCTTTCGACCGCTCGCGGGTACCCCCAGGCCCTCGACGGAACTTGGGAGACCTATAAAACGGCCACAGGCGACAAGGGGGCTAACCGCAAAAACTTCAAGGATGCCACCAACTTTGTCGCCTGGTACGTTTCTCGTACCCATGACAAAACCGGCATCCCTAAAAATGATCCGTATCGGCAATACCTTGCCTATCACGAGGGCGCCGAAGGCTATCTGCGCGGCACATACGCCAAAAAACCGCAAGTCAAGGAAGCTGCCGAGCGGGTGGATTGGGTCTACCGAACTTACGATGCACAGCTCAGCCGATGCGAGAAACGCTTCCGCCGAGGCATTCCGTTGATCCCCATTATTTAACGCTTGATCCAGGTCATCGCCCCGCCCACAATTCGCCTATAAGGGGAAGGCGATGAAGATACTTGTCACCATTGTCGGCGTTATCCTGCTGGTCTTCGGCTTCGCGACCATTTTGTTGCCGCTGCCAACGGGCGTGCTCGCCCTCCTCGTCGGGGCTGCGATGCTGGCTAGTGTCAATGAGCCCTTTCGTCGATCTATCAAATGGTTACGACGGAAAGTAAAGCCGGTGGATAAAGCCCTGGATGACGCCGAAAAGGTGCTACCGGATCCGCTAGCCAAACCGCTTCACGAGACCGACCCGGATGACGAAGACGCGGACGAAACAGATGATGACGCGATAGACATCGAAGAAACGGTCGCCAGCAAGGATGGAAAATCCGCGGCAAAGGTTCACGTCCGCGCGAACGAGGCGCCCAAAATCCTTAACCGTCACCCGGCCTACCCCAGATCATCTCTACCTCATCGACCGCCCCGTCGATCGTAGAGTTTCAAGCAATTCGTCGTCGCCCGCTTGGCGGATGCAAACGAACACGCTATGCGTGAGCGTTTGAATGTGTTCTCTGTTCGTTCCGAGGTCTGATGTCCCGTACCGCCAAGAAAAAAGCCGATCTTTTCCAAGACGCCGATTACTCCGCCAAGGATATTGAAGTTCTTGAGGGGCTCGAACCCGTTCGCAAACGGCCAGGCATGTATATTGGGGGTACGGACGAGCGAGCCTTGCACCATCTTTTTGCCGAGGTGCTTGATAACTCCATGGACGAAGCAGTTGCAGGGCACGCCAACCGGATCGAAGTGAGCCTCGGTGCCGATGGACATCTCACCGTCACCGATAATGGCCGCGGGATCCCCATTGATAAACACCCAAAGTTCAAAACAAAATCCGCCCTCGAAGTGATTATGACTACCCTCCATGCCGGGGGTAAGTTCTCGAACAAAGCATACGCCACGTCCGGCGGCCTGCATGGTGTCGGGATTTCGGTGGTGAATGCGTTATCCGACGATCTCAAAGTGGAGGTTGCGCGCGGTAAAACACTCTATCGGCAAACCTATTCCAAAGGCAAACCCACCTCAACATTGAAGAAAGCTGGAGACGCCCCGAACCGCCGGGGAACATCCGTGACCTTCCATCCGGATCCGGAAATTTTTGGAAAGGGAGCAGCGTTCAAGCCCGCTCGCCTTTTCCGGATGGCGCGATCAAAAGCCTATTTGTTCGGCGGCGTCGAAATTCGCTGGTCATGCGATCCTTCCCTTATTGCCGAAGGGGACAAAACGCCTGAGAAGGAGACCTTCCGCTTCGTCAACGGGTTGGCAGACTATCTACGCCACGTTGTGGGTGAAAAACCGACGGTGACGGACGATGTGTTTGCGGGGAAGGTAGAAAAAGAAGGCGGTCATGGCACTGTCGAGTGGGCGGTTGCTTGGGGGGCAGCCGGGTTTACCAGCCCTGCGGGTCAAGTGGCCGATGGGTTTACCAACTCCTACTGTAATACGATCCCAACCCCAGAAGGCGGCACCCATGAGCAAGGCCTACGCTCCGCCCTTACGCGTGGACTGAAGGCGTACGCAGAACTTACTGGCAATAAGAAGGCAACAAATATCACCGCTGAAGATGCCCTCGGCACGGCTGGCGCTCTTCTCTCAGTGTTTGTCTCAAATCCAGAGTTCCAAGGCCAAACAAAAGATAAGCTCGCCACCGCTGAGGCTCAAAAGCTGACCGAAGCTGCGGTTCGGCCTGCCTTTGACCATTGGCTCGCAGGGAATGCCAAGCAAGCGGACAAGCTTCTTGAATGGGTCATCGACAGAGCCGACGAACGAATTCGTCGGCGTAAAGAGAAAGAGGTACAACGCGCCTCTGCAATGAAGAAGCTAAGGCTGCCGGGTAAACTCTCAGATTGTACGGCCAAAGACCGGACGGGTACAGAAATCTTCCTTGTGGAAGGGGACAGCGCGGGCGGCAGTGCTAAGCAAGCGCGCAATCGAGAGCGTCAAGCCATCCTTCCCCTGCGCGGTAAAATCCTAAACGTTGCCAGTTCCACACGGGACAAAATTGCTGCCAATCAAGAGATCAGCGACATTGCTATGGCCCTGGGTGTGGGCCTCGGATCAAAATTCGATGTGGAAGACCTACGCTACGACAAGATTATTATTATGACGGATGCGGATGTCGATGGCGCCCACATTGCGGCCCTCCTCATCACCTTCTTCCACATGTCGATGCCGGATCTCGTCGCAAAGGGACATCTCTACCTGGCGCAGCCCCCTCTTTTCCGCCTTTCGCAAGGGGGCAAGACTGTCTACGCTCTTGACGAGGATGATCGCGAACGCAAACTCGAAGCGGAGTTCAAAAAGGGCGCGAAAGTCGATGTAGGCCGTTTCAAGGGCCTTGGTGAGATGAATGCATCTGATTTGAAGGCCACAACGATGGATCCCTCCACCCGGGTGCTTGCTCGGGTCCATTTGCCCGCAGATGAGTTACCCTCCGTCAACGATCTATTTGATCGCCTTATGGGGAAAAAAGCCGAACCGCGGTTTCAGTTCATTCAGGAGAATGCTGCCTTTTTGGGCGATGAGCTTGATGTGTAAATGCCACATGGCTTACCCAGCCCTCCCGCATAGTCTTTTCGTGTGTTGATTTGTCTCTTCACCCACGGCATGTGCGCACCATGGTTAAGTTATTATCGCACCGCTCCGCCCTTCTTCTCGCCACCTCCGTCGCCAGTCTGCTGACACCGGCCGTTGCAACGGAAACGATCACCGTTACCGCCACAAAGCGCCCCCAGGCCGCAATCGATGTGCCCGCCAGCGTAACCGTGCTCGAAGGGAACGTGATCGGCACGATTAACGCGCTGAACTCGGCCGAAGACATCACCCAATATGTAACCGGCTTACAGGCAGCAGTAGCGAATGGTACCCAAATCGCATTTCAGATCCGCGGAATTGGCGCCGTCGATCACCAGGCACTGACCCCCGGCGCAGCGGCGGTCTACAGCGATGGCGTATTTCTCGCCACAAACGTGCAAACGGGGCCCCTCCTCTATGATTTGGAGCGAGTGGAAGTGTTGAAAGGCCCACAAGGCTCTCTCTACGGCCGAAACGCCTCCAGCGGCGCTATTAATTTCATCAGCGTTCGCCCCTCCCAAGACCAGGAACAATATGTCAGCGTCTCCGCCGGGCGTTTTGACCGACGCGACGTGACCGCGGCCCTTGGCACCAGCCTCTCCGATAGCGTCAGTGTACGGTTGGCAGGACGCCTCCTTAAACAAGACGCCACCCTCGACAATGTGGTGACAGAACCCGATTTTCCGGCAGGCCCGCGCAACGAGATTGGTGAGCGGGACGAATGGGGCCTTAAAGGATCCCTCCTTTGGGAGCAGTCGGAAATAACAAAGCTCCTCCTCCGCGCCCACTATGAAGAAGATAATGGCGTAAACCCCGCCCCGCGCAATAACAGCCTCGAACCTGCTCTTGATGACCATGAAATCTCGCTAGGGCCCGATGGGGTCCAAGACACCGACAACGAGTTTTTCGGTGGATCCGTAGAATTCACAACCTCCGTGGGCGGCTGGGACCTGTTCTCCCTCACTGCTGTTGAAGGGTATAATCAGCAGTACGGGTTTGATTTTAGCGGGAGCCAAATACTCACTAATAGTTTCACCCCGAACACCGATCCTTTTGCTGACCCCACACTCAATGCCAACCTCGCCTATGATAGAGATTTTCTTCAGTTCAGTGAGGAGCTTCGCTTAAGCCGAGATACCAGCTGGGGCCACACCATGGTCGGCGTAATGGCGGCCCACGAAGACTTCGAACAACGCTACACCATTTGGTGCGGCGAGCTTGACCCCGCAACATTGCTAGGAACCTGCCGATATATTGCGGCACCACGGCGTGCAGGCCCGACACCCGCTTCGGACGGAACGGCTTTCACCCTCGATAACTTCATTGAGCAAGACCGGTTCACCGCTGCCTTGTTCACCTACAACGACATAAACCTGTCAGACCGTATCACCCTAACGATTGGTGCACGGTATACTTTTGAAGATATTGAAGGCAAAGGCCGAGGTGTTCACATTTTCGACGATGGGACGGTGGCACTGAACAATGTGAACCCTGAAAACCTTGAGGGAATTGGCCCTGCTACTGGCGCGAACGACATAGAAGAAAACCGTCTCACCGGGAACCTTGCCCTTCGCTATAGTCTCAACGAGAACAATCTTGTCTATGCCTCGTTCGCCAATGGCTACAAAAGCGGAGGCTTTAATGGCGAGGTTCAAAACAACTCTCTACACTTCGCCGACGTCGGTCTATTCGAGGCGGAAACCGTTAACGCCTATGAGATTGGGTATAAGG
>CALFRH010000280.1 GCA_937919225.1 uncultured Parvularcula sp.
CCGGTGACGGATGGGGAAGGGACAGTGACGCTGACGAATAATGATCTTACCATCGGCGGAACTGTGGAGATTGAAGGGGTGCCTGCGGACTTTAGTTGGCGGCGCACCTTTGGTGATGACGCGAAAATGTCTCTCTGGGCCCAGGCGGCACTTGATTCGGGGGCGGCCGATGCGATGGGACTTCCCTTGCGCCGGTACATCCGCGGTGAGGTGGATACAAAGCTTCAGGCCTATGGTGATAAATCAAGGTTTCGCGAGGTCCAGCTTGTCGGTGACCTTACCAACGCCGCCATCACGACCGATGATCGAGATTTAATAAAGCGCCGCGGTGAACCAGGGGACATTGCTGCGCTTATTAAGCTGGGTGCTGAAGGGGAGCCAATTGTTATTGACTCCCTGACGGCCACGATGGCAGGCGCGAATATTGAAGGCAATGCACGGTTCGGTGCGGATGGAGGTCTACTCGACCTCGATGTGCCCCGGCTGTTTATCGAAAACCAAGCGGACCTCTCCGCACGATTGCGGCGTAAGGACGATATGCTAGTGATCGATCTTGAGGGGGACTATCTCTATGCCGGTGGCCTGATCGATGAGTTTTTCGGAACCCAAGGGGGGGAAGGAGATGAGGGCGGGTTGCCGGGGGGTATGATCATTGATGGCGCGCTTCAGACGGTCGATTTAAAAGGGGCGGTCTCTCTTAAAGACGTGGTGGTGACGGGACAGCATGATGGGCAGGAGATGAGCAGCCTTTCCCTCACGGGCCAGTTCGATGATGGCGGCACCATGGCCATCAATATTGATGAGAACGGTAAGGGCTTGGGCCATGATTTGACGCTGGTCACGGATCAATTTGGGAAGGCATTAGAGGGCGCCTTTGGCATTTCGTCCGTCAGTGGTGGGGATGCGATTTTCTCAGCGACTCTCCTCGAGGAGGGCCCCCTGGCCGGCACGTTGAAGGCCCAGGAGGTTAAGCTACAAGATGCTCCTCTTGTCGCGCGGCTTCTTTCTATTGGGTCCCTTGATGGGATGGCCAATGTGCTGAACGGAGAGGGAATTGATTTTGACGAGCTGGTCACCGACATCCAGCTTGAAGACGGAGAGTTGCGATTCGTGAATGCCCGGCTCACCGGCTCCGCCCTTGGGCTATCGGCCAACGGCAATATGGGATTGGACGATGGGGATTTTGACCTCCGTGGTGCGGTGGCGCCCGCCTACGGGGTCAACAGCTTCCTTGCCGATCTGCCTGGGGTGGGCGAGCTGCTGGTTTCCCGAAAGGGAGAGGGGGTCTTTGCCTTTGGCTATCAGGTTAGCGGCCCCGTGGCTGAGCCGACCATTT
Source organism: uncultured Parvularcula sp. (assembly GCA_937919225.1). Lineage (GTDB taxonomy): Bacteria > Pseudomonadota > Alphaproteobacteria > Caulobacterales > Parvularculaceae > Parvularcula. The sequence goes on from CALFRH010000280.1 coordinate 1,337, forward strand.
CGGTAAATACACTGACGGCCTTAACGCCTGGGATTCTGTGTCGCCTTTTTGAGCCTGTGGTGGGGCAAACACCGACAACGGATGATTTGTTGAATGCGGCGGAGGTCAGCGCCGGGCTCACCGAAGCTCGCCAATATCTCTCGACCCCCGAACTTTTGCGGGAATATGAGCGTCTACACGCTATAGATGAAGAGATCGACGGTGATGTCCGTTGACCCGAGGGCACCTTTAGCGGCATGAAGGGAACCTTGTCGCGCGCGGGCAGGCGCGGGGCCTATGGAGGGTTGATGCTCACCTTGTTCGGATATGTCGCGCGGTTCCTCAATAATATGGATGCGCGGGCCATCACCTCTTTATTGGTGACCATTGCGTTGCTGGGCTTTGTTGGGTTGATGATGCTGTTCGGTGCTGAATGGCTGGGCCTTGATGAGGCCGCCGTGAACAATATCATGTTCCGCGTTGCCCAAAGCCCATTCGCGATTGTCGGGGTCATTGCTGTTTTTTGTGCGTTGGCGCTGACCGGCTTTCCGCAAACGCTTCTTATTGCCGGTACGGTGGCCGTTTTTGGAGCGGAGCAGGGCGCGTTTAACAGTTGGGTTGCCACGATGTGTTCGGCGACGCTGACTTTTGTTCTCGGCCATGCCTTTGGCGGTGGTTTTGTCAGGCGGTTGAGCGCTGGCAGGGCCGCAACGATGATAGAGGTGGTGCAACGTCACGGGCTTCTTGCGACGATGATTGTTCGTTGGACACCGTCGGCTCCCTTTATTGTGATCAACGCCATTTGCGGCGCGGCTCATATTCCCATCTGGAAGTTCTGGGTCGGTACGGGGATCGGCATCATGCCCAAAATTCTGTTTATCGCCCTCTTCACCGAACAGGTGGATGATATTCTCGATTTCTTCCAAAGCCGCGATGTTAAAGATCTGGCAATGATTGGCGGCCTGCTTTTAGGCTGGTTCGCTTTTCTTCTCTTTGTGCGCTGGCTCTATATGAAACTGAAGGATTCAACCCTCAGGGGCCTTTGAATATTGTATAGGTTTGCGGAAAAGACCGCACTCTTTCCCAAAATTGAGCTTTTTCTTTACCTTAAAGCAGGGTGTGCGTCCTATAGTGCCTCCTGAGGTGTTTCCGGCTCGCCGTTCGGAAACGCGTCAACAGTAACCTAAAGCGTTGTGCGCATTCCAATTGAAACCACGACGATTTAGGGTGAACAGGGCATAATAACAGGGTGAGTGCGTGTAGAGTAATGCGCCTCAGCCTTTTGAGAGAAAGTGTGTAGCGCGATGCTGTCTTCTCTATTTGGAATGTTGTCGGCCGATATGGCTATCGACCTCGGGACGGCGAACACGCTTGTCTACGTGAAGGGGCGAGGCATCGTCCTCAATGAGCCATCGGTGGTGGCGATTGAAACCCGCAATGGGCGGAAAATCGTCCGTGCGGTGGGCAATGAGGCCAAGGAAATGCTGGGCCGGACACCGGGCGCGATTGAGGCCATTAGGCCGATGCGGGACGGGGTGATTGCCGACTTTGAAGTCGCCGAAGCGATGATCAGCCACTTTATCCGTAAAGTTCATAATCGTCGGTCCTTTGCAAGCCCGCGGATTGTGATCTGTGTGCCATCTGGTGCCACCGCGGTGGAACGCCGGGCGATTATGGAATCAGCGCTGAGTGCGGGCGCCCGCCGGGTCGATCTTATCGAAGAACCGATGGCAGCCGCTTACGGCGCCAACCTGCCGGTGTCAGAGCCAACGGGGTCCATGGTTGTCGATATTGGCGGCGGCACGACCGAGGTGGCGGTGCTGTCCCTTGACGGGATTGTGTACTCCCGTTCCGTCCGCGTGGGCGGTGACACGATGGACGATGCCATCGTCTCTTACATTCGTCGGGAATATAACCTCCTCATCGGCGAGGCCTCCGCTGAACGCCTCAAAAAAGAGGTGGGCTCTGCGAAGGTCGCCGAGGGCGGGTCTGAGCAATTCATCAAGATCAAAGGTCGCGACCTGATGCACGGCGTTCCGAAAGAGGTTCGGATCTCCGCCATTCAGGTGTGTGATGCTCTGAAAGAGCCTGTCGGCCAGATTGTTGAGGCGGTGAAAGTGGCGCTTGAGGCGACCCCGCCGGAACTGGCCGCTGACATTGTCGACACGGGCATTATGCTCACCGGCGGCGGCGCGCTCCTTAAAAACCTCGATCAGGTGTTGCGGGACGAGACCGGCCTGCCAGTGTCTATCGCGGAAGATCCTCTTTCTTGCGTGGCGCTTGGAACCGGCGGCGTCCTTGAGAATTCACGGATGCGCGGTGCCGTTTCCTCTGTTGGGTAACCGATCGGTAGCTTGCCCGGCGTGGGCAAACCCTTCTATCACAAGGATCGTTGGCCAGGGTGCCAACGCTTCCTACAAGGGGTCAAGTTGAACCGCGATGACAGTGCTTGGCGAAATCAAGCGGGGGGGCATGAAGCGGCATGAACAGCCACGGCGGTTCGGTGTTGTCTTCTTTCTGGCCTGCTCATTCTTCATGGTGCTGTTTAGCCTCTATGGCGCGCAAGCCTCCGTGTTTGAGAAAGCGCGGGAAACCGTTCTCGATATCTTTGAGCCCGTCCTGGCCATCGTCGGTGCTCCTGTTCGCTGGGTGAACGAACAGGTGGGAGATGTGCAAGACTATTTCCGTGTTCACGCGCAGAATAAGTACTTGCTGGAAGAGAATGCGGAGCTGCTGGCGTGGCGCGATGAGGCGATAACCCTCCGTCGTCAATTGTCCTACTACGAACAGGTACTCGAAACTAAGCTGCCCGAGGCAGCCACCTATGTAGATGCTAAAGTGATTGGCGAGAATGGTGGCCCTTATGATCATGCCCTTATCTTAAGCGCTGGTGCGGGGGACGGGGTGCAGGCCGGTAGCGCCGTGGTGGATAATGGCGGCCTTTTGGGGCATGTAGTGACAGCAGGGCGTGGCGCGTCCCGAATTCTTCTCATCACGGATTATAATAGCCGCGTGCCCGTCTTTATCGAGGATTTGGAGCTTCAGGCCCTTCTGGCGGGGCAGTCTGGGGGCTCCCCGGTTCTTGAGTTTTTCGCTGAAAAGCTGGAGCAACCACCAACACCCGGCGCGCGACTTGTGACCTCTGGCGCTGGCGGGCTCTTGCCCCGCGGCATTCCTGTTGGTGAAGTGGCTTCAGTCGATAGTGGCCGGGTTACGGTCAAGCCCTATGCGAACCACCGCTCTCCGGATTTGGTGCGGGTCGTGAACTTTGAGTTCCCGCAGGATCTCTCCGCCCCTCCGGGTCCCGAGCTGGGCGCCTCAATTGGTGAGGCAGGGGAGAGCGCCCCATGACCATGCATCAGCTGCGCCAGGGGGTTCGCGCTGCGGCGCCCGCTGTGGCGATGCTGTTGGGCGTTCTCATTCTCGTCGTCCCTGTGCGATTGGGGCAAGGGTTCATCCCGACGCCTCTTTTCCCGCTGGCCATCGTTTTTCTCTATGCCGTCTACGATCAAGAGGCTCTTCCGGCGCCTGTGGTCTTCGCGATTGGGATCTTCCACGACCTTATTTATGGCGGCGGTGTGGGGGTGTGGGCGGCCACCTACCTCGCCCTTCAGTATCTCGTCTTTACCCAGAGTGAATATCTGCAAGGTCGTGTGCGTCACGTGATTTGGTTGGCTTTTGCGGTGGCCGCCACGATGGTGGGTCTTTTGTTTTGGGCGACGGAGTCGCTCCTTGCCGGCGGGTGGTTACCCTTCTGGCCGCTTGCGTTTCAGTGGGGGGTGACGATGGCAGTCTACCCCTTCATCGCGACGGCATTTTTCTGGTTGCGGTCAAGGGCCGCAATGGATGTTGAAAGACGCGCTCCATGAAAGTTGAACCGTTTGATACCCAGCGTCATGTGACCTTTACCCGCCGGGCGGCCTTTACCGTGGGGGGGACATTTCTCCTTTTCGGGGGGGTGGCGTCACGTCTTTATGATTTGCAAGTTCGTCAATTTGAGGAATATCAATCGAAGGCGGACGATAACCGCTTTAAACAGCGGATCGTTGTGCCCCTGCGGGGTGAGATCCTCGACCGCTATGGAGAGCTGATCGCTAGCAACCGGCAAAATTTCCGGGTCCTCCTCGTGCCGGAGCAAACCGACGATGTCGCGGCCTCTATCGCTAAGCTGGAAGCTTATCTTCCGCTCACTGATGCGCAACGCAACCTGCTCCTGCGGGAAGTGGCTGAGAAAAAGAATCAAGCCTTCGTCCCCATAGAGATTATGGATAATCTCGAATGGGACACCTTCGCGGCTATCAACTTTCACGGCCCGTCTCTGCCGGGCATCGTCTCTGAGGTGGGGGAGACCCGCTACTATCCAGACGGGGAGGTGGTGGCGCCGGTGGTGGGCCATGTGGGGTCCGCGGATGCAAGCGATCTGCGCTCGGCGGGCGGGGATCGTCTTCTGTATCTTCAGCCTGGGTTCAAGTTAGGTAAACTCGGCCTTGAAGAGAGCTTTGATGAAAAGCTGCGGGGCGAGGCGGGGTCGAAGACTGTTGAGATCAACGCTGCGGGCCGGGTTATTGAAGAAAATGACAATCGCGGCCACGGTGCGGCCCAGGGGGAAACCCTGGCGCTGACCATTGATGCTGATCTTCAGCGCCACGCCCATGAAGTGCTGGCGGCGGATTATAAGGAGTACCCTGAGGGGACAGAGGGCCCGGGCGCCGTCGCCGCCTCGGCGGTGGTGATGGATGTGGTGACGGGGGACGTTATCGTTATGGCATCGACCCCCGCCTTTGACCCCAACGTCTTCGCGCGCCGGGTGGACCGGCAGACCTTGCGGGAGCTGAAAAATTCGCCGCTGGATCCCCTATTGTGCAAACCGTTGGCCGGGGCCTATCCGCCAGGATCGACGTTTAAGCTTCTGACCGCCATTGCTGCGCAAGAGGCAGGGATTGATCCGCGTACCCGATTTACATGTACTGGCAGCTTCCGTTTTGGCAGCCGTAGCCACGCCTGCTGGAAGCGGGAAGGGCATGGACGCGTAAACATGGCGCAGTCGATCAAGAATTCATGCGATGTCTATTACTACAATCTCGCCCAGCGGGTGGATATTGATCACATTGCGGATGTAGCTCGACGTTTTGGCCTCGGGCAGACCTATGATCTGGGCATTGGTGGGGAGTCCGAGGGGATTGTTCCTGACCGCGATTGGAAGCGGATGTATTATCGCACCCAGCCGGAAAATCAGACGTGGTTCCCAGGCGAAACCCTGTCAGTGGCTATTGGTCAGGGGGCGGTGACGTCAACGCCGTTGCAGCTAGCGGTCATGACGGCGCGTCTTGCAACCGGTTTGGCGGTAGAACCACGCCTTGTGCGGAGTATTGGGGCCGATGTCCCTTCTATCCCCGCGTTTGCGTTGGCGACCCCTCAGCCAGAATATCTTGATATCGTTCGAGAAGGAATGGATGCGGTGGTGAACCAGTGGGGGACCGCCGCTCGGTCGTCCCTCATGCCAGACTATCGGATGGCCGGGAAGACGGGCACGTCCCAGGTGCGCAGCCTTGTCATCAACCCTGAGACCGGCAAGCCGTTTAAGAACCATGAGTTGCCCTGGCATAAACGTGACCATGCCTTGTTCGTGGCCTACGCACCATATGAGAATCCGCGTTATGCGTGCTCCGTTGTGGTGGAGCATGGGGGCTCAGGCTCAAAGTCAGCGGCGCCGCGCGCGCGGGATATTATGCGCGCGGTCCTCGAGAAAGACCCGGTAAATCCCGATAGGCACGAGTTCTGGCGTCCAGGGCAAGAGCCCTTGCGAACCCGCGTGGCCCAGGCCGGTAGTGGTCGGGGAGGGAGCCGATGACCACTATTCTTCTGCCTGAAAAGCAGTTGGGGATTCGGGGGCGCCTGCTTCGGATCAATGTCCTTTTGCTCGTTCTATTGTGGGCGATTGGCGGCGTGGGGGTGATGACCCTTTATTCCGTCGCCGAAGGAAGCTGGACACCCTACGCATCCCAACATCTGGTTCGGTTTGCTTTTGCGACCGTCATCCTGTTGGCGGTTGCAGTGACGCCGTTGCGGTTTTGGTTAGAAGCAGCGTACCCCCTCTATTTTGCTGGGCTGGTTCTGCTCTTGTTGGTGCCCGTTATTGGCGATGTTAATAATGGCGCTAAGCGGTGGATTTCGCTTGGTGGGTTCCAACTTCAGCCCTCGGAGTTGATGAAGATTGCGCTCGTGATGGCCTTGGCGCGCTACTATCACGGCCTTGAATATAAGAAAGTCTCGACGTTTCTGGGGGTCATTCCGCCCCTAGTGCTGATTGCCGTGCCGGTGGGGCTCGTCTTTTTGCAGCCGGATTTGGGCACCGCCATTCTCACGGGGGTGGCAGGAATCATGGTGGTTCTGTTGGCTGGCATCTCTTGGCGGTGGATTGTCATGGGCGTTGTGGCCGGTTTCTTTGGCATCATTGGCGCTATCCAAACGGGACTTTTGAAAGCCTACCAAATCGAGCGGGTGACAGCGTTTCTTGACCCCACCTACGACCCTTTGGGCGCGAACTTCCACCCTAATCAGTCTAAGATTGCCATTGGATCGGGTGGGGTGGACGGCAAAGGCTTTATGGAGGGAACCCAGAGTCAACTTGGGTTCCTTCCGGAGAAGCATACAGACTTTATTTTCACAATTTTTGGAGAAGAGTTTGGTCTGATCGGAACTCTTGGCCTCTTAATGCTCTACTTCACCACCTTTTTTGTTGGTACACGCATATCACTGGCGGCGAAAAGCCATTTTGGCCGCCTGCTGGCCTTGGGTATCTCATTGACCCTTGTGATGTATGTGCTGGTCAATACCGGCATGGTGATGGGTCTCGCCCCGGTCGTTGGCGTGCCGCTGCCACTCGTGTCCTATGGCGGCACCGTGATGCTGGCGATGATGGGCGGCTTTGGCCTTGTAATGTCCGTATGGATCCATCGGCATCAAGATACGTTGAGAACGCCGGGGTGGCGGTAAGCGCCTTGTCGCTACGCCGGGGGACTACATTGGATCGGGTAAAGCAGGCTCGCGCGCGAAAAACAAAGACTCTTTAGTATCGGGCTCATTCAATCAGAACACCCGATGCTCCCGATGCTATAGAGCAGGTTCGGTTTCGTTTTAAGCGTAGGTCGCTAGCAAATCTTCAATTGCCAATTTCGTGGCGCTGATGTCTTCGGGCATGGATTGCACTTCTGCGCGCATCACATCGCTGGCTTCGGCACGGGCGGCATCTTCCACAAGCCGCGCTCGTTCAGCTAATCGGCTAGCGCCCACGTTCGCCGCGGAGCCTTTGATAGCGTGGCTCAACTGAAGCACGGCATTGTAATCGCAGGCATCCACAGCGGCAGCGAGATCAGCCGTGAGTTGCGCAGTGGCTTCCCAAAAAGCGGTAATAATGGTGTTGACGCCCTCAACCCCTGCGGCTTCTGCTAAGCCGCCTAATTGTTCATTATCGAGTACCATTTTACTCACTCTGCCTTTGCTCCCTCGCCGACCAAGTCGGGCCCACCCTAGGGCTATTCTTGCCTGAACACATTTGAACCAAGGTCGAGTATTGCTAAGAGCCGTAAAGGATTGGCTAAACGAAAACAAAAGAGCGCGTCAAAGCGCAAAAAATCGAGGGCAGTATGGGAATTTCAAGCGGCGCAGCCAATCAAGAGCACTGGTCCGGGCGTGCGGCATTCATTTTGGCGGCCGTTGGGTCTGCGGTTGGCCTCGGAAATCTAGTCCGCTTTCCCTACGTCGCTGGTGATACCGGGGGCGGGGCTTTCGTCGTTCTTTACCTTTTGTGCATTCTTTTTATTGGCATTCCGGTGCTGATGGCCGAACTCTATATTGGTCGACGAGGGGGCGGCAGCTCAGTGGCTGCCATTCGCAGGCTTGCCACGGCAGAGGGAAAATCCAGCACGTGGGCCCTTATTGGTTGGATTGGGATGGTGGCGAGTTTCCTGATCGTCACCTTTTACTCAGTGCTTGCGGGATGGGTTCTCCATTTCGTGCTTGTTTCCATCGGTGACCTTGCCGCCAATGTCGGCGAAAATGGACCAGGTGCTCTTGCGGCGCCAGCGTTCGCTAATATGGAGGAGGGTGAGATCAGTGCCCAGCTTGGTGGCCTTGTGTCAAACCCGACCCGTATGTTGGTCATGCACGCGATCTTCATGGCCGTGACGGTCTTCATTGTTTCGCGTGGCGTAAAAGGAGGGATTGAGGCAGCGGCGAAGGTGTTGATGCCGATCTTCTTCTTTCTTCTGATCATGTTGACCCTGTCATCGCTCGTGAATGGCGATGCAGCAGCCGGGTTCTCTTTCCTGTTTAAGCCTGATTTTAGCGCTCTGGCCGCAAATCTGATCGACGGCTCCATTTTGTTGCAGGCCATTGGCCAGGCGTTTTTCTCACTCAGCCTTGGGTCAGCGATGATGGTCACCTACGGCATTTATATGAGCCGGGAAGAAGACATTCCGACGTCGGCCAAAGTCGTGGGGATGGCCGATACATCGGTGGCGTTGGTGGCGGGGCTTGCGATCTTCCCCATCGTATTCTCCTTTCCCGCGCTTGCGGCGAACCTGGATGAAAAAGGGGCGGGTTTTGCGTTGCTGTTTGACACGCTGCCATTGGCTTTCCACCAACTGCCCTTTGGCGGTTTGTTTGCGATTGCCTTTTTCATCATGACACTGTTCGCCGCGCTAACCTCATCAATTGCGCTGCTTGAGGTGGCTGTGGCCTTTACTGACGGCGACATCGATGTTGCTCCAGATCAACGTCGCCGCCGCCGTCTCATCGGCGCCATCAGTCTTGGGGGGCTCGCCTTCTTGATCGGTGTGGGGCACGCATTATCACAGGTGCCGGTTAGCGTTCAGGACACGTTCTTTAATAGCTGGCAGCCTCTGGGGGCGATTCCCCTGTTTGCTGGGAAGACACTCCTCGATGTGGTGGATTTTTTGACGGCGAATGTTCTCCTACTCCTTGGCGGGTTCCTTACGGCAATCTTTGCCGGTTGGATTGTGTCTACGTCAGCCGCGAAGGAGGAGTTGCGTTTTGGCAATGAGGCGGCCTTTGGTCGGTGGCTGTTCTTAGTGCGGTGGGTCGCTCCCGCCTTTGTTGGGGCGGTTCTCATTTATGGGGCGATTATCTCACCGGTTCTGGCTCAACGGGCAGAGCGCGGGTCGGAAGCTGCTCAGGTGATTGAGGAAATGTCACAGCCTGCTGAGTAAAGTGCGTTGCGGCTAACGTGGGTCAGCGAAAGTCGGTTCACGCGCTCAAAATTAAAAACTTAGCGCGCCGGGCGATCTACTTGCCGGTGTACTCCACACCAATGTCTTGGCCCCGCTGCCATACGACCCGGGCGGCCTTGTGGATACCAAGGAGTGGTGACCGCACACGGATTAATTCGGGAATAGCCTCTGGCGTGTCAAAGCGTAGTCGCGCGCCCTCTGAGGAAAAGTCGACGACCACCGCCTGTCGGGATCGGCCGCCAGGATAATCCACATGAGCGATGCGGTGGACGCTATACCGCTCGCTCCGTCGGGATTGTCTTGTTTTTGGCTCAGGGGGCAGGTCTTGCGACGTGTCGGCAGGGCGCAGCGCGCGCTCAAGGCGCTTACTGTCCATATTCCGGCGCCCAAACGGCGTGCCTAACAATCGTCGAACCATGGTTCTTTTTACCGCTAAAGGGTTAAGGGATCCCCTATGCCGAGGTGTGTCGCTGGCGCACTACAACCTATGGGCGTTGACCTGGAGGTTTATCGTATTGCGAATTGGTCAGTGGCACGGACCAGCACGTCGATAATGCCTTCCTCACTCGCCGCATGTCCGGCATCGGGTACGAGCTTAAGGTCGCCCTCCGCCCAACATTGGGACAGTTCCCAAGCCGTTTTTACTGGGGTGACCACATCATATCGGCCTTGTGCAATAACACCTGGGATACCGCTTAGTAGATGAGCGTTTTCGAGGAGCCAGCCCTCCCTCTCGAAGAAGCCACCATTCACAAAATAGTGGCATTCGATGCGGGCAAACGCCAACGCAAATTGGTCACCGCCAAAACTCGTGACACGGTCAGGGGAGGGAAGTAGCGATACCGTTGTTCCTTCCCATACGGACCATGCTTTTGCAGCGACCAGACGCTCCCCTGCATCCTCGCTGGTTAAGCGTCGATGATAGGCGGTGATCAAGTCGCCGCGTTCTCCAGGCGGGATCTGCGCTAAGAAGGACTGCCAAGCATCGGGAAAAAGCCAGCTCGCGCCTTCTTGGTAAAACCAGTGCAGCTCCTCGCGCCGAAGGGTGAAAATGCCGCGCAAGACGAGTTCCGACACACGGTCCTTGTGGGTCAAGGCGTAGGTCAATGCGAGCGTTGACCCCCATGAACCGCCAAAGACCTGCCACGCCTCTATGCCTAGATGTTGGCGCAGAGCCTCCATATCGGCCACAAGGTCCCACGTGGTATTCTCTCGAAGTTCCGCATTGGGGGTCGACCGACCGCAGCCCCGTTGGTCGAACAATACAATTCTGTAAAGTTCAGGACTAAAATAGCGCCGCATTGACGGGGTGGATCCACCGCCGGGGCCCCCGTGGCACACGACAACCGGCTTCCCATTAGGGTTGCCTGAGACCTCATAATAGATTTCATGAAGGGCTGAGACTTTCAGTCGACCGCGCTCCCGCGGGTCGAGGGGCGGATAGAGTTTTTTTTTCGTCATGGATGGGAACAAGGGGTTCGAATTCGGAAACACTGTGTTAGGGTTTACTCGTGGTTGAGAAAACCACAAGAGACGTGCCGATCAGGGTGGGACGGCGTTAAGGTGGGTTTGCTACGGGCGACGATATCGTGGTTCGACAGCATTGTAATTTTGGCGGTCGCTATTCGATAGTAGGCTTTGGGCAAGGCAGGTACTATGATCTCTGTGGGTCGTCCGGTGCGGGCAGTCGCTTTTATTCTGGGGCTAATCGGTCTCTCTGCGTGTGCGTCGGTGAAGGTCGCCGTCCCCGGTTTCAGTAAATCACAGGAAACAGTTGACGCCGGCTACTCCGAGCGTGTGGCCCTTCTTGAAGCGACCGAGGCCTTGTCCGATCAGCCTTGGGGAGAGGCTGACGAAAGCGGCATGATGTCAGTGCTGTTTGGGAAGGGGCGTGACAACCAAGCGGATCGCCTCGTCGAAGATTATTTGGCAACGGCGAAAGCTGACGGTGCGGACCCGGTGCTAATTGTGATGCAAGATATGCACACATCGCTTGCGAATGCCCGTCATGTTGCAGAAGCCGGTCGCCAGGCCGTGGTCGCGATTACGCCCGTTGCTTCCGACATCACCATGCTTGAGGATGCAATCGGTGAAGCGCGCGAGTGTCGCGATATGTATGTTAAGGCCCTAAAGATGTTGGACCGTCGCGGCGCCAATATTACTCGGGACGAAGTGCGCGATGTTCGCGATGCCTTCTCCCAGACAATTGCCGATATCGGTCAGACAGCTGATCTTGTTGCAGAGCGGGTTAGTGAAGAAGACGGTAAAGGCCGATATGCAAGCCGTACGGCGACGGAAGCCGTATACGACGAATAGTCTATGCAAAGCCGCGTCGCTACGCTCCCAATTCAGTAGCCACAGACCGTACAACTAACTCAATTTGTGTCCAGACTTCATCCTCTGTCGCGAGAAGCCCATCTCTGCCAACCGAGACTGTGACGATTCCATGAACCGCTGCCCAAAGTGCAGCTGCTGCAAGTGCTAAACGGTCTGGCTCCAAATTATCTGACAAACCCGAGACAGTGGTACGCACAATATCAAAAACAGCGCGCTCCTTTTGCCGATACCAATCGGGCACTCGCGATTTACCGCGGCGGTTAAAGGCTAGGACTCCGGCCCAGAGATCCTGGTTCGCGACAACAAAGTGCAGATAGGTCCGTGACAGACAGAGCATAAGATCGACCGTTGCCGCTCCCTTTGCTCTGGCATCATCAAGGTCAGTGTTCACCGCCACCATCAGTTCGTCGTAGGCCGATGCGTTTACATGGAAGAGAAGCTCCTCCAATTGCCCAAACAGATTGTACACAGTCCCGACGGACACGCCGAGGCGTACAGCGAGGAGGCGGGCCTGTACCTTATCGGGTCCGCCTTCAGCCATCATTTGGCGGGCTTCCCCGATGGCGGCTTCACGCATATCTTCGAGTGAACGTTTTTGTGCTTTTACAGCCATAGTGCCTCTCCCGTTTCGTCCTGAGCGTCGCGCCAAACCATTGCCCTAGCGAATGCCAGAGTGAGCATCGATTTTCGGCCATTCACGACGCGACCGGTAAAAATCCAGAGCAAACAAATGGCTCAAGGAAAGGCCAATTGCCTGAGTGGATCATCGTTATGAACAAGGTTCATTTTTGATGCAAGAGGGCTATGTCGTCACGGTTAAAGGAGGTCAGAGGGCCGCCCCTAAGTGCTTAGGGCGTCGGAAGGTCATATTGGATAAGAGAACCCCGGCTCACGCGCGCAATACAAAAAGGCGATAGCCTCTCAAAGAGCCAATCAGACAGTCTGATACTGTATGAGCCGATCGGGACTTAACGCCCATGGCCTCAATCGTGTAAGGCGACACCACTAGACCTATCACGGGCAACTCAAAGAAATCTGTGCACGATCTTTCTACACCTTCACGGAGACGCCTTCCTCTGTTCCCCATCAGCCCGCGGCTGGGGTTCATGGCGCTTTATGGAGCGCAATTCCTGTTTCTGGGTGTTCAGCTGCCCTTTTTCTCCGGATGGCTTGACGCCACAGGTTTTGGCGCGCCAGCCATTGGTGGGCTCATGGGCTTTGCGCTGGTTCTGCGGCTCTTATTGTCGCCTATTATTGCCTACCGCTCTGAAAGCTTGCGTGATCCGCGACTGGCGATTCGCATGACCGCTGCGCTAATGTTCGTATGCAGCAGCCTTCTGCTGCTACCGATTCCTAATGAACTTGTTAGCGTCTCAAGTGTTTTGATGCTGTTTTGCTTCGGTTTGTTGGTTCCCCTGACAGACTCGGCTGTATTGCGGGCGGATCGCCGGGGTGAGCTGGCCTACGGCCCGGTGCGGGGGGCCGGGTCCGCCACCTTTATTATCGCAAATCTTGCTGGCGGTGCTCTTATCGCCACCCATTCAGATGTGATGGCGGTATGGGCCATGGCGGGGGCAGCAGGGCTCACTCTGCTGGCTGGGATGGCGTTGCCTCGCGAGGCTGGCCCTGCGGCGCGCGCGCCTGTGAAAGCTGCCCCTAACCTGAAACGAGCGGGCCAGCTCTTTCGGTCGCGCTCGTTTTTACTCATGTTGTTTGCCGCGGGGTTGGTGCAGGGGGGGCATGCCACCTATTATACGTTTTCGGAACTTCACTGGTCCGCCCTGGGCTATTCAAGCCTGCTGATCGGTCTTTTGTGGACGGTTGGTGTCTTGTGCGAGATCGGCTTATTGCTTGTGATACGGCGGGTTTTGAAGAAGCTAAGCCCGGCACAGCTTATTGCCATTGGTGCAATCGGCGCGATCATCCGTTGGCCGCTGATAGGCCTGTCGCCGCCATTGCCAGTGTTGTTTCTGTTACAGATGATGCATGCACTGACCTTTGCGGCCACCTATATGGGGTCCGTGGAGTTTATCGGTCGGGCTGTGCCAGAGGCTTATCGCACCACAGCGATGACGGTCATTTCAACCTTGGGGGTGGGGGCGATGACCGGCTTAGCCTCTGTCGTGGCGGGGTTCATTTTCGTGAGGGAGGCGCCGTTTGCGGCGTATGCCCTCATGGGGGGGATGGGATGTGTGGCCCTTATCCTCGCCCTGCTTTTGATGCGGCGCTGGGATGGTGGTCCGCTACACGCAGTGCCGGACGAGACCCCATCCTCAAAGCACTAAAACGGCGGCCGGTTCACGGGGGGCGTCATGGTCTTTATCGACCTGGGCTGCCCGTAACCGATCATCATAAAGATCAATATAGGCGTCGGGCACCCCAGCGATCCCCCTCAGGCGTTGTAGCTGGACCGCGGTGGCACTGAGGTCACTATTTCGCCAGGAAAGCACCAATTCCCTTTGGGTATCGGCCAATTGCCGAAACGCTTTGGATGCCTTCAAAAAGGGATTGCCCACAAGGCCGTAAACCGTCCGTACAGGGTCGGCTTCTCCTGTGCGGACGACATCAAGATCCAGGAACGCGTAATGATGCCTAAGAGCGTCGAAAACGATGTCATCGGTAATAATCGCAGGTCCGTACACCTTCGCTCGTTGGCGCAAAGCGGTAGCCAGACGCACCGCGTCGCCGATGACAGAGTACCGATTCCGGTTGCCGCGGCCGACGGGGCCGGCGAAACAGGGCGCGGTGGCAAGACCTATTTCGAGATACCCATCGGCAGCCCCAAGGTCGGTGCTATTTTCATCCAGATCTCCGGCCAGTGCGGCCGCCTGCACATTCTCGGACATCGCGTTAACGTCGTCGATCATTTTGAGTGCGCAGCCGCAGGCTTTTTCAATAGGATTCTCAAGGCTTTCTGGGACATTCCAATAGCCCAAAAGCCGTCCGTCCTCTCCATAATCGACAGTGCCGTCATGGGCCAAGATCGTCTTTCGCAGCATATCATTGGCGGAGGCGACATAGCGGACAAAATCATCGGGCCGACTTTGGAACCGATCCAGCACGGGCTGGGGGAGGCGCAACGCACAGGAGAGGACAGTAACCTCGCGCCGCTGACCGCGCAGGAGGTTCCCGCTGCCGGTCTGCAGTTTGATCATCGTCCGGCGAGGCAGAGCACCATGAAATTGTCCGCGCACCGCATCATCTCGGAGGAGCATGTCGCCAATAACTGTGACCAAAATCGCGATGGGGGCACCCACAAGGGTGGCGATGGCCGGTAGGGGATCGAGAAGGATCTGCGATTGCCGAAAGGCGAAGAACGCGCCAGCCAGCAGAAGAACAGTGAACACAACACAAAGGGAGGTCGTCACACGGCGCTTTGCGTAAAGTGTTGCCCCAATTGTCATCGCACCAAGCAGGAGCGCCAATAGGCCTTCGGCAAGGCCGGCCCAATTCGGTCGCTGAGGGATATGCCCAAGCGTCAATTGCTCAGCCAGTTGAACATGCACCATCGTCGGGGTCATTTCCCCCCGGGCGGTCGACAGAATGGCGCCCGGCGTCACACTTTCGCCGATAAAGACGACTTTACCCGCAAGAGGCTGTGTCCAGCTGGGCTCGCCCTCTAGCACTCGCCAGGCGGGGAGGGGCTGGCGGTTTGTATCCGCCGGCAGCCAAAGACGAACACCACTTCGCCGGTCAAGCGCGATTGTTGTGTCTCCAACGGTGAGGGTTTCAGGGGGTGGTCCCTCTACCCGAAGCCGCTGACCGGATGCGGTGACGTCAAGACCATCCTCGGCCAAGATGAGACCCGCAAGGGCGGCAAGGGGAGCGGGCTGTTCGCCTACAGACCATAAAAGAGAACTCCGCCGGACCTTCCCGTCTGGATCCGCCATCAGGCTGGCAACCGAGATAAGGGCCGTTTCGGATAAACCAGCGTCAATATCATCCGTAAGCGGCGCGGTGGGAAGTGCTAAATATCCAGTATTCCCCGTCGCGGTAAGCGATAACCATGGGCTAGCGGCGACATCGGCGCGCGCCCACGCGCTCCCGGCCTCTCGACTAGGAGAACGCATCTGTCCAACGCTAAGGGCCGTCTTAGCGGTCGCTGCCGCCGCGGCGAGGGCGGCATTATTGGTGGGCAGCTGCGCAATTTCGCGAATGGCATTGTCCGATCCTGGGACCGATTGCCAGAATTGAGTGACCACCTCCGGGGAAAGGGGATCTGCTCCCTCCACGGGGACGGTCACCACCACAGAAGCGGCTCCTGCTTTCTCAGCGGCGGCAACAAGGCCCGCAAGGGTGGTGCGGGGCCATGGCCACGGGCCGACTTCCGCCAGGCTCTGGTCATCAATATCGATGACGGCAAGGGATGATGTTTCCGCCGCAGGACGCGGGTTCATCCGCTGGAACGCGTCAAAAAGGGCCTCTCGCGGCTGTACCCCCGGCTGGTGGGCGGACGTCACCGCCATCGCCACAACAATGAGGATGAAAGCCACAGGGGCCACCAGCAAAACGCGTAATCGCTGCTGAAGCCTTTGTTCTATCATGGCGTACCCTTAAATACTCGCGTGGAGGGACGCGAAAACCATGCCGTCCAACACACTTTGACACCTGAATTCGCCAAATAAGACAAGTCTTCATGGCCCGTTCAGCTCTCTGTGGCATGGTGAATGAATGTTTACGCCCCGGGCAAGGGGCAATTGCGGTGGTGAGTGCGGGCCATGGTGATGGCAAGTTTTGAAACGGGGGAGCGTGGCGGCGGCCTTTTCATGGTCGCTCGGGGTGCGTGGACGTTGGAAAACGGCCTTGGCGCACTCGACGACCAACTGCGCCATTTTGGGGCGCAAAGCCTTGATCGCACACTGGAAATCGATCTCAAGGATGTGTCTGAGCTTGATACGGCGGGTGCAATGGTGCTCCAGCGGGTGATGCGGGCCTGCGGTGGACGGCTGACCGAAGGCCAGGTTCTCCGCGGATTTACCAATATGGGACCGCACCATTCGACTCTCCTCGAACAGGCCGCCGAGCATATGGCGCCCTGCGACATGGATCCGCCAAAGCGCAAATCCTTCATCCTTGTCCTTGATCGCCTCGGCCGAGGGACGGAGCAGGTCGGACAAGATGCGCTGAGTATTCTCAGCTTTGTCGGGGCTGTCCTGTCGCGCATTGGGGGTGCGATATTGCGGCCTGATCGGTTCCGCATGACCCCCATGGTTCACCATATGGAGGAGGCGGGCCTGAACGCGACCCTTATTGTGGGGCTGATGTCGTTCCTCATCGGGGCCGTTGTTGCTTTTATGGGCGCGCGGGTTCTGGCGGAGTTCGGTGCTGAGGTCTTTTCGGTTGAGTTAGTGGGTATCTCCGTCATGCGGGAGTTCGGGGTGCTCCTCACCGCCATCCTCCTTGCGGGGCGGTCGGGCAGCGCATTTACGGCGCAAATCGGCTCGATGAAACTCCGTGAAGAAATTGATGCCATGGAGGTGATGGGCATCGCCCCCCTTGATGCGTTGGTGATCCCGCGTGTTCTCGCTCTCATCCTCACACTGCCGGTCTTGGCTTTTTTGGCAGCTTTCCTAGGGATATTAGGGGGCGGGGTTGTCGGTTGGCTGGCCCTCGATATTCCGCCCACCCTCTTTATGATCCGGACCCAGGAGATCGTTGCCATTGACCATTTGGTGGTGGGGCTTGTGAAGGCGCCCTTCTTCGCTTTCGCGATTGCCGTCGTGGGCTGCTATAATGGGATGATGGTGGAAAATTCTGCCGAGGATCTGGGCCGCCGCACCACCATGGCGGTGGTGCAATCCCTCTTTCTTGTCATCCTGATCGATGCGTTATTCGCCATCTTCTTCCTGGAGCTTGGCGTATGATGCGGAAGCAGATGAAACGCGATGTGGTCATCCGGGTCCGGGACCTGGTGAACCGGTTTGGATCCCACACGGTGCATGATGGCCTCGACCTCGATGTTACGCGTGGTGAGATTTTGGGCGTTGTCGGCGGGTCGGGCACCGGTAAGTCTGTCCTATTAAGGTCGATTGTTGGCCTGCGCCTGCCCCAAGAGGGGAAGGTGGAGTTGCTTGGCTATGACATGCTGAACATCACCGAGGCGGACAGAACACATTTAAACCAAGACATTGGCATCTTGTTCCAGGATGGGGCGCTCTTCTCCTCCATGACGGTGGCGGAGAATGTACTGGCCCCTATCCGTGAGCATACGAGTTTGCCCAATGAGTTGGCGGAGGAAATTGCCGCACTTAAGATCTCCCTGGCGGGTCTCGATCTGAGTGCCGCGACGAAATACCCGTCTGAGCTTTCCGGCGGGATGCGAAAGCGTGCGGCGCTTGCCCGCGCCCTGGCGCTTGACCCGCAAATTTTGTTCCTAGACGAACCGACAGCGGGGCTTGATCCCATTGGCGCTGCGCGGTTTGATGAACTGATCCTGTCCTTACGGGAAAGCTTAGGCCTCACCGTCTTTATGGTGACCCACGATTTAGACAGTCTGCACCGGGATTGTGACCGCATCGCAGTGCTTGCAGAAAAACAAGTGATCGCCCTTGGCCCTATGGATGAGGTGCGGCACCAAAACCATCCTTGGATAAAAGAGTATTTTGGCGGCCCCCGTGGCCGTGCGGCCTTGGCCTCGGTTCCCCATGAGGAGATGGGCGACCCGGCAGAGGGCGCAAGAGTTTAGGAGTAGGGACCCATGGAAACCAGAGCCCATTACGTACTCATCGGCGCCTTCATGTTGGGGGGCATCATCTTGTCGATCCTCTTCATGCTATGGCTTGGCAGTGTTGAGCGGGAGACGGATGATTATGAGGTAATCTTTACCCAGAAAATATCCGGCCTGCAGGAGGGGGCGAATGTCCTCTTTAACGGGATCAGGGTCGGTGAAGTGGCCGAACTTCGTCTCGATCGGGAGGATCCGAACCGCTCCATCGCCCTTGTGCAAGTGGAAAAGGGGACACCGGTGAAAACCGATACCCGCGTTGAGCTGGAGTTGGTCGGTGTGACGGGCCTTGCCGTGGTGCAGTTCACGGGGGGCTCACGCTCCTCTCCCATGCTGCGGGATGTGAGCCGGGATCGGATCCCGCAAATCAATGCCGACCTTACGGGGATCGCGGCGGTGCTCGAATCCTCCGGCGATATTGTGGTGAACCTTCAGCGGCTTCTTAATGAGGAGAATGCTTTGTCCGTCTCCCGCATTTTATCCGATATTGAGGCGGTGACGGATATTGTCGCTGACAAGGAAAATGAGGTGGGTCTTATCATCGATAATCTCGCCGTAGCGTCAAACTCCTTGCGTAAGACGGCGGAGGGGCTCGAATCCGCAATCGGCCGCATTGATGAGTCTGCCGCCAGCGTTCAGCGTCTTATTGAAGAGGACGGCGGGGCGACCATGGCGCAGCTTAATGAGGCGACGGCCAACCTCAACTCACTTTTGGCGAATGTCGACGCAATGGTGGAGGACAATAGACCCGCGATTGACGCCTTCGCTCAAGATGGGTTGGGTACGGCCGTTGCCATGTTGACCCGGGCCAATCGTCTGGTGAGCACGACCGAGGCTATCTTACTTGAATTCGACCGGGATCCGGCGCGCTTCTTATTGGGCGAGGGACGCCCAAGCGCTGATTAGAGTATGACCCGGGTCGACAAAGTGATCTTTATGCACACACTCTTACCCCCATCGACCCCGCGCCTATCAGCGCGGGCCCACTTCCCCCCAAACGGGGGAAGATCGTCCAGCTTCGACGTTGGTGCTTTCCTCCCCCGCGGGGCGGGGGAGGTGCCCGGAGGGCGGAGGGGGTGGGCTATCGGTTCCGATGGACACCAACACGTAAAGAACGACAAGAGGAGGGGCCGATGCTCCGTCAAACCATTATTGCCAGCCTGATGGGCATGTCACTGACCGGGTGTATTTCGCTTTTGCCCAGTTCGGGGGAGTTGCCGCCCCGCCTTGCGCTCAATGCTGGAGCCCCGTCGCAAGCGACATCGGTGCCCGTCCAGGACGGCTATCTTGTGCTGGTCGACCCTGACGCAGCGGCGGTGCTCAATACTTTTAGCGTTGCCATCGCCACGGGGCCTTATCAGTATGAGTACCTTGCCGATGCAGAATGGACTGACCGTGTCCCTATCTTGCTACGCCGGTTCTTAGAGCAACGGTTTGAGAATGACGGTGTCTTCGCAGCGGTGGGGGATCGAACCGAGTTTCCCCTTGGTGGGCACGCCCTATATACGGACATTCGCGCCTTCCACCTTGATAGAACGGGTGGCGATACGGTTGCTCGCGTGGCCTATGGCGCGCGTCTCATGAACGAAAAGGGGAAGGTTCTTGGCACCCGGGTGTTCAGCGGCAGCGCCGCACCGAATGGCAGCTCTCGCGAAGAGGCTGCGCGCGCGTTAAACGATGCGGCCCGTCAGGCGTCTGATGAGACGGTGGCATGGGTAAGAGAGTTGGTGGAGTAGCGATCGCCTCAAGCGAAGTGATTGACCGCTGACCCCGTCAGGACATAAAGCCGGCCAATGGGGGAGGCGAGATAGCTTTCAATCGCCTCTTCGCCGCCATCTTCCGATGACAGAGGTTCAAGCAGCGTATCAAAGTCCCGCAGGAACTCATCGACCCGTTGTTTGAACACGTCATTATGCCCAACCTCGGAGATGATCAGCTCTTTGAGAGCCTCACTATCGCGAGCGATCAAGTCGCGGGAGAAGATTTGCCGTTCCCCCTGTTCAAACCGGTCAAGCTCATCATGGCTAGGCCCATCGAAAAGCTGTGTTCGCATAACCAGTGAGAAATTATGTAGCCGGTTGATAAGCCGATCCATGGCATCAGGGCTCGGGTTCGGCACCGCTGTGGCAGCGACAGCATCACGTACATCGGGTGCATTACTATCATTGGCCTTCATCGGCAGCGCTTCTTCTACCGTGGCCAGAATATCCCGCCAGGGAACGCCTCGCCGATGGGTCCCTGCGCCACTTTCCATCGCTGCGGGTTGTGCAACAGGGGCGACCTTCGGGGCGGTTGCCCGCTGGGATTGCTCCGTCACCAGTTTTGCCAGACGATCCGCTCGGTTCCGCTGATCTTTAATCAGGGTCTCTATACGCTCTGATTGGGCGGCCAATTCTGCATGGGCACTTTCGATGCGCTTGGTGTTTTCTTCGAGCTGATGGGCGATGGCCGTTTGGCGTTCGGTGGCTTCGCTGCTCGCGGACTGAAGGCCTTCGCTTCGGTCCTCCATCGCGGAGGCCAGTTGTTCAAAATGGTCGAGAGATTTCGCTGACACGGCCTCAAGGCGCTGCATCTGACTGTCGAGCTCGCGCTCTTTTTCTTCAATGCGCTGCTCAACAGCGCCCTGTTCATCCGCGGCGAGCTTCGTACGTTCCGCAATCGTGTCGGCGAAGCGTTCTGCCTCTTGGTTCATCTCCTCGGCCAGGTCCATCAGCGCCTGACGTTCTTTCTCTAGCCGGTCGGTGCTTTTCACCGCCCCGGTTTCAATGGCGGCGCCCGCCGAATCAATGGCCCGTACCTGCTGCCGGATAAGGCTTTCCGCTTCTGCGAGGCGGCCGAGGGCGGCGTCGATTTCTTTATTCAGTGCCCCAACTTGCTGTCTTGCGGCGGCGCCTTGGGGGAAGAGGACGTCGCCAGCAAGGCCACCAAATGCCTTTGTGAACCGCCGGGCGGTTTCCTCAAGCCGCATGCCACCCGCCAAAGCGACCCCACCGCAGCCGACGAGGATCGCACTCAAAAGCGCCAGCATGAACATCTCGAAACTATAGCCAAGGCGCAGCGCGAGGGTGCCGGTCGACATCACATGGCTGATCGTGGTGCCTAGCGGCCACCCAATCATCCAAGCGCCCACAAGGCCGCCGACAATCCATTTGGTCGCCCGTAATATCGTTCGGGAAGAAGGGAAGTCGGGATCAAGGTCTTCATCGACGCTCCTGCGAGCGTTCTGTTGGGGATCGGTCATCGCGGCCGCTCCTGGTCGCACCGCGGAAAGGGGGACCACCACCCCGTCCGGTGCCCCGTCGAGGTCATTTTCTTGTTTACGTTCGCGCCCAGACAGTGGGCTTGGTTTACGCTCTTCGGCGGGCATACGCTTTTTCCCTCGCCCAGTATTGGCGTCACGCAACGACAGGGAAGCCGGCTGACCTCCGCTTGGCCCCAGCGGATACTCCAATAAGGAGAGTCAGTCACCATAGTGGCTACACACCCGCGCGCGAGATGTTGTCTTCTGCACCCCGTCCTCTGTGTTCCGCGGGGTCGGTTAATGACTGGTTAATCTTCTATCGTTCGGGTCTTACTGCTACCTTTTTTTGAGGAGGAATGAGGCATGTCACAACCGTCTGAGACACATGCGCTGCCAGAGGGCGCTTTGGCGCAGGCGCTGCCCGCTTGGCGGAGGCGGCTTCTGGCGTTTGTGGATGGCGGGTTTTTCCAAGGCGTCGTTATTACGATCATCAGCCTTAACGCGATTTTATTGGGCGTGGAGACCTTCCCCATCGGGAAACGATTCGAGGCGCTCCTCATGGTAATTGATCGTGCTTGTGTCTTTTTCTTCATCCTCGAGCTGTCTCTGCGCATTACGGCATATGGCCGAGCGTTTTTCAGGTCGCCTTGGAATGTCTTCGATTTTTTCATCGTTGCGGTTTCGTCCTTCCCCCAAGCAACAGGCGTGGCGGCGCTAAGGGCACTGCGGATCCTCCGGGTCCTTCGGGTGGTGACGGTCGTGCCGCGCATGCGGACGGTGGTGCGAGGTCTGTTCGATGCGGTACCCGGGATTATGTCCGTGGCCATCGTTGCGATGCTGGTCACCTATATTTTTGCGGTTCTTGCCTCCGCCTGGTACGGCGAAACGAATCCCGACCTTTTCGGTGACGTGTTCATCTCCATGTACACACTGTTCCAGATCATCACCCTTGAGGGGTGGCGGGACATTGCCGACGCCGTGGGGGTTTATCACCCCAATAGCTGGATCTTCTTCGTCGTGTTTGTATTGGTGGGCACCTTCACGATGCTCAACCTCTTTATCGCGATCGTGGTGCGGGTTGTGGAGGAAGAGGCGGATGAAACCGAAGAGGTCGTAAGACACGAAACCCAGCTCATGTTGGATGAGCTGGCGCGGCTATCGGGCAAGGTGGAGGAGCTGAGTCAGCGCTTAAACCAGCAGGATGGAGCGGAGCCACCGGTGCGTTAACGCCGCCAGCTTGGCTCCCGCTTCTCGATAAAGGCGGCGAGGCCCTCTTTCGCTTCATCGGTCTTGCGAATCTTGGCGCTGATTTTAGCGGCTTCCGACAGTGTTTTTTGAGAAACCGGTTTGGTGCCAAACTCGTTGATGAGGGCCTTTGTCTCTTTTTGTGCCACGGGCCCACCTTTGATGAGGTCAGCGACAAAACGGTCAATAGTATCATCAAGTTGCGCCAGTAAGCTCACCGCATGCACGACCCCTAACCGTCGAGCATCAAGGGCGGAGAAATTCTCGCCCGTGAGAGCGTAGCGGCGGGTCTGATGGACGCCCATCGCTTCGGTGATGAAGGGGCCGATAACCGCCGGAACGGCCCCCAAATGCACTGCCGGTAAGGCAAAGTCCGATTCTTCCGCTGCAACGGCGATATCGCAAGCAATGGCGAGGGCCATGCCTGCTCCGCGGGCGGCTCCATTGACCCGCGCGATGGTCGGTTTGGGACAGGCGCGAAGTTGGAACAGAGTATTGGCAAGGCGTCTTGCATCGTCGGCGGGTTTGCCTTGGGCCAGATGCTCCATCCAGCTAATGTCGGTCCCAGCGCAAAAGGCATCTCCGGCGCCCGTCAGGACGATGACCCGTACCCCATCATCCCGAGCTAACTGGGCAACGTTTTGGGTCAGACCAGATAACATCTCATCGTCGAGGGCGTTACGCACATGAGGACGGTTCAGGGTGAGGGTTGCCACCCCGCGGTCGTCAATTTTCTTTAAAACCGGTTGATCTGTCATCCTGCCCTATGCGCAAAGTTTATGCCGGTCGGTACCGTTTCTTTTTCTGCGCGAGAGCTGTCTCTTGAACAAGCCGTTGGGTCAAGGGGACAGAGCTAAGACGGGTGATGAGAATGCCGCAAAACACTGTAACGGTTGCGAGTGCGATAGGTTGGTCTTGAACGATAATAGCGGGGCTTGCGAGGAGGCTGAGGAGCATGAGGGCGCTTGCCACACCGGGGGCGCCGCCAAACCAGGCGAGAAAACGCCTGTCTTGGGCCTCTAGCTCACTGTATTGAAGCGCGAGCAGTCGGGGGCCGGCGCGCACCGCGGTTAGGGTGATGAGCGCCATGACCCAGACGAGGAAGTCCGCCTGCCCGAGGATGGGTCCTAGTAAAAACCCAAATGCCCCAAGCGCGAAGGGCGTGATCCAGCGTTCACCCGTACGCCATAACCGCGTGCGTACAGCACCCCGCAGGGGCGCTTCTTCTGCATAAAGAAGGCCCGCGGCAATCGTGGTCATCACGGGATCAAACCCCAGGAATAGCCCTGCGCCGAAGGCGAGTAGAGCCACTAAGAATGGGAGGACCGGTAGGGCGGCGTTGGATAGGGGGACCAATCGGCCAGCTAATAGGCCAATGCCGCCGCCAACGGCGAACCCGGCGAGGCTTTTGAAAATTGGTTGCGCGATAAGAGGTGTTGAAAGGGTTGTCGGCGTAAGGCCCGCTTCAATGATCAGCGCCACCGGCAGCGCGATGCCAAGACAGGCCGCCCCTTCGAGCCGCGCGGCGCAGCGCGTTTTTTCTTCGATGGGCGCGCTCATGAGCGGCTTTTCGACGGGCGGCGCGCCCCCAAGGACAAGGGCAACGCCAACCACCAATGTTCCCCAAAGATCGAGCCCTGGCACCAGGATAAACGCCGTTGCGGTGAAGATGGCAAGAATAAGGGGATTGGCGATGACGGCTAATCGGAAGGCGGTGGGAGAAACCGACAGAAGCCGCGAAAGTCGGCACTGCTGCGCTGCTAGGAAGGCCAACATGGAGAGACCAAACTGGGCGAACAGCCTGACCGCCTCCGGGTCCGCAACTGGCCCGCCGAACCGGCGATAAAGGGCGCCAACTAGGATCGCACCCAGGGTTGTCAACAAGGGCCGTAACGCCATAGCGGTCAGCGCACCACTTTTCAGCCCGGCGGCGAAGATGGTGAGAAGAACAATGGTCACGAAAAGATCTGTCACAGGACGCGCGGCTCAGGTGAATTTAAATTTTCTTTTGCGCTGGTTTGTCGCTTACGAAAAGCCTTGAGGTGCAAAAGTAATCCCCACCCGCTCCATACGCCCTAATCTTTCTCTAGAGCAATTGGCGTCCTGATAAAACAGGGCGGTTTGCGCTCACATCATTATTGTTGAGCGTTCATCAGGAAAACGGGGCCTTACTTACGTCTGGGTTTGTCTCACCTGACCGACCTTAGACCCCATCTGGTTCGAAAAGCGCTCTTGCGGATGAAAGAGGAAGCCATGTCAGATCGGCCCGAACCATCATTCAGATCGAAACTCGGCCGCGCATTGCGGGACGTGGCGCCCACCTTAGCGGGGGCGTTCGGTGGCCCCCTGGCGGGCGCAGCGACCGAGACAGTTTCTCGCGCGATTTTCGGCGACTCCCATGGTGATGAGGCCGCGTTAGAGACAGCTGTGCTCGCTGGTGCGCCTGAAACCCTTGCCGCGCTCCGCCAGGCGGAGGTGGAGTTCCGGAAAGCGGTCCTCTCCGTCGTTATCGAAGAACAAAAACTCGCTAATGAGGATCGAGCAAACGCGAGGGCGCGACAAATCGCCGTCCGGGATATCACCCCGACCTTACTCGGCCTATCGGTTATTGCGGGTTTCTTCTTTGTCTTGGCCGTGATGCTGTGGCGCGAATTGCCCGCCCAAGCGGAGACAGAGTTTTCGATTATGCTTGGTGCGCTGGCGACGATGACAGCGGCAGTGGTGAACTACTTTTTCGGTTCATCGGTCGGCTCGCGGGAGAAAACCAAAATCATGGCCATAAAGCGGGACTGACATCACCCCTTAGGCCCTTGCTGGCGAGCTTAAGCCTTGCCATAGCGGCGGGCCATGGCTGGTTCTGCGCACTCTTCATCGGTTCTCATCATTGGGGGCGGCCTCGTCGCCCACGCCATTGCATGGCGCCTGGCGCGGGCCGGATCTGAAGTCACCTTGTTGGCCGACGGTTGTGCCGCGGCAAGCGCTGCGTCAGCCGGCATGTTGGCCCCAAGTTTTGAAGCGGCCCACGACCGGGCTGCGCCGAATCTAAAAGCGTCGCTCGACGATAGTCTTCAGCAGTGGGATGAGTTCGCTCGGGGTCTGGAGGCCGATAGCGGCATGGCCATCGACTATCGTCGCAATGGGATCGTCGGCCTTGGTGAGACGGCGGCCATTGGCGTCCGTGACCCGATTTCTGTGCCAGCTGGCGTAATCGCCTCGTCCGCCTGGCTTGTCCCGGAGGAGGGGCAGGTGGACCCCCGCCGCGCCCTAGAGGCATTGAGGCGAGCGACCGCGGCCCAAGGTGTGAAGACGATTGTCGGGCACGCCACCCGCCTACGGGAACAGAGCGGTCGGGTGATTGGGGTGGAGACAGATGATGGTAGCTCGGTCAGGTCTGACAGGGTCGTCCTGGCCGCGGGCATGGGCTCTAATCGTCTTTTAACGGATGGGCCACCTTTGGTTCCTGTCCGTGGGCGGGCTTTTTTGGTGCGTTGCTCACAATCGCCTTTTGTGCATGTCGTCCGAAGTGGCACGGTCTATTTTTGTCCGAAGGCAGATGGAACGCTTTATGTCGGGGCGACGGAAGAGGGGGGGGATAGTTTTTTGTCGGGCCTCCGTTTGTTGGTCGCGACAGTGCGGAGAAAGGCGATGCCTTAGGCGATCTGTGGTCTGCCGCTACTGCACTTTACCCTGCGCTTGATGGGCTTGAGATCATTGACCGCTTTGATGGGACGCGACCTGTCTCGCCCACCGGGTTGCCTCATATTGGTCCGGCGCTAGATGTTGAGGGATTATACCTGGCCTTTGGACACGACCGAAATGGCGTTCTCTTGGCGCCCCTGACCGCCGCGCGGGTCGCGGCGTGGGTCACCGCACCCTAGAGGAAAGTGAGCGTTTCCTCGGCGAAATTGTCACTACCCGGCAAGGCGCCACGGCGTTCTGATGACGTCAGTCCGAACCAGGAGCCCATGGTACCCGCATATTGTTGGACAGATACGGAAGGGATCAATCGGCCGCCACCATCGTCAAGAGCGTGATCAAAGTCCGCTGGCGGAATTGTGCCATAAATGCGCTGCCCACGAACGCTATCGCCGATAACAAAATGATGCCCCCCCCAACCATGGTCCGTACCATCACCATTGATGGCGAGGGTTCGGCCAAAATCAGAGGCAGTGAAGGTCACAACATCTAGGCCCACCCCCATATCTTGGGTGGCCTGATAAAAAGCGGCGAGCCCTTCGGCCAATTGGGTGTGCAGTCGAGGGAGATCGCGCGCTTGGCTAGAATGGGTGTCATAGCCTCCTTGACGCACGTAGAAAATCTGTCGCGAGGCACCCAACTGTGATCGAGCATTGATGGTATCGGCGACGGTCTTTAGCTGCCGACCAATGGAAGTGTCGGGAAAGTCAGTCGCCAGCGGGTCTGCAACATTGGCAATCGCGCCGCTGAAGGCTTCATTCGTTGCCAGAGCATCAGCTTGGATGGCGTCAACATCCCGTTCAAGGATATTGTCAAGTCGACGGCTATTGGCTGCGATGAGTGCCCGAAAGGCTTGTTTGCTTTGGTCATTCAGCGGAGATGTGTCCGACAGTAGGAGGTGCTCTGTGGTCGATTCAAAGCTACCGACCTGGTAGGGTTGAACTCCTTCACCAGATAAGAACACATTATTGCCCCCTGGTGTGATGGCGGAGAAGGCGAAAATATCGTTCGCCCCCGCATTGTTCATCGTGTCGGCAAAGCGGCCCCCCCAACCAAAGCGGCTGCCCTCTGGCTCAAGGGATTGCCACACCGACTGTTGGTCATTATGCGAATAGAGCCGGGGCGGCAGAAGAGTGGGGTCCGCTTCTAGCTCGGTTCGGGTAGCCTCTTGGACAAGAGGCCCCACATTGCCGACGATCGCGGCTGCGCCGCTGTCGAAAAGATCAGCAATGGGCGATAGTTCTGCTGGCAACGCAAATTGCCGCCCGGCGAAGGTCGCGCTGTTGATGGGCGATAGGACACGCAAATTATTCCGCAACCGGCTCGTCACGCCAGCCGCCGCATAGTTGGCAAGTAGGGGTGCCCGAATTTCCGCATAACGATCATAGGACAGTGTGTCGTATGGAATGACCGTGTCAAAATTATCCATCCCACCAACTAGGAAGACACAAACAAGTGCCCGATATCCCGATGTGTCGGCCGCAAGAACGCGCCCGTGGGGGAGCCATGAGAGGGCGCTTGCCGCCCCGGCGGTGGCGAGAGAGGATTTCAAAAATAAGCGGCGTGTGGTCATTTTTCGCTCTCCTACCGCTGCACCAGGTAATCCGGTGAGGTCATAATGGCAATCACCGCTAACTGAACACGGAGTTTATTGCTGGCTTGCACATCATTGGAATTGTAAGGCGCAGCGTTCAGAAAATCTGCAATAAGATCACGAGTTTCATCACTCAACGTGCCGTGCGTGAGCAGTAAATCGAGATTGTCCAATAGGGCGTCAATGTCATTCGCAATAGCCAGTTGGTCTGTATAGGGTGCAACGAAAGACGTTGGATCAAAGTTCGCGAAGCGTTGCGGACGTCCAAGCGCATAGAGCGAAATCACATTCGCATAGCCCACGATGGAACTGGCATTAGTGATCTGAAGCTCGGGCGCCACCATCCCCGCCGCTGCACTTTCGGTACCGGGGGCAACATATCCTGGTCGGAAAAAGTTGAAGACAGATGGTGATTTAAAGGGGTGTTGCCCCAAATCGCTGGGCGCGCTGGCATCGACCATAATATAATGCTTCTCCGGCTCGAAAGCGGGTGCCTCAAAAGCGCGGGCCCAATGAACCCACCGCATAATAGGTTCGCGGACCCGACCGAATGCCGGGTTATCTGCGGCTACGCTATCGCGGGCTTCATCATCAAGCAGGATTGCAGCGATGGTTGCTTTCATATCGCCGGGGCGCCCGTCACCAAACTGTGTACCAAGAAGTGTCCTATAGTACCCTGTACGGAAGGCTTGAGAAACTCGGGCAACGTAAGCCGGGGTTGGGTTGGACGTCACCAGGCGCTGGATAAGCTGCTTTGACACAAAAGGCGCGGTGTTAGGGTGATCGATCAGCGCATCGAGCGCGAGATCGATACTCGCTGCCCCCGAGGTGCCCGCCGGAATGACCGTTCCAAGGAATGTTTTCTCTGCTGGGCTATGAAAGTCTTCATACATTCGAAGGCGGCGATAGAAATTCTCGAACGCCACCACATCATCAAAATCGCTGCTGTCGTATGACAGACCGGTAAAGACTTTGGCGAGACCGGTGACGTCATCATTCGTGTAGACTTCAATGGCTGAACCACTGCCACCAGCCTGCTTTGGGGTACCGTCTGGGTTGAGCGCGATGAGCCCAATTGAAAAAAGCTGCATGATTTCGCGCGCATAATTCTCATCGGGCATTTGGCCCGTATCGGGATCTTCTGGCCGATTGCGTAGATAGGTCAGATATATCGCCATTGCGGGGGAGTAGGTGACCTCCTCAAGGAGGTCGCGGTAATTGCCGAATGCGCCATCGATCAACACATCCATATAGGCGGCGACCATGTCTTGATGGTCTGCAAGCGCATTGGGCACGCGGTGGGAGATGACCAAGATCTGGGAGAGGGCAAAGGCAACACGCTGACGAAGTTGATCCTCCCCGGCCAACATGGCGAGCCATTGCGCGTCTGACGCGGCGTTGATGGCCTCATATTTTGGCCGCCCAGGTTCTCCTGTCAGCTGCAATGTGGTGCCATTAAACTCCGCTAGCATTGCTGGTAGAATGAGCGTTGGCGTGACGGCGAATTGCGCCGTAATCCAATCTTCATAAGACTGACCCATCATGGCATTAATTTCGTCAGGGTCCGGGCCAAAAGTGGCTTGTTGAAGGAACCGGTTCGCCTCTTCTTCGGTCTGTGGGCTGAGGGCAAAGCCGTCGCCGATAAGAAGATCATCGCCGTCCCCACCGGAAAGACTATCGGCACCGCCAAGTCCGAGAATGATATCGTTTGCCGATGACCCAACCAATTGATCGGCATCTGATGTGCCTTCCGTGAGGACGGTTGGCGTCGCCGTGCTTGGGGCTGACGAGGTGAAAGTGGGCGGGCTAGGGGCCGCCGCCTCGTCCGGAGGGGCTTCTACATCCGAACGACAACCATTGCTGAATAGCGCGGCAATGAACATGACAACAAAAGAGTTTCGCATAATAGACGTCCGACTGACCCTCAGAGATGTCTTCACATCAAACTATGAAGACCTGATGAGGGAGCTGCGGCGAAATTATGTCAAAATCTATTTTGTCATACAATTTTTATTGTTAGGGGCGTCAGATTGTTGCCAACTGTCTGGTGATTACTCACCTGCGAGCAAACTATCATCGTGAATATCGGGTAGCTGCTCTTCTCTGGCGGCTTGTCGGCGGTGCCAGGCGCGCTTCCAGGAACGTGGCCAGAAGTGGGTTATCCTGTATTTGCGCGTTAAAAAGGCCGGCATGATCGGCTCGCGCGCTGTCTGGATGTCATCGTCGTCGACGATAACCTCGATGTCGCTATCCATCATGTCGTCGAGGGGGACATCCCCAATCGGATCATCCGGTAATTGTGGTGACGCGGCGACGAACGTATCGAGAGGATCCCCTTCGTTCGAGGCCTTTTCGGAAGAGGGGATTGTTTCAGCCGATCCTGAGGACCGACGAGCCACGACATCATCCGGAAGGGCGGCGATAATGCCGCGCACGGACGTGGGCTCTGGCCCAATTGCATCCCCCACGACGTCGCTTGAGGCCAGGCTCATGTCACCTGCCATGGCGCCGGCGCGGAGCGTACTGTCGGAGGCGTTCTCTTCTTTGTTGGTTTCGGTATAGCCGTCGACGCGGAGGCCGCCGACAAATCCTGCTGTCAGCGTAACACCCTTCTCGGTTTCAGCAAGATTTTCTGTTTCTGTACGCATGATTTCGGCTGGGGTGCCGTCACTGAAGCTGACTTCGAGCCGCTCTTGTAGTTCCCGGGCTGTGTTGGCTGCCTGGATCGCCGCCGCGCGCTCGGCAGCCGCAAGATCACGGGCCTCCTTTTGCTCGCGGGAGCGTTGGGTTGCCGCGCGGGAGGCGTGGAATTTTCGCAAGGCCGCCTGCTTTGCAGCGGCAATGCGCGCTGCTTTCACTTTCCTTGCTGCTGCCAGGCTTTCATCCGCATCCGTCAGTTCAAGGGGGGGCTCAGAATCGGGTAATGGCGTTTCTTCGATATCTGGCTCTGTCCGCGCCTGGGTGGCTTGTGCTGCCGCGGCTTCTGACACCGTTTGCATCGTTTCCGATGCCGCGGGCGTTGGCTCTTCCACCTGGTCTCGCACAGGTTTCCCGAACGGGGCCGCCCGACCGAGAGCATTGCCTTGGGCGCCGTGAATGCCGAGGGCTTCAAGAGCGTGGACGGCGGCCTCTCCTTCAACGCCTACGGCGATGACACGCGCCTCCCGCTCGCTTGCGAAGGCGATGAGGTCCGCCAGGGCT
>CALFRH010000281.1 GCA_937919225.1 uncultured Parvularcula sp.
GCCTTTGATGCAATCTGTAAACTCATCACTGAGTCCCCCCCCAACTCGAAAAAATTGTCGGTTGCATTGATGCTGGCTTGACCAAACACTTCTCGCCAAATGCCCAATAGTACAGCAACGGCTTGATCGTCTGTCGTCGTGTCATTGTTATCCGCTTGAGGGGGATCGACCGCGGCCTGCGTTAAAGGAGGGGTGCTTGAGGTAGCGACTGTAAACAGATCAGCGTTTGACCGTCCGGTGGCGATGACCACAGGTTCATGGGTTTCACACGCCCCAAGGTAAAGGGAAACAAGATCACTTTCTCCGATACCGGTCATGCCATGGCTTTGGATGGTATCCCATCCAACACTGACCCATCGCGATTGATCAGCATGGGTTGCTGTCAGCGCCGCTGCGTCAAGTGAAGCGTTGGCCGCAGCGTACGCGCCTGCGCCAAGCCCTCCCAAATGGGACGCTAAGGAAGAGAAGAGGACCACCGTCCCCACAGGCTTGTCGGCTAGCGCCACTTTGATAGCCTGTGCACCGATCGCTTTGGGAGTGAGTTGCCGCGCCAATTCCTCGGGCGTCAATTGGGAGACGGGAACAAGAGCATCTGTCCCCACAACACCTGCGAGGTGACCAATCGATGTCACCCTACCAAACTGTTCAACTGCAGCCTCAATGACACTTGATAATTGCTGCACAGAGGTCACGTCGGCCTCGAGGACCATAAGCTGATCCGAGGAGAGAGTATCACCGATTCCAGATGAAAGCTTCAGTTTTTGCTTATCGCGCACCACCCGCGCCACCGCATGGCCCCGATTAAGCAACCCTTTGGCGAGCTGTGTACCAACTTCCCCGCCGCCACCAAGAAGAACGTGCACCCCATTTGGTGACGAAGGGCTCGCCCCGATAGGCTCGACAATACGTCGCCAAATGCGCTGGTTCCTCAACGCAACGCAGTCGGCGTTAGCGTCCACGCTATTGTTATCGAGTATCGCGGGCAAGACCGCGAGGTCAGCATCGGTCGCGTAATCGATGTGATAGAACTGCACATCGCGATTTTCCTGACAGGCCACCCTCAGTAACGCGACCATCTGACGCTGCGACTGGACCCAAGCTTGGGGTTGGGATCCTGTCTCCGTGTCCAAAACAACCTCTGCGTTCTGTGTCAGGAAGTATAAGGATGTGCCCTCGCTAAAGGGCGCAGCAAAGGTTTGTTGTACCTCTTGCAGGAAGGCCGCCTCATTCAGTTCAGGATCAGCATGCCAGAGAATTATTTTATCGTTAGCGTCTGCAGGAAGTAAAGTGAGCTTATCGCTCTGCACACGTTGACGATGGGTTTCTGTGCCCATCCAGCGCGCCCGGATCGGGGTCTCACTCAATATGGGGCGCACCCCCCGTTGCCAGGACAAGTGGCACAATTCTGGCTGTTGTCGGACCTGAGGCGCAACGCCCGCGCCCGTCGCCTTCTCAACCCAACATCGTTGACGGTCAAATGGGTAAGGGGGCAACTTCGCGACCGGCGCCTCATCATCGCAGATAGCGCAAAGGTCCACATCTCCGCCCACACACCAATAATGACCCACAGCCCGCAAAAACGTTTCGTGTTCTGTCAGCGAACCATGGGGTTGCGATAGGCTAGACGCCCCCTCAATCGCGCCTCCCTTGCGGATCAAATTTAACAGCGTGCCGCCCGGCCCCGCCTCGATATAGAACGCGTCCGCCCGCTGCCGCGCCACATCAGCGGCATCAGCAAACCGGACGGGTTCACGAATATTACGCCCCCAATAAGCAGGGTCCGCTAACGCCTGCCGATCAATCAACGACCCGGTGACGGATGAGATAACGGGCAACAATGCAGGCCGTGGTCGCCTTTCAGCCACGGCCTTCACAAACGGCTCAACAGCACTGGCCATGGCGCGCGAGTGAAACCCGTGAGAGGTGGACAAGACCCTGGACGTTACATCGTCGCCTAATGCATCTCGAAACGCGGCCACAGCCTCGGCGGGCCCAGATAACACTGTCTGCTGATCACTGTTGATCGCCGCCAGATCCAACGCAGGGTGCGCCGGTAAAAGAGCGCGAACATCGTCTTCGCCCAACCCTACCGCCACCATATCGCCGGGCGAGCATTCTTGCATAAGGCGCCCTCGGTGAAAGGCAAGATCAAGGGCGTCCTCCGCACTAAAGACATCTGCAATCGCGGCAACGGCCAACTCACCAATACTGTGTCCTAAAAGACACGATGGACTGACCCCCAAATCCCGCCAACGGGCGGCAAGGCTAAGGGCAACCGCGGTCAAGGCAGGCTGCGCAATAGCTGTTTCCTGTAGCCGGGCAGCGGCGGACGCGTCCCCAACCGCAGTCGCCTGCAATAGAGGAGAAATATCTAACCCCGTCCGTCGGCGGAGGGCCTCTAAATTTCGCTCTAGATGTTCACGAAACTGTGCGTCTGCACTCGCAAGGGCGGCGCCCATCCCAGCATATTGGGCGCCCTGCCCAGGGAAAAGGAATAGCGCTTCCCGATTCCCAACGACCCCTTCAACTTTTCGCGCGCTAGCGCCTTTGGTGTCTAAAGATTGACGCGCAACGCTCCCGGTGGGCGCAATAACGACCGCGCGATGATCCCGTGCAGGTTCTTTAAGAAGCGCGCGCGCTACTGCCATCATTTGTCCGTCAGCGATGTTTTCAACAACCGTCTGTGTACGGGCGAAAGTTGACGCCTCCGTGTGCGCCGAAAACGCCAGCAGCACAGGCTGGCTTTCTTGTTGAACGGGCACCGCCGGCAAAGGTGGCGCAGCCTCCAACACGAGATGAACATTGGAACCACCAATACCAAATGACGAGACAGCGGCGCGCCGCACGGACGCATCCCAAGGCTGCGCCGAAGACAGAGGGCGTACCGGACTTGATTGAAAATCAATTTCTGGATTGGGGGTTTTGAAATTGACCAAGGGCGGCAATGTCGCATGGCGGAGGGCTAGAACCGTTTTGATGAAGCCCGCCACCCCTGCCGCAGCATCAAGGTGACCAATACTTGCTTTAACCGAGCCGATGGCGGCGAATTGTCGTTCACTTGTTTGATCGGCAAACGCCGCCGCAAGCGCTGAAATCTCCAACGGGTCACCCATAGGGGTCCCAGTGCCATGGGCTTCAATATACCCAATGGTAGACGGATCAATGCCGGAAAGCTCATGGGCTTCGCGGATCACCTCCACCTGCCCCCTAAACCCAGGTGCCGTGTAGCCTACTTTATCAGCTCCATCATTGTTGATCGCAGCCCCTAAAATGACAGCATGTATCTGATCGCCATCGACCTCGGCATCTTCAAGCCGCTTAAGGGCGACAACCCCTGCGCCATCCCCTTTCAGTGTCCCCGCGGCAGATGCATCGAAGGGACGACAGCGTCCGTCGGGGGAGAAGATCATCCCCTCTTGATGCGTATAGCCGCGCTCACTGGGCAGTGAAATGGAAACACCACCAGCCAGCGCCATATCGCAGGCCCCACTCAATAGCGATTGGCACGCCATGCCGATCGCCACCAACGATGTTGAGCACGCAGACTGTACCGTTATACTTGGCCCAGTCAGGCCCAGCTTATAGCTGGTTCGTGTACATAGAAAATCACTATGGTTTGAGTAGTTCGCCTGAAACAATGCCGCGGGGTTGTCGGCGACCGATGGAAGAACATGCTGTCTGAAATAGGTGCTTGCACTTGCCCCCGCGAAGACACCGATGGGAATATCATCGTTATAGAGATACCCTGCATCCTCCAGGGCGTGATAAGAGACCTCTAAAAAGATCCGTTGTTGAGGGTCCATCAGCGCCGCTTCACGAGCGCTATAGCCGAAAAATGCGTGATCGAAGGTTTCAACGCCATCGATCATGCCGTGCGCACCGACAAAATTTGGCTGATCAACCTCTTCGGCAGAACGGCCAAATGCTAAGAGATCTTCCCTCGTAAGGTGTTTAATACAATCCTTCCCCTCAAGGATGTTTTCCCAAAACGTATCAAGCGTATCGGCACC
This sequence comes from uncultured Parvularcula sp., assembly GCA_937919225.1. Classification (GTDB taxonomy): domain Bacteria; phylum Pseudomonadota; class Alphaproteobacteria; order Caulobacterales; family Parvularculaceae; genus Parvularcula. The sequence continues at coordinate 4,011 of CALFRH010000281.1, forward strand.
AGGGAGCCGTCCGGCCATCCCGACCACAGCGATTTCAAGACCTGTGCGTTCTTCATCAGCCATTATCACTATCCCGTTTGCGCCGACCGCGCCGCCGCGCCGCCATGGCCGAAAGACGTTGCGCACCTTTGCTGCCTTTTTGTCGGCCTGACACGGCAACAACGTCATCTGATGTGGATAAAGCGGCAGCCTGAGCACGAATCGTTGGATGCTGGAACAATAAGATCAGCGGGACATCCCGCTCCAATGCCGTTTGCAACCGTGATTGAACTTTTGCCATTCGAATAGAATGTCCACCGACATCAAAAAAGTTTTGATCAAGACCAATGCTGGCTTGGTCTAGAACCTCAGCCCACGCCTGATGCACTAGGCTTTCTGTTTCACTAGCGGCGCTCTCCTCCTGGGAGGAAACTGAAGACTGCGCCGCCCGTAGCGCTCGCAAGGCCCGCCGATCAATCTTGCCGTTTGGTGTCAGCGGCATCGTATCGACGGTGATAATCTGATCAGGAACCATAAAGTCTGGTAATTGTTGGCGCAGCGTCGCCTTCATCTCAGCCGTGGTGACCGCGTGGCCGTTACCATCCTTTGGTTGATCATGGGCACCCAATAGCCGGTCATAAAACGGAGTGCCGCGATAGTGTTCAGCAATGTGGGGGCAATCAGCCTCAAACCGGTGAAGTATACTCCCATCCCGCGACAGAGTTCCTGTCACTGTAAAGTCTGGGTTGAGTTTATTCTTGCACAGAGTTCGCGATACCGTCGCGTCCAAACGATCCCCCTTAAGCACTTGGGTCGCCGGATCGAAAGCGGGTAAGAAAACAGGAATCCAGCAATGTTCATGACGCAGAGAGTCAATCTCTAAACCGGGCGCTGTCTCAAGCGTCAGCCAGACCAAAAAGCCAGCAACCTCCGCGTCACGCTCAACCGTCAACGCAATTTGATGCGTGGCCTCTGGAGCCATTGGAGAGTTGAATTGAAGGTCTTCAAAAACATCAACCGTTGAACACAACGTATCGTAAGATGTTCCCCTGACGCAAACCCTTAAGTCAAATCGCCGATCATTCTGTGCAAAGATGTCTTCTACATACCGAGCACCAACTTCCTCGAATCGAGGCGCCGCCAAAAAGAGACGGGGTAGTTCACATAATCCCATTAAGGTGAGGCTTCGTGATGGGATCATTACGCCGTCAAGTTTTAATTGACTACGGACGGATTCAAGAATAATTGCCGCCCCTTCTGATC
>CALFRH010000282.1 GCA_937919225.1 uncultured Parvularcula sp.
GATCGCCAGCCGTGTTTGCGATTCCGATCCCCCAATTAGTTCCTTGCTGCTCGCCTCGAACTAATTAGATGCCGGGATTTCTGAGCACCGGTGCGGATAGCGGTCCACCCGGGTCAGCCGTTTCAGGGAATGAAAACACATCCACAAATCCCGACCAGAATTGTCCCAGTTTCCATGGGCCGAGTTCAGCAGCGGCGTGTCGCAGCCTTAAATCATAGTCATTGGTAAACTCATCCCCATCACCAAAGAAATCAAATTCGACGAACGTTCGGAACTCTCCGAGATCTGTGGGCGCGCGATAGTCGAAATTCACGCGTGTATGGCGCGCATGTATCGCAAACTGCTCATCGCCATCATCGACGGAGCCGTCGAGTGGAATCGTCGGGGGGGTTCCTATTTGTTGAAACCCTTGATGATCGAAATCAAAGCTCGAATTGACTTGAAGGGCGCCGCCAATACGGATCGCGCCATCTGTGCCTGGCACATTAAAAGACCGATCAAAATTGCCAGCTGTGACAAATGCATCATCAGGAAAACGACCCACAGGTTGGCGAGGCCCGGATTGCGTTGTGGACAAGGCGCTCTGTTGGTCACCGTTCTCGCCGGGTGGAGGGGAAAGGCGTTCGACCGGTTCAGCCAAGACTTCGCTGCCTTCTTTTTCGCGCAACAACTCTGCGACCAATGCCCGAAGCTCAGCGACTTCTTCACGCAGTTCTGAAACTTCATCATAGCTTTCTTGCGCCAACGCGGGCATGGCTGCGAGAACCATTGTAAACGATGAAAGTAGAGCCAATTTCGAGATATTAGCGAGCACACCTCGGCGACGTTCTCGCACCCTGCGCTCGGCATTTCGGATCCTGGAGATTTGTTGTGTGCGGAAAGGTTCCATAACTCGCTCCGGTGTTTTTGCGACAGCTCGCAACATGCCGGATACTCATTGGGAGGGAGGAGTCTGGCATGCTGCGCGCCGCTCGAGGGCAGGCTTCTTTAAACAAGATGAACACGCGAAAATTGGCGCTCTCAAGTGGTTCGCGCGCGCATCGCGTGTGCGTCTAGTCCAGGGGCGTTCGGGACTGCTCTGATGGTAATCGAAGGGGCGTTCAATCTCACCAATGGGTAAACGGTTATTCGGCGCCATAGCCGGCGTCACCCAGTGAGATTAGCAAATCTGAAATCAACGGCACGCGCATTTGGTGTGCGTTAGCGGAACTTTGGTCGAGGTCTATTCGGGTTCATAAACTTAAGTCTGCGAGTTCGGCATTCGGCCTTTACGGAGAGGCGAGGCGTCACTCAATGAGCAGCGATGCGGTCATCTGCTGGAGCTGTTCTGCGAGGCGGGGCAATCCCTCAAAATAGAAGCTGCATGTGCTCTGAGGCGCCAAGCAAGCTCGCTCAGTAGCTAATGTTTTAGAGGAACCGAAGATGAGAGACTTATCCCACAAACTGTTCTCCGCCGCGCTGATAAGTGTGCTTGCGATACCACTTTCCAGCTGTGCGCAGACTCAAGGAAATATGCCAAACGCCGCGCATGCTCAGCCACTGGAAGTGAACCTGCCCGTGCTGACCGATGAGTCGTTTGCGCGCCCCGAAAAATCGCAAGATCAACAAATGGACAAACGCAATACCGTCCCCGTCGGATATGAAACGCACATCATCTTGGGGGACGATTCTGATCGACCAATCGCTGACAAGATTCTGAAGCTCTACGAAGTGTTCGCCACAAACCCGACCGGCGAAACGATGGAAGAGTTTATGTCTGATCGGTACATTCAGCACAGCACTGGCGTGCCGAACGGCCGGAACCCGATCGCTATGCTCTTTGCATCTTCCGTTGCGCAATACGATGTCAAAATCGATGTCCACAAAGTCATCGTCGTCGGACCCTGGGCGATGGCGCACGTTAATTTCCGTAATGTCGATAATGCCGAGCCGGACGATCTCGGAACCGCGGCTGTCGACATGTACTTCTTCGGCCCAGACGGGCGCATCGAAGAGCATTGGGATGTGTTGCAACAAGTGCCAACACATTCTGCAAACGCGAACGGCATGTTCGTTAAACTCTATGAAGGAGAATAGGCAATGAAGACTCTATCTCTCTTGGCGACCACGATTCTTGCAGGTCACACACTGCTGGCAACGAGCGCATGGGCGGATACTCCACCGGTTCCTCCTTCGCAGGACTTGGAACAAAATTATTACGACCGACAAAAAATCGATATCAGCAATGTCCGAGACTTTTACGAGAATCTGATGATCGCAGATGCGATGATTCACAGCGATGGGATGTTCGACGCAAAAACGAAATGGAAGTTTACACTTTACCAGATGATCTTAGCGGGCAGCAATCACCATCAAGCCCGTAGCGCTTATCAGCTTTCTCTACTTGGGGTTCCAAACGAGGAAATTGTCGCGCTTTGGTCGCCTGACTTTGTCTCAAATATTGAAGACGATCGCCTTCGCGTGGCATTTGAATACCTAGACGTTGCGTCGAAACTGCCAACGCGCGTGACCGCCGATACGCATGCCATGCTGCGAACATACTATGCAGATCGACAGATCGTCGAGCTCTTCGAGCTAACGGGCATCAACGCGTCAATGGCAACACATGATCAGATTCTTCCGATTGCGACGGACCAAGAAACGATCGATTGGGCGAACGCAAATCTAAGCGGTGTTGGCTGGAAGCCTGGACACAATCAAGGCTCGGCAAATGAACAACGTGCAAACCCGTTCGTTGGCGAAATGCTTGTCGCGCTACATGATGAGTTTGTCGCTGATTGGAATGCGGGAGACCTTACTGCAAAGGCGCCCCAACTCACCACTGATTTTCTAAATCAAGTGACCGGTTACGGCATACCGCTTCTTACATTTGATGGCGATCAAGATGGGATCGAAGAACCATTCGACTTCTATCCCGCCGAATATTTGCGGTGGGAAGACCCAGACGCGAAGTCAGCAAACCTGCCGCCAGCAGGGACACCGCCGTTCAACGTGGCTGCCTATGATTACAAGTACTTTGAGCCAGCAACGATTCCCGCGACTGAACATTCCTACAGTGAGCGGCACAAATTGGACAATAGTTGGAGCCGCAAGAGTAGCCTTGGCACACTCGGTATGGATGCGTTTACACTTCAACGTGACCGGGCTCTGACTCTTCAGCGAAAATGGGAGTTGTTCTTTGTCTATCAACTGGCCAGTGGCTGTGTGCACTGTCAGGCGCATGGCGCATTCGGAACGTTCCAAGAAATGGAAGATGACTACGTTTACGACAAGATACCTCCGCAAGACATGCCGATGGTCGTGAACAAAATTCGGTCACTGATGGATTTTGAACGTGCCGACCACTTGTCCGCCGCAGATAAAGCCGCCTTCCGTCTAGCCCGTGATGCCGGCACGTTGCCAGGGCGCACGACTGCAGCGCACATTGAAGAGTTGCGCCGTCATTACAATGATCGTGAAATTCAAGAGATCATCACAACGCTCGTTTTGACGCCATGGCTCTCAACCGTCATGCAGTCCCAAAGCACCGTTACTGATCAATACAGTATGTCTTGGACAATGAAAAATCTCGGCGCGATGGGATGGAACCCAGGCGTTCATACCGGATTGCCGCTCGAACAAAGACCTTACCATATGAGCCAATATTATGGGGTCGTAGGTGGAGATATGATGTCCGGTATCGTATCTGATGCGATTAGCGAATGGCTCGACATCACCGTTCCGCTCGGCGTCGACTCCGACGGTGACGGGGTCGAAAACGGTTTTGACGGTTTTCCAAATGATCCGACTCGGTGGGCCGACACCGATGGAGATGGCATTGAGGACAAGTCTGATTCCGATATTGATGGCGATGGGATTCCGAACAATCAGGAGATTTCCGCAGGCTCATTCCCGTATAAGGCCGACTCCGATGGCGACGGCATAGGCGATGCGGAAGAAGTACAGGCGGGTTCAGATCCGACCGATCCCCGAAGTATGTAGTCAGATTTGATTTCTCAAAATCAAACCCATGAGGAGGAAGGTTGCACCTTCCTCCTCTTTTCTTTCATATCCCGATCTGACTGGCATTGGGTATTGAGAATTTTGTTTGCCGAACGACGGGATCACAAGTTTCAGAGACAATCGGATTTGGCGCTGAGCAAACTACCGAGTTGACAATTCTCGTTATATCCATATCTGAAAACATGCGTTTTCAGATATGGAGTCACAGAATTATGGCGTCATTTGAATCGCCGGACTTTGATGTATTGATCATTGGATCCGGGTTTTCAGGAATAGGGATGGCGATTGCTCTCAAGCAAGCCAAATTTCAGACATTCGTCATCCTGGAAAAAGCGCAAGGCGTCGGAGGGACTTGGAGGGATAATACCTATCCGGGGTGTGCCTGTGACGTCCCAAGTCGACTTTACAGCTACTCTTTTGCACCGAACCCCAATTGGTCAGAAGTGTTCGCCCCCCAGGCGGAAATCAAAGCATATTTAGAAGACTGCGCTGAAAGATACGATATTCTCGACCATGTCCGGTTTGGTTCTGAAGTTGCAGACGCGAAGTACGATGACGAGTTGTCCTTATGGCGTGTGCGCACCTCTAATGGAGACGAAATTAGTGCCCGAATTGTCGTTTCAGGCCAAGGCGCGCTTCACATTCCAAAACTGGCTTCGATTGATGGCATAAAGGATTTTGAAGGCGATCATTTCCATTCTGCGAGTTGGCCAGAGAACTTTGATCTCAAAGGTCGTAAGGTCGGTGTCGTCGGAACTGGCGCGAGCGCGATCCAGGTTGTGCCGAGTATTGCGCCCGAAGTGTCAGAGCTTGTTGTATTTCAGCGCAATGCGCCCTGGATTCAACCAAAGCCTAACTGGAAGATCGGCAAATTCGCGGCGTGGTGCTTCGCAAATGTACCGTTCGCGAACTCAATCAGCAGAACACTGCTGTATTGGCTACTAGAATCAAGGCTGCCAGCTTTCTTATCCAATAAGAGTTCAACTTTTGGAGAACGGCAGGCCAAAAAGCAGCTGCGCAGGCAAGTCAAAGATGAAGCCTTGCGTGACAAACTTCTTCCGAGAGAGAAGTTTGGTTGCAAGCGCGTCTTGTTATCGAGTGATTACTATCCCGCGATCGTCCAGGATCATGTTACCCTGGAAACAGATTCAATCGTTCACGTGGATGCACAAGGTATTCGTACCGATCAATCCTATCATAAGCTCGATACCATCATTTGGTGCACGGGATTCGAGGTGACGGACGCAGCGGCAAACCCACTAAGAATTGTGGGCCGAGACGGACGAGTTCTTCAAGATGAGATGCAAGAAACGGCTAAGGCATATCTTGGAATCTCGGTCGAGGGGTTTCCAAACTTTTTTATGCTGATGGGACCGCACACCGGGTTAGGACACAACTCGATGATTTACATGATCGAATGTCAAATTCGTCATGTGATGGAGGTTGTGCGCGCGATGCACAAGAATGGCTCTATGTCGGTTGAGGTCACGCACGCTGCGCAAGAAAGCTTTGAACGTGAGATCGATCGCAAGATGATCGGAACCGTTTGGGCATCAGGCTGCCAGAGCTGGTATAGCGATGCGTCAGGGCGCATCACCACGATCTGGCCAGACCATACATTTAAATACCGAAAGAGAACACGCAGGCTCATCGACGGAGATTACGAATTCGAGCAAGTCAAAACGCCTGAGCCAAGGATGAAAAAGCTATGAAACCGTTTCAACTTGAAGGCTCGGTCGCAGTGCTGACGGGTGGGGCAGGGGGTATCGGAGCCCAACTCGCAATACAGCTTGCATCACGAGGCGTTGATTTAGCCGTAATTGATCTCGATGGGGGCGGATTGAAAAACACCCAAAAGGAAGCAGAACGATATGGTACGAAGACAACAACCTATGTTGCTGATATCACAAATTCAGAAGATATCACGCGCATCGTCTCAATGATCGAACGCGACTATGGGAAAGTGAATATCCTCATAAACAATGCGGGAATCACGACGATGGGAAGTTTTCAGGAGACTTCCAAGCAGCAATTCGACCGCGTGATGGCCGTCAACTTTTCCGGGCCGGTTGCACTCACGCGGTCATTGTTGCCGATCATGATGCGACAAAGCAAAGGGCAAATTGTAAACGTCTCAAGCATACTTGGATGTGTCGGGGTTGCGAACCAAACGGCCTACTGCGCAAGCAAATTTGCGTTACGCGGTCTATCTGATGCATTGCGATTAGAGTTGGAAGGCAACGATATCGGTGTCTCAGTCGTCTACCCCGGCGGTGTTCGGACCAATATAGCCAATTCAGCGACAATAGCCACACGTTCGAACTGGCCAGATGATGACCCGCGTGCACAAGCAAACAAATTGCTGAAATTAGATCCAGCCCGGGCCGCCAAAATAATCGTTTCAGGTATAGAAAAGCGAAAAAGACGGATTGTTGTGGGGAGTGACGCTAAGTTTCTGTCATCAATGCAACGGCTTTTTCCGGAATCACATCAATCAATTTTGGCGACACTGACGAAACGACGTGATTCAAGCCCTCCGAATTAACAGCGTCAATAACAGGTGCATCTCGTCGATCCGTTTTGTCACGCGTCATAGAATGGTTGCTCGCAGATCAGAAAAAGCTGCGGAACGGGCCCTTAACAGAAAATCCAATTTCGTCTCTTTTGGCGCGTTTATCGCTTCGCATCGCTTTGCTCAGATAATGAGTAAAGGGTCACTATGGCTGCCAATAAGTGTTCGATTGGCGTCTGGTAGTTTTCTTCAACCCATCTTCTCGCAATTTGAAGCGTACCCGCCGCGAGCGCGCGTCGTACATATTCCCTAACCTGCTCATTTGTATGAGCGATCGGCACATGATCGGGAAATAGTCCGGATATCATGTCAACGGATTGTTCAAAGCGTTGGCGCATGCGGGTGCTGACCGATGCGACATCCATCAAAAAGACTCGGGCAAGATCTGGTTGTTCTCGCAATTCTGAGAAATAGGTTCGGTGGAATGCCAGGACTTGCTGTTCTTTATCGTCTGGAAATGCCCGTGCCGCCTCCAGCGCCGTTGATAAAAACACTTCTACAACATGGTCATACCATGCGGCGCACCAGTCCTCGCCATCGGAAAAAGACTCGTAAAAGTATCGCGCGGTTAGCCCCGCGCGCGTGCAAATTTGCCGGACAGTCGCTTTATGGTAACCCACTTCGCCATAGACGAGGATCGCAGCTTCGAGCAAAACAGCGCGCCGTTCGATCTTTCGATCCTCGTCGCTTTTACCTGCATAATGGCGTCCTAACGCGGTCTTTGTCGTCATGTTTTTTGCATGTCATCCTTACGTTTAGTTTTTGTCGCTATCACATCGCCAAATACGCAGCAATTCAGCCGCCGACTCTTCGAACAAACGAGCTTATGCGTGGCGCGTGCCACGGATGTCACATGGGCCTAAGAGAATCCGGTTCACTATTGTTCCGAACGGACCCAAATGGGCGAAGACCATGCACGTTCCTGAATGGTTGCCGGTAAATCAGAACGCGGTTCAACACCAGCCTGCAGAGCATCCCAAGTTGACCATCTGCAGGTGGGGTTTTCCAACACACGGACGTAGTAAAATGCGTCCAAAGTTGCGTCAAAATCTGGATCTTGCCAGAGCGTTAGCAACTCATTTGCACCCACGTCTTCCGATATAGAGCAATCCGACAGATCAACCGTGGCTTGGTTGTCTGGGCATCGATGAGTCGCTGGGTCTGGATCCAATCCATCCGAGCATGCAACATCATAGACGACTTCATGATGTTCACCGCCGCGGACATACCCTTTAATGATTTGCAATCTCTGCAATGGCGCTCCCAAACTATCTCGCACGCCCCATACGACAAACTGCGGACGACTCGAACCGTTTAGCTCTAAATCGCCGCCCATGGGTGTACCCGTCGCGTATAAGGATGAAACCATGTCAGTTGATTGCAGTAATTCTTCTTGCAGACCATGCCCAGCAAAGAAACGAACTTTAATTCTGGGACCGGTCGTTGCGAACGTCTCCTTTCGACGAAATGCATCATAGATCGCTTCTCGCGTATTTTCTTCCGCCCAAACGCCAGCGAGACCAGACGCCCCCCAACGTTCGTAGCCGCGCGCAGCGACATATTGGTTACCATCCACGTCCTTGAGGAAGCTCGGCATAAATTGGTTTGCGATCCCACGTCGAATGCCAGTAATCGGAACAGACCCTCGATCTGACGGATCAGAATCCATGACACCCACTTTGGCGTGATAGTCTTCTTCATAAAGAGACGGCGCGGCCACGTGCGTGTCAGAAGATCCAATCAATCCAAATTTGTAGGGATTTTCCAATCCAGCGTCTTCAAGCGCGAGGCCGTTAAGATAAGCATCACGTACGTAACTACCGCTCGGCTCACTCTGAAGAAACGTCGCCACCCGGAATTGCATAATTTCGAAGTCGGCCCATTCATCATTTTTAGACAGCAGAGGGTGTGTGTCAGATGTCCCCTTTACCTGCGTGATCTCTACCAACGGCTCATTACGTGCGCGCTGGTTCGAATAATCATCATCGAGAGGATCTCCCGCCCAGTCGACGAGTTTGAACATTTGTCCATTCGAACCGTTTGAGTTGTGAGGGATTGCAAGACTCTCAATTCCGTTTTCGCGAAGTCCATCCATCCAGTCCCACAACCCTTCGGGATTTTGGGAATGAAATCTGGAAAATGGCTCGCTTGGAAGTTTTGCGGATGATCTAAAAATGACATTACGATGTAGGTTTCCGAAATCGTTGCTAGACGTGGTATATTCGTATCCAACAAACGTCGTGAAGGTACCCGGCTCGTAATGCATATCAGCTGCAATGATGGTATCTCGCCAGGCATCCTGCGTGATTTGAGCAACCTCGCCTCGATCTAGCGTTCCGTTTGAGATCCCCGAGATTATTTCCGGAAGGAATCGAGCAAAAGCCAGGTAGCGTTTTGATTGCCGCGTCCAATGGTCGTTCCCATCAGCGTTGATGTTGTGAACATAGGCGGCAATCTCATTCTTAGAAAACGCGCTCGAAGTGTCTGCCGCTTCTCCGACCACGCCGAGGAACATGGCATGGTCTGTTACGCCGTAAAAATCGAGTGGTCTTTTCAGCTGCATATCAAAGCCTGAAGGGTGCTTGATAGCGTCTCCTCGTGCAAAGCGATATGCATCTGCAGGTGACGCCGTTGTGCCAAAAGCGTAGGCGTCAAACGAAAGCCCTGTATGGACGTGTAGGTCGCCAAAATAGGCATTTCTATCTGAGTTCGGATTGCTCTGATATGCGCTGACCGATCTCGGCTCAGGGAATTCCACGAGTTCTGGATTCACATCCAATATCCGTTCCGGTAATTCCGTGAGCGGATTAGTGTCGTTGACAATTTTTTGTAGCTGTTGGTACTCCTGCAGCATCTTCAAGTATGGCGCAGATGCCGCGTATGCGATGGCTAAAGTGACGGCAAATGATCCAAGCAGAATGTATCGTTTCTTCATCGTGCGCTCCCTTCTCTGATTTCCCTTAGTGTTATAAATTTTCGTTTTGAGTCTCGGCTACTGAGCTAGCAAAATGGTTCTCTCGATCGTCCAATAGGCCGCGAAACCCCCAATCCCGCAGACCAATGCGCGTTGAGCGAGTTCTGCTCGAGAATCCAATAAG
>CALFRH010000283.1 GCA_937919225.1 uncultured Parvularcula sp.
ACGGTGTGAATATTACCTATGAGGCGTTCTATAATATGAGCCGCCTTGTGGATGCGGGTCGTGATAGGGTCCTTGCCAAGGCGCCTCTCACGCGCCATGAGACGGTTCCAGCCGGGTTCGTAAAAGCGGCTTTTGGGAGTGACAATCCGATGATGATGGCGAAAGCCTATTTCACGAAGGAGTCTGGCGGCGGGTCACGGGTGACCCCCGCCCTTCCCACCGTGCGTCCGGCGAGGGGCAATGATGCCTTTCCCGCGCTGCTGTCCCCCGCTGAATAAGCCGTCCACTAAGTGAGATGACGTGGCGGCGACTTGACGCCCACTGGGGGCCCAGCGCACACAATCGTCCAATTGTTTTCTTTGCGGCGCCAGTGACGTGAACCGGCTGCCGCTGACTTTTTGAGGCTAAACCATGCCTGTCATTACGTTGCCCGATGGGGCTCAGCGCTCATTCGATGCCCCGGTCTCCGGCGCTGAGATTGCGAGCGATATCTCTAACTCCCTCGCCAAAAAGGCGATTGCCGTCTCCATCAATGGAGAGGTGAGTGATCTGTGGGATAAAATCGAAGAGGATGCCGAGGTGGCGATCCTCACACGGACCGACCCGGAGGGTTTGGACCTCATCCGCCATGACACGGCTCACTTATTGGCCCAGGCGGTGCAGGCCCTGTTCCCTGATACCCAAGTCACCATTGGTCCCAATATCGATGACGGCTTCTATTACGACTTTGCCCGGGAGGAGCCCTTTTCGTCCGAGGACTTTGCCGCGATTGAAAAGAAGATGGCGGAGCTTGTGGATGCTGATCTGCCCACCCGAAAAGAGGTCATGCCCCGCCAGGAGGCCATCGCTTTGTTCGAGGGGATGGGGGAGCATTATAAGGCCGAGATTATCCGCGACTTGCCCGACGATGAAGAGATCAAAATCTACCATCATGGGGATTGGTACGATCTTTGTCGTGGACCTCACCTTCCGTCCACAAAGCACATTGGCAAAGCCTTTAAGCTCATGAAGTTGGCGGGGGCCTATTGGCGCGGTGACCAGAATAATGCCGTTCTCCAACGGATTTATGGTACGGCGTGGGCATCCGAAAAAGAGCTGAAGGCCTATCTTCACCGCCTTGAGGAAGCCGAGAAACGTGATCACCGCAAATTGGGGAAACAGCTCGACCTCTTCCACCTGCAAGAAGAGGCACCGGGGTCCGTCTTTTGGCATCCCAAGGGGTACCTCATGTGGCGCGAACTTGAGGCTTACATTCGGCGTAAACAGGACTGGGGCGGCTATAATGAGGTCAAGACGCCCCAACTTTTAGACGCGCAGCTTTGGGAGAAGTCAGGGCATTGGGGTAAATATGCCCAGAATATGTTCGTTGTACCGGATGATGTGCCTGACACATTGTCCGAGGGCGGCGTGTTTGATCCTCAGGCCAAGTTAATGGCGTTAAAGCCCATGAATTGTCCCGCGCATGTCCAGGTGTTTAATCAGGGGATTAAATCCTATCGGGATCTACCGCTGCGTATGGCTGAGTTCGGGTGTTGCCACCGGAATGAGCCCCATGGTGCCCTTCACGGGATTATGCGGGTACGGCAATTCACCCAGGATGATGGGCATATATTTTGCCGGTGGGATCAAATTGAGTCGGAGACTCAGAAATTCTGCGACTTAGCATCTTCCGTTTACAGCCACCTTGGGTTTGAGGATGTGAGGATTGCGTTGGCAACCCGACCAGAACAGCGCATTGGGACGGATGAAGAATGGGACCGGATGGAGAAGGTGCTGGCGAACGCTTTAACGTCCATCGGTCTCGACTATGATGAATTACCGGGTGAGGGCGCCTTTTATGCGCCAAAGCTTGAGTACCATCTAAGGGATGCCATCGGTCGGTCGTGGCAGTGCGGGACGCTACAGCTTGATCCATTGCTGCCCCAACGTCTTGATGCGTCCTATATTGATGAGGATGGGTCAAAGGCGCGACCGGTGATGCTGCATCGGGCTATTTTGGGGTCGATGGAACGGTTCCTTGGTATCCTTATCGAGAACCATTCGGGGCGGATGCCTCTATGGTTGGCGCCGACGCAGATGGTGATTGCGACGATCACCACGGAGCTGAACGACTTCGGTGAAGAGGTCGCGGACAAGTTCCGGGCCGCAGGCCTTCGGGTGGAAACGGACCTTCGCAATGAGAAGATCAACTATAAAGTCCGTGAACATTCGAACCAAAAAGTGCCGGTGATTGCCGCCATTGGCGCGCGCGAAGCGGAGGAGGGGACCTTGTCCATCCGTCGTCTGGGGACAAAGCATAGTACGGTGATGACCATCGATGAGGCGCTTGCGAGCCTCGTGGAAGAGGCGACCCCGCCGGATTTGCGGTCGGCGTAGCGGGTAGAGAGGCAGATGAAGCGAGCGGTGGCGACAGGGCTCATTGGGTTGGCGGCAGTTCTTCTGCCGGTGGCCTTGGTGTTGTCCCACCGCAATCTCGTCATTGTCTTTGGGCTTATCGGGTTGGCCGGCCTCTCTTCCCTTTGGGGACGGGGGCGGCCATCTGAATGGGTCCTGTGGCTCTTCGGCCTTATGGCCTATGCGTCTCTCACTTGTCTGTGGTCGCCCTATGAGGATGCGCTCATGTGGCCGGGCTATCTTTTGGCGCTGGGGGTCCTGTCCTATGCCGCCATGGGGGCGGGAGATCGTCAGCTATCGACTTTTATTCTGGGCGCTGGGGCTTTGTCGTTGGTTTTACTAACCTTCGAGGCAGCGACAGGCGGCCTTATCCGGGATATCACCCCGCCCGAAAGCCGTCCTGACAAGGATTATATCGCTTCAGGGCGCGGTGTGACCGCAGCCCTTTATCTTGGTCCCGTGCTCCTTCTCGTCTTGACCCGCTACAGGCGGTGGGTGGCAGCTTGCATTGTCCTATTGTGTTTGGGGATCGCCGCGGCATCCTTCGGCATTACGGCAAACATTGTTGCGTTTATGGCGGCGTGCATTGCGGCCCTCTTTACCTATCGCTGGCCCCGGCTGGGCCTTCGCCTCATGGTGGTCGGCGCAGGGGTTGGTTTTTTCATCATGCCGCTATTCGCCCTCAGTCTGCCGCCGGTGGAGACCCTCCTCGCCTTGGAGGAGGGTCCCATCTCTTGGCGCAGTCGGCTGGTGATTGCGAAGGCGGTGGTCACATACTTGCCGGATGAGCCGCTCGCGCTGATCTTTGGTCATGGTGTTGAAAGTGCTCGGAGTCTTGGTGAGGAGTTGGGGCATGTCCGGCTCTTTGGCGCCATTGAGCCGCTGCACATGATCCCAAGCCATCCTCATAACCTTTATTTGCAGACTTGGTATGAGTTGGGGCTGGTGGGGGTCTGTCTTTCGGTTACCGCGCTGTGGCGTGGTGGTCAGGCGATCCTTGCGGGGGTCTCGACCCGGGACATGGCCGCGGCCATCGCCGCCCTTGGGGGCATGATAACCGTTTTCGCCAGCGTTGATGCGAGTTTTTGGACCCTGTGGCGGGTTGTGGCGCCTCTCTTAGGCATTTGGCTTTTGCTTCACCGTTCGCCTGAGAAGGGGCGGCCGATTGGCGACAGCACGGCCTCTTCGATCCAAGCGGATCGTCCCATGGGTTAAGCCCCATGTCGGGCATTGCCCATTAACCTCTTGTCACGTAAAGCGTTGGTAGGGTTTGGTGGAGAAGTGGGGCAATCGAGTGCACGAGGGAAGCGTGGATCCGAGTTTGGGACCAGACGACAAACGTGTGGATAGCGGCGTTATAACGGCGCCAAGTGTCAGTGTCGTTATTGTTACCTTCTATACGGGGCCTTTGCTCTGGCGTTCGGTGCATGCGGCCCTTGAACAATCGTCCGTCAAAGAAGTCATTGTCGTCGATAATGGGAATTGGCCGGCGACCGTTTCTGCCCTTGTGGACATGGCCGCCCTCGAGCCGAAGATGAAGCTGGTCACTGGCCAAGGAAATATCGGCTTCGCGGCGGGCTGCAATCTCGGTGCGCGCGCTGCCGAGGGGCAAGAGATTTTCATCCTAAACCCCGATGCGATTGTGCCGGCCGGTGCTGTGGATATTCTCCTTGAGGAGGGCAGGGCGGCGGCGAATGGCGCGCCGTGGATGATTGGCGGACGGCTTATCAACCCCGATGGCACAGAGCAGGCGGGCGCCCGGCGCCGAACCCTCACCCCCTGGACCGCTCTTGTGGAGATGACGCGTCTTGATCGACTGGCCCCGCGGCACCCCTATTTCCGGCGGTTCAATAGCCATGAGACCCCGTGCCCCGGCAAAACTATTCAAATGCCCGTGATTTCTGGCGCCTGTATGCTCATGCCACGGATGGACTATTTTGCTATTGGTGGAATGGATGAGGGCTACTTCCTCCACGCGGAAGACATCGATTTTTGTTTGCGTTTCCGGGCTGATGGTGGCCGCGTCCTTTACACGCCGAAGGCAGACATCCTTCACATGAAAAGTTCGAGCCGCGCGAACAAGGTGAAGGTGGAGCGGTTGAAGGCGCAAAGCCTTAACCGATATTTCCGTCGGCACTATCCAACCCAATATCCCTTAGGATTCGTTTCCTTTGTGTGCGGCCTTGTTTGGGTTGGCTTTGGACTACGGGCGCTAAAATCCGTGGGCGGGTCGGCGCTGGCCCTGCTCGGGGTGAACCGCCGCCACGGTTTTGGCGGCCTTGGCCGGGCTATCAGAGCGGCGCGGCGTACCAATAATCGGTAAGAGAAGCGGCGCTCTCTATGCGAAGGATGTTCGTTTGTACTCACACCTTCGCTATAGAGTCTTCGTTTGTCGCGCGTGCGCCAACTTCCTCCGTTCCAATATGATCGCCCGGCGCGCTACCCCTTTGCTGCTAGCTCAGCCCGCAGTCGCTCAATCTCCTGACGGAGGGCTGCGACATCGTCTGCGGCGGGAGCAACGCCCGGCTCTTCCCCAGGGGCGCCTGGCATCCCCGGAGCGTTAAGGCCAAACATTTTGAGGCCCTGTTCAAAGAACGCCATATTCTTTCGGGCCGCGTCCTCGAAAATGCGCATACCGGACGTTGGGGCGGAGAAGGCCTCAGACATGGAGCGGCGCATAGCCTCTTGATTCTTTTGGAACGCCTCCATGGAGAGTTCCAAATAGGTCGGCACGAAGGACTGAAGATTATCGCCGTAGAGGCCGATGAGCTGCCGCAGGAAGGACACCGGCAATAGGTTTTGCCCCTTATTCTCCTGCTCAAAGATGATTTGGGTGAGCACCGCGCGGGTGAGGTCATCGCCCGATTTAGCATCAACCACGGTGAAGTCTTCGCCGCTGCGAACCATTTCCGCCAAATGGTCGAGGGTGACATAGGAACTTGTCGCCGTGTTATAGAGCCGCCGATTGGCGTATTTTTTAATCACGGTGCTTTCAGCGGAAGATCCTTTCCCGCTATCCGATGGCCCGCTACCTGAAGAGTTGTGCGCACCGTTCTTGCCGCTAGCGTTTGGGGTGGCGCCTATATTAGGGTCTTGAGACTGCATGGGTGCCGGGGTCTCCTATGCCAGCGGTTTTCAATGCTGCATTGCGATGTCGCAAATGCACACGAGATGCCATTGGTAGCGGAATAGCGTTAACATAGGAACCCCGACCGCGTTTTGCAGGTGCGAATAGAATTGTGAGGAGACTTCCATGGCTGAACGTAACGCTGTCTACATTGCGGGCGCCGCTCGCACCCCGATCGGAAGCTTTGCCGGCACCCTGGCGCCTGTGGCGGCCCAGGATCTGGGCAAAGTGGCCATTAGTGCTGCCCTCGAGCGGGCTGGGGTGACCGGTGACGCTGTGGACGAGGTGGTGATGGGGAACGTCCTTACGGCATCCCTGGGCCAAAACACCGCACGCCAGGCCAGCCTGAATGCAGGGGTTCCCGAAGAAAAACCCGCCATGACCATCAACCAGGTATGCGGTTCTGGCCTCCGCGCGGCGATGCTGGGCGCGCAGTCCATTGGCCTTGGTGACGCCGATGTCATCGTTGCGGGCGGGCAGGAGAACATGTCTGCATCCACCCACGCGGCGGTAATGCGCAATGGCACGAAAATGGGTCCAGCGACCTTTGTGGACACGATGATTGTCGATGGGCTGTGGGATGCATTCAACAATTATCACATGGGACAAACGGCTGAGAACCTGGCCGAGAAGTACCAGGTGAGCCGCGAGGAACAGGATGCCTTCGCCGCCGCCAGCCAGCAAAAGGCCGCTGCCGCGCAGGAAGCTGGATACTTCAACGACGAAATTGTCTCCGTTACCATTCCCAATCGTAAAGGCGATATTGTGATGGAGGCGGACGAGTATATCCGCGGCGGCACGACGGCGGAAAAGCTCGCGGGGTTGAAACCAGCCTTTAAGCGGGATGGGGGGACCGTCACGGCGGGGAACGCCTCAGGCATCAATGATGGGGCGGCAGCGCTTGTTCTCATGAGCGAAAAAGCGATGAACGATGCTGGCGGTGCACCGCTCGCGAAAATCGTTTCTTTCGCCCATTGCGGGGTGGACCCCTCAATCATGGGGATTGGCCCTGCACCTGCCAGTCGCCTCGCGCTGGAGAAGGCTGGATGGTCTTTGGGCGATGTGGATCTCATCGAGGCTAATGAGGCGTTTGCAGCCCAAGCCCTTTCCGTTGGTAAGGAACTTGGTTGGGATGCGGAAAAAGTGAATGTGAATGGCGGGGCGATTGCCCTTGGTCACCCCATTGGCGCATCGGGCGCGCGGGTACTCATCACGCTTCTCCATGAGATGAAACGCCGCGATGTGTCAAAAGGCCTTGCCACCTTGTGTATTGGTGGTGGAATGGGCGTTGCCATGTGCGTTGAACGCGCGAGTTAAGAACGATGGAAAGGGCACGCCGCGCGTTGGCGTGCCCTTCCGACCATGAGTATTGAGTAAGCGTATGCGTATCGATGGGCACCATGATGGCAGCCGATGATGATCGTCGGCCACCATCTCCCATCGTTTGAGGTGGGTACCTGACGAATAGACTATCTGCGAGACACTCATTAGGGAGACTAAAAATGACGAAGGTCGCAATTGTTACTGGGGGAACGCGCGGTATCGGCTACGCCATATCGGAACGGTTGGCTCAAGATGGGTATAAGGTCGCTGGCCTCTATGGCGGCAATGCTGAGGCGGCAAAGGCGTGTGCAGACAAACTTGGTATCGCCACTTATCAGTGCGACGTCTCTGACGCGGGCGCTTGCGAAACGGTTGTCGGACAGGTTGAAGCCGATCTTGGGCCTGTCGACATTTTGGTGAACAATGCTGGGATCACCCGCGATGGCGCCTTCCACAAAATGGATGCGGAGCAATGGTCCTCTGTCATCGACACGAACTTGAACTCTGTGTTCAACATGACTCGGCCCGTTATCAACGGCATGCGGTCCCGCAGTTTTGGTCGTATCGTGAATATCTCATCGATCAATGGGCAAAAGGGCCAGTTTGGCCAGACCAACTATTCCGCGGCTAAGGCAGGCCTTTTGGGCTTCACCCGCGCTCTTGCGCAAGAATCGGCGTTTAAAGGCATTACCGTGAATGCTATCGCGCCGGGCTACATTGGCACCGACATGGTGGCCGCAATGGATCAGTCGGTGTTGGATAAAATTGTTGCCCAGATTCCGGTGGGTCGTCTTGGTACGCCGGAGGAGATGGGTCATCTCGTCTCGTTCCTTGTGAGTGATCAGGCCGGCTTCATCACCGGCGCGACGCTGACGGCCAATGGCGGGCAGTATATCGCGGCGTAGGGTGGTGTTTCTAGCGTGGTTCAGATTTCGTTTGCCACGGCTTGTCCGCCTGTGCCGGCGAAGGCCGGTATGGCATCCATTTGGGTTGGGTGCGGCGTGCCAGCAGAATGGACCCCACGGACCCTTCGGGCCGTGGGGAACGGAGAGCCACGAGGTCTTTATTGCGGTAGAGAGTTGGTACTGACGTCTAAAACTTTAATAAAAGTGCAGCACGGAGTATCTCTGTGCTGCCTTTTTTTAGCCCAACTTGTGATGTAATATTAATAGTGAGGGACGATGCTCACTCGCCAATGGGCAGAGAGACGCGCTATATGGAGTATATACAACCCTGTTCCAATCTTTTCGATCGGCGACGCCGCCGTCGTCGGGTCAGGGTTCTTATTGGCCTCATTATCTTTTTCTCCGGTGTGACGTTGGGGCTTCTGTTCACCGCATCGGCGCAGCCGCAACCCTCTACCGCGGCTCAATCGCCCGCTGAACTTGGGGCGCAGAAAACGGGCCAGGCTGATAATGACGCCTTTGCACGGTTGGTGATGTCCCCTGGATTGCTTGAAGATCGTATGGGTGCGGCCGGCCCGCAATTGTACGATATTTCGGGTACAAATATCCGTATTCGCCTTGAGCGCGACGGTCGTCGTGCGATGATTGAAATCCTCTGCGAAGGTGATGCGCAGGGATGCGAAAATAGTGTGGGTAAGCGCTATAGGTTAATCGCCGACCAGGCGGGACGCGGTGATCTGGTCTTCAAGTCTGAAGCGGGCGTTCCTGTCTTGCGCATCACCGCCATTGGTGGGGCTACCCTGTTTGGCGGCGCGCCTTTTGTTCCCTCTTCTATTCCTTCTACCGGCCGGGCGGTGGTGCCGGTACCGTAGTCAGGGCAAGTTCGCGACGGTACCGGCATTGAGGGGCGGGCAGTCTGACGGCTCGAAATATTCAGTTTTAGGATGAAAGAGATCCATCCATCCATCGTTCCCCACGGCCCGAAGGGTCCGTGGGGTCCACAGAACACAGATGTGATCTCGGAAATACGATGGATCCCACGGACAAGCCATGGGGAACGGTGGAACCCGTTAGTCAGTACTTTTACCGGTTGCCTTTAGCTGCCGGGCAGCTAGATCAGTGCAAAGAAGCCTTAGCATGTTTTCTCCGAGATCGCGTTCGAGAGTGTTCCTATTGTATGGAGTGCTGTTGACTATGGATAACACTTGCAGCCGGTGTGCGTCTGATAGGATGTCTTTAAGTTCAGCTTCGAAGCCAATTTCTTGATCCAGGAAGTCTATAGGCCTGATGACGTCACTGAATGCCGTCCAGTCAAAGTGTACGTGAGGGACGACGGTGTTATTTGGATCTTTTTGAACTCGAGCGTTGTCGAGGTAGCTTTCTATTTCCCAAGCCATTCCATTAGACAATAATCGTGCCTGAACACAGTATATTGCTATAGGATATATTTCTATTAAACCTTCAATGTCGAACCTCTCGAGGTAGTCCCCACAATTTTCAGCTGAATACTTTTCTCTCAGTAGACTTCTAGCATGAGTCACAACGGCTGTGACTTCTGACAAATATTGAAGGTAATCGTCATATCGTTCTTCTAGCTCAGCTCCATAGAGCCGTTGGGTAGTCTGAAGTGTCTCCGAAAAACGCGTCTTCAAGTTCAGTTTCGCCGCCGTTGTGAGCGCCATCGATTGGGCGTTTGCTTCCTCAGCGAGTTTGGCGATCTCGGCTCTCTGAAGCTCTAGCTCTTCTTTTTGAAGAATGATGGTCGCGATGATCCAAATGAACGAGAGTGACCCCGCGAAGCCTGCAAAGAAATCGCCGATTTCGTTCCCCTTCATTCCCATCACAGATTTTTCGAAGAATACCCAGCCGCCAAGTGCTGCCACCAACAGGGTGAGACCCGAGGCAATGATAATGGGT
>CALFRH010000284.1 GCA_937919225.1 uncultured Parvularcula sp.
TGGAGGTCTAGTATGCGCTATTTATTGATGACGATGCTGGTCGTTCTAGTCTCGCGCGCGAGCATCGAAGCTGGAGCGGACACACCTGGATTTGGTGAGGTCGGCTCATATCCTGTGGAACAATATCAGATTGAAGTTTTCGCTGATGGATTGGACTCACCTTGGGATATTTCTTGGCTACAGAATGGAGACATTTTAGTCAGCGAACGTGGCGGTGAGCTTAGACTGATCCGAGACGGTATACTCTTGAATGTAACAGTGGCTGGCGTGCCGGACGTGTATACGCGCAGTCAAGCCGGTCTCTTTGAAGTGCAAGCTCATCCGCGCTTCGAAGAAAACGGTTGGGTGTATCTTACCTATGCTCACGGCACGAACAGGCGAAACACACTCAGGCTTGCGCGCGCCCGCTACATCCCGACGGATGAGGGTGCCAAACTTGAAGACTTATCACTACTATTCGAGGCTGATGCATTTCGCAGTAGTGCGGCCCACTACGGAGGCAGATTTGTTTTTTTGCCGGATGAGACAATTTTGCTGACGTCCGGAGAAGGATACGCCTATCGCCACGAGGCTCAGAGACTTGATTCTCACTTCGAAAAAACCCTACGACTTACAGATGCCGGTAAGCCTCCAGCGGATAACCCCTTTTTTGACGTAGCGGGTGCGCTGCCAGAGATTTGGTCGTTTGGACACCGCAATCACCAGGGGATTGTGCTAGCCTCCGAAGGCATTGTTTACTCAAACGAACATGGCGCCCGTGGTGGAGATGAAATAAACATTATCAAACCTGGTGCAAATTTTGGTTGGCCGCTTGTGACTTGGGGCGTGGACTACTCAGGCGCTCAAATTAGCCCGTATGCTGAAACGGCTGGGACCGAACAACCAATTTTGCATTGGACGCCGTCCATCGCTCCAGCCTCTTTGATGTACTATACCGGTGACGCATTCCCCGAATGGAAAGGCTTGCTTTTTTCCGCAGCCCTTGCCACCCGCGAGTTAAGAGTCGTCGATCCAGCAGAGCCCGGCGTGACTCAATTTTCTCTCCTCAAAGAGCTTGACGTGCGGATACGTGATGTCGCGATGGGCCCTGATGTAAACATCTATGTTTTAACTGAAGGTGCAGACGGCGGACAGGTTCTGAAGATCACGCCCAATGCCTGAACGAAGAGAAACTGCCCGATGGCAGCCCCCACAGGCTACGTTACCAAGGGTGTCAGTATCTGGATCGGTGGCTATTGGTTGAGAGGCTTCAAAGCCCCAAAAAAGCCTTGGCGATAATGTTTCTCTGAACTTCGCTGGTCCCACCCGCAATCGTGGCAGCTCTCTGGTCAAAATACCTGGGGACTGCAGTATGAGCGTAATCTGGCCCGAGCACTTTGCCGTCGAATCCCGTTCGCATAGCCTCCGGTTGAAAAGCCATAACATAGGGCCCCGTCGTCTCGACAAGAAGCTCATCTATGTCTTGGAGGAGCTCTCGGGAAATAACTCTGGTCATTGACGAGAACGCACCAGGAGACCCTATTTGCCCCCTTTTAGAGTTCAGACGTAATTCGGTCGCCTGCACTGCTAATGCTGCCATCTCTTTCGCGGCCAGCATGCGCCTAAAGTTCGCTTGATCTAATTGATCGGCCGCGCCAGGCGCTGCGGCTTCGTCGAGGGCGGTCATAACCAAGGCAAGGTTTCGTCGAAGCATGGGCACGATCGATGTGCCACCACGTTCAAACTCAAGGAGGTATTTAGCGACCTTCCAGCCT
>CALFRH010000285.1 GCA_937919225.1 uncultured Parvularcula sp.
GAAGCAGGCGCAGCGGTTGTACATCTTCACTCTCGCAACGTCGAAACCGGTTTGGGTAATACCGATCAGGCCGCATTTGAAGAAATAACTGATCGGATCAGGCAATCCTCTGTCGACGTTATCATCAATCTGACATGCGGTGGAAAGGCGTTCTTTTTCCCGATCGCTGAAGACGAAGGCCGCGCTGGGCCCGGAAGTGATCTAGGGACACCGGAGGAGCGATACGCACATATCGAAGCGTGCTTGCCGGACATCGCATCTTTGGACATCACAACATCTAATCAAATAGATAGCGGCCAGGAGCATGTCTATCTAAACACAACACGAACCCTGCGTGCGTTGGCTAAGCGATTTAAAGAGTTAGGTGTAAAGCCCGAACTTGAGGTGTTTGAAGCAGGCGATATCGGCTTTGCTGCGCAGCTCATAGAAGAGGAACTCATTGAAGGTAATCCCCTCATTCAAATGGTTCTCGGTGTCAAATGGAATGCTCCTACGACACCAGAAACCTTGAAGTATTTCAGGGACCTTCTGCCAGAACATTCAACATGGGGCGCTCTAGGCACCGGACGTGACCAATTCCCGGTAGCGGCCCAATCGATCTTACTTGGCGGTAATATTAGAGTTGGGTTAGAAGACAATCTTTACCTGAGGAAGGGGGTCTTCGCGACAAATGAAGACCTAGTGGATCGCGCCAAGACGCTAATCGACATCTTGGGACACGACGTAGCGTCAGCCAACGATGCACGTCAAATCATCGGGATTAAAGCGGCGTCTTGAGGTCACTGTCACACTGGCCGACCCATTGTGATCAGCTCGCAGGAGTAGCAAGAATGACACTTTTCAAATTTGAAGATAAAGCACCTCTTTTGTCACCTAGCTCATGGGTGGCACCCTCTGCCGATATCATGGGCGACGTTACCATCAATGAAAACGCAAGCGTTTGGTTTGGAGCAGTTTTACGCGGTGACTGCGAGAAGATCGTCGTTGGGAGAGGAGCTAATGTACAAGATGGCGCGGTTGTCCACACAGACCCTGGGTTTCCAGCCCTCATCGGTGATGGCGTCACCGTTGGTCACCTCGTTATGCTTCACGGGTGCGAAATTGGGTCAAACAGCCTTATTGGGATTGGCGCGGTCATTCTGAACGGCGCTTCTATTGGAAAAAACTGCATCATCGGATCAAAAGCTCTTGTGCCTGAAGGCAAAGTGATACCAGACAACAGTCTCGTCATTGGCATTCCTGGAAAGGTGGTCAAACAAGTCTCTGACGCCCAAGTCACTGGAAATGAAGCTAGCGCCCTGCATTACATTCAAAACTCTCACCGGTTTAAAAGCGGCCTTCATAGTCTTTGACAGAGAGCTGCACTCGCCACGACCTGAGCTTTACCTCAGGCTTATATGGCAGTAAATCGTGATTCGCTCCGGGGTTTGCCGGAGGCTGATTTGTCTTAGTTATGCGGCCATGGCTCGGGTTTCCAGAGCGGCATAGTAGTTGGCTTCAGCTTCTGCAGGCCGGAGGATGTGCCCGCTGGGTTCCAGCAAGCGCCGGGTATTGAACCAGTCGACCCATTCGAGGGTTGCGTATTCGACAGCGTCGATGCTGCGCCAGGGACCGCGGCGCTGGATGACTTCGGCTTTGATGAGGCCATTGAGGGTCTCTGCAAGCGCGTTGTCATAACTGTCCTCGACGTTGCCCACTGAAGGCTCGATGTCTGCCTCGGCAAGGCGCTCGGTGTAGCGGATGGACAGGTATTGCGATCCCCGATCCGAGTGATGCACCTGGCCCGACCCCGGCTGGCGCTGATGCACAGCCTGTTCCAGAGCATCGAGAACGAAGCCTGCATTGGCTGTTCGGCTGACCCGCCATCCAACAATGCGCCGTGCGTACGCATTGATCACAAACGCCACATAGGCAAAGCTTTGCCAGGTCGCCACGTACGTAAAATCGCTGACCCAAAGCTTGTTTGGTGCAGCCACGCGAAACTGGCGATTGACCTTGTCGAGAGGGCAAGACTGGGTTTTATCAGGAACCGTGGTTTTGACTGTCTTGCCACGCAGAAGCCCCTGCGAACCCATATCACGCATTAATCTTTCGACGGTGCATCGGGCGATCTGAAAGCCTTCCCGGCGCATCTGGTGCCAGACTTTCCGAACGCCATAGACCCTGTAGTTCTCTTCCCAATTACGTTTGATCTCGGGGAGCAATGCCTTATAGCGCTTTGCCCGATCAGACAGCAGGTCTGGGTTCGCACGTCTGGCCTGGTGAGCGTAAAACGTGGATGGGGCAATCGGCAATTGCTTGCAGATTGGCTCGACCCCGAGCGGTTCACGGTGGTCTTCGATAAAAGCGATCATCGTTTTAACGGGCGGTCGAGCTCCGCCGCCGCAAAATATGCAGATGCTTTCCTGAGAATCTCATTGGCCTGGCGAAGCTCGCGGTTCTCCCGCTACAGGGCTTTCAAACGTTCCGACATGTCCGTCGTCACGCCAGCCCGCGTGCCGCTGTCGATCTCAGCCTTCTTGACCCATTCACTAAGCGTCTGCGCCGCACAGCCGATCTTCTCGGAAACCGAAACAACAGCGGCCCATCGACTGGGATGCCCGCCTGCATTGTCCAAAACCATGCGGACAGCCCGCTCGCACACCTCAGGTGAATATTTGTTCGTTGTCTTGCTCATAGTGGCTCCTTCTTCTCATGAGTTGGAGACCCGCAAAAACCCAGCAGTTCTGGCGGTGTTATGATTCATTGAACGCTTGGAGGTGTGCTTATGAATCCCCTGTCTTTATTTGGCTTGTCTGATCACCTTGAACGTTTGAGTGAGGACGGTGATCCGCTTCAAGTTCCAGAAACCGCTGTGGACTTCGAATATTTCCGCGGTTGGCTTGTTGAGGGCCTTGGCTATGGGGATGGCGCTAAAGGTGGCCGCCCGCCATTTGACCCTGTGTCGATGTTCAAAGCTCTG
>CALFRH010000286.1 GCA_937919225.1 uncultured Parvularcula sp.
ACAGCATGGGGCGCACAAGCTTTTCTTCGTGGCCGTCCGCCTCCTCTAACCCCACCGCTGGTGTGAACACCAGCTACGATGCCCTCGGCCGGGTCACCCAGACCGCGGAGACGGTTACGCCGTTCGCGACCACAACAACCGATTATTTATCCGACAATCAGGTTCGCGTGACCGATCCGGTGAACGCTCAAACCACAACGACGTATCGTGCTTTTGGATCGCCAGGCACCGACGAAGCGATGATTGTGGTCGATGCGACCGGCACCACCACAGCGATGACGCGCGACATCCATGGCAATATCACCAATCTCAACCAATCGAGCGGACTGAACGGTTATTCGGTCAATGTCGATCGGAAATTTTGGTATGATTCCAGGTTCCGCCTCTGTCGCCATCGAGCGCCGGAATTTGGCGATGAACTATTCGCTTATGACAATGCCAACCAATTGACGATGACATCGCGCGGTGAAGCAGCGGGATCGACATGCGGGACACCAACATCGACCATTCGAACAGCATTCACTTACGACGCCATGGGGCGCCAGACGCTTATCGATTTTCCAGTCGGAACGGCGGATATCACGAAAACCTACGATGCCAATGGGAACCTTAAGAACGTTAATCGCGGCAATATTATCACGGCTTATTGGTACAATGAGTTAGACCTGCTCTGGCAGGAGTATCAAACCCACAACTTTCGAATATTCACCATTCAACATCTTTACGATTCGACTGGGAATCTATCCGGCCGAGTTTTACCAGGTGGAGACACAGTCTCATTTGACCCGAACGGGTTTGGTGAAAAGCGGGCAATTCGGATTGGGTCAAACAACTATGTATCCAATATCGCCTATCACCCAAATGGGGCAGAGGCTTCAGCGAGCTATGGCAACGGTAAGACGTTCGCACAAACTCTAACGCAACGACAAAATCCTTTCGATATTATCGTTGCGGGCAGCGGTGGAACTGCGGTTGACCTTCGTCATAGCTATGATGCGCGCGGTAAGATTACTCAAGTTCTAGATGATCTACCGGCTAATTTCGATCGCACGTTTACGTATGACGGACGCGGTCGTCTAACCAACGCTGGTGGACCGTGGGGCAACATCGTTTATAAATACGATGGGCTCGACAACTTCCGGGCGAAGTACATGTCAGGCGGGATCAGTGTTGATGTCTCCTATCCAGGCGCAAACAATCTCGTGGATCAGGTTTACGATAGTCGTCATGGAGTTACCCAAAATTATAGCTATGACACGCGTGGCAATGTCACGAGTAATGGCAAAGTCAATCTGACTTATGATTGGGCTAATCAACCGGTCTCAATTTCTGGATCCGGGGCCTCAGAGGTTCATAGCTACGACGGCAATTTAAAGCGCGTCCGGACCGTCAAGAACGGCAAGACCACCTTATGGGTATATAGTGCGCTGACAGGCACACCCATCTATGCTGACCAAGTCACAGACAATGTCCAAACCCACTATCTCTCCGGCGGCGGAGCGCGGATTCGGCTCAAGAATGGTGTGGCTGAATACGTCCATCTTGACCATCAAGGTTCGCCTTATGCCGCCACTAATAGTAGCGGCGCGGTGGCCTGGACGCAGGAATACACACCGTTCGGTGAACAGCGCCTCAGCACCAATGGCGACGCTGACAATATTGGCTACACAGGCCACGTAATGGACCATGCTTCGGGCCTCACTTATATGCAGGCACGCTATTATGACCCCGTCATCGGCCGGTTCTTAAGCACCGATCCCATTGGGTATCAGGATCAGATGAACTTGTATGCTTATGTGCATAATGATCCGGTGAACATGGTGGATCCGAACGGCGAGGAAACGGTTGCAGTCCAGGTAGATGTTGATGTGGTTGCTCTACCGGTGGGCGATGGTTTGGCTCCTGTAGGGGTTGGTGCTTCAGCCGGCGTAGTAATTGGGTTCGAACCTAAGGATCCTACTTTGTTTTCGGTTGTTGACGCCATAATGGATACTCCCCCAAGCATGCCAGCATTGATCATATTTGATGCAGTCACAGATCAAACGGAAGTTGGACTGATAGGCAGTCTCAGGGGATCCGGTGGGTTGGACGTATCTGCCGGATTGGCCATTGAAGCAACATCTGGATCGGTGTCCGATATTGACGGCACTTCGACACAACTTGAAGGTGGAGCTGGCCCTGTCGCAGTTTCGGTCTCAGCATTTGACGGCGAACATGGTTCAGGTGTACCTTCTTCTTCTAGCCCAACTGGGTCTATTGCGGTTGAATTTGGTCCTAGTGGGTTACCTATTGGCGGAAACGCTAGCCGAGAAATCACGGGCACTTTCACATTGAAGAAAAACGAACGTAAAGATTTTGATTGATATGAATCGAGTATTTGATCTCAGTTTCGTCTTTAAGAATTTGACCAAGCGCCAAATTGCAATGGGAACAATCACCTTTGGAATTTGGGTGCTACTAGCGGTTCTTTGGTTTTTTGCTGGTTGGCCTTTTTACTTTTTATTGTTTTGGCTGCCAGTCCATTTATTGGCGTACCGATTGGTCAAGTAATGTGAGATCGTCCCATGTCACTGAAGGTTGCACTGGCGCCGGCTGGAACGAAGGATCGATCGCGATGTTTGGGCGCACGATTTAGGACTGAACACAGAAGCCACTACCTAATTTGAACCCGGGACGATAACGCGTTTATTAAGTGGTTTGTTGAAATGGTACGCGACTCTGGGGAACTTTATGTCGGAGCGGATGATCGCGCTCGCCCTGTCGAGGGATAGCATGATAGTAAAGTGTAACGGAGATGTGGTGACACTAGGCAAATGAGAACTACAGCTGACAGATATTCCCAGGGTCGAGTTCATGAGCGATTTTATCAAGGTAAAGCATCATGTCGCAAAAAATGAGCACGCAGGTGACCTAGCCCCCTGAACTGCAGCCACGTTTTGGTTATAGAAATAGGCTGTTCAG
>CALFRH010000287.1 GCA_937919225.1 uncultured Parvularcula sp.
GGCACCCCTTCAATCTCCACAGTCCCGCCAATGGTAAGATCATTATTCGTCAGCGTTACTGTCCCTTCCCCGTCCGTCACCGGAGAGGAGAAGCGATCAAGGTCGATGGACAAATCACGGAAGGTTCCCTTGCCATCGAAAGTGTAGTTTTCAATGGGAACATAAGACAACAGAGGGCGGACAATCGTTAAATCAAAAACGCCCTCCCCCTCAAAGCTGGCCGGATCAAACCCGGCTTCGGAGATAAACTCCAACGGCTCCTCATCAAGGAGGGCCAAAATGTCCGTAAGGGATCCCGCAGCCTTGATCTCAAAAACCCCTGGCTGACCCTTGGGCGCTAACTTCTCCATGCGGATTTCACCGCCGAGAAGACGCACCTTGCCGGCACGACCGCCACGCGCATCTAGGATGAAGCTATTCCCCGCAATCCGGCCTGTGGCGCGCACGCCAGTAAGCGGTGTCATACCAGGGACATATATGATCGTGGCATTCTTCGCTTCAAAGACGAGGTCAAGACTTTCCGGGGGCAGAGGGTCCCCCGCAGCGATCGCCCCGCGGGGAATATTCATAGTATAGCTGACATCATAAAGATCGCCGTCGGTGAGGTTGGCCTCCACCCACCGTCGGGCGCCATCCCCCAAGGCGGGGGGCCATCCGCGCAGGACCTGCCTGGGGCTGATCTCACCATCGATTGTTAAGTCCGCAGAAAGGCCAATGCTTTCGCCCTCTTCGATGGGAAAAGCGAACGCCATGGTGCCCCGCAACCGCGCCCCAAAATAGTCAGCATCTAGCGCATCAAGAGAGAGTGTTCTTGCATCAACATCGAACGAGCCTGCAAACTTCCCATCAGCCATGGGAAGAGGTTCAGGCAACACTCCCATCCCGTTGGAGACGAGGTCCACCGCCTGCAGGTCAACGGCGACGCGGCTGACTTTTGTCCCCTCTCGGATAAAGTTGATCGCCCCAGAAACGGTGCCGCTCCCCTCGCTAAGGCGATAGGACAGATCTTCCACCGTCAGCACGCCGTCATCGGGCTGGAGAGAACCAAGAAGGTTCAGCTCCTCCACCGCCACCTCGTACCCCCGCAAGGTCGCGACACCCTCGCCGACCGATAAATCAAGGTTGAAGGTGGCAAGGCCACTGTTCACATTGCCGACGGCACGAACTTCACCGGACACCGGCGCTGCAAAAGAAATACTCTCATCACCCCCAACAAAAATCGGCAAAAGACTGTCAGCAGGCGCCTCGACAGCGGTGAGAACAATGTCAACGTCACCGCTTTCATCGTGAATTTGCAGGTTTAGACTTAAGCTTTCTTCCGCACCCCCAGGGCCCCGCGGCACAGATAAATTGAAGGCATAGCCATCATCGTCAAGGGTCAGGGCCGCCGTGCCACCCTCAGCGCCGAACCGAGCGCCGTTGCTGTGATTGGTGTACTGAAGCCCAACATCCCGTAAAAGAGCCCCCTCAAAACCAGCCTCCTTTGCACTGGCAACAAGAGCACCGAAATCGATGGCCTCTCCGGCACGTGTTTGTCCGCCAACAGAGACGTCTGCCCCCCGCCGCTCGACCGCAATGGTCGCACCGGACACTTCCACATACTTAGGAATCGTCTGCCCTCGAAGTAAATTTCCCGCCGTGAGCCGCAGAGCAACCTCCGGCACATCGATCCGACCCCCAGTCCCCTGATCGATCTCAATATCCGTCACGGTAAGCAAAAAAGGCGCAGCTCCCCGCTGGTCGCGAACAAGATGGAGCCCGCCGACTGACACCGACCGTGCCCCGGTCTGGTCAAGGATCGCTCCCTCAAGCGCTGGACGGACAAGCCCCAAAGACAAACCATCGGCACCCAACATAGAGAAAAGAACAATCGCGAGAGTAGAGAGCGCGCCCGAGACAATCGCCGTGCCACGCACAAACCACACGCTGGCGCGGTGAGCCGCCTTGCCGCAGACCTTGCTGATGGCCTTTGCTTTGCCGCCCGCGGCCTTTATGCGCTCAATTCTAATCAACGGCACCACAGCTGTTGCGCAAGTGTTAGTGGATAACGAAAGAGGACATCAAGGCGCAAGGGCGTGTTGAGGGCAGGCAGATTAAATTCCATATGCCTTTCCACCCCGCACAGTTGCGACTCTTTCTCAGCAATAGGAGTGATATCATGGTTGAGGTTGGCGATAAGGCCCCCAATTTTTCCCTGCCCACCGATGCAGGCGATACGGTGACATTGAAGGATTTCAAAGGCCAGGCGCTTATCCTGTATTTCTATCCAAAAGATGACACCCCAGGCTGCACCAAAGAGGCCATTGGCTTTTCTGAGGATTTGGCGAAGTTCAAAAAAGCCGGGGCGACGGTGCTGGGCGTCTCTAAAGATAGTGTGGAAAAGCACGCGAAGTTTCGCGCCAAACACGACCTTGCCGTGGCGCTTGGCTCCGATGAGGAAGGCGCCGTAGTCGAAGACTATGGCGTTTGGGTCGAGAAGAACATGTACGGCAAAAAGTATATGGGCATCGAACGAGCTACCTTCCTCATCGACGGCAAAGGTGTGGTCCGCGAAATCTGGCGGAAAGTGAAAGTCCCAGGCCATGTGGAAAAGGTACTGGAGGCCGTGAAGGGGCTGTAAAACTGTTATCCCGTGCACTGCACAGCATGAAATGATGCAGTGCTGACACGGGATCTGAGTATTGATCCCTAAGGCCCCGGATCAGCGCAGCAGCATTCCATGCCGCAGCGCGTCCGGGGCGACAGGAGTAGACGCTTCCGGACACGCCGTGGCAAACGAGAAATATGACCCTACGCCCAGCCCTCTCCCACATCCTGACGACTACTGACCCCTGGGAAAAGGCGTCGGCGGCCCGGAGCGTGGTTGCAAAGTGGCACCGGGGAAATTTGGCGTGGGAACGCGATGAGACGAGCTGGCCAGACCCGGCCCGGCGGGACCGGCCTCCCCTCGCGCCCCCATCGGCAATGGCCAAGCGCGGCCTGGGATCGGCGGCCGGGCGGCGCGCCCTTCTTCACGCGGTTGCTCATATTGAGCTCAACGCCATTGATCTTGCCGTCGACATGCTGGGGCGGTTTATGGATGAAGTAGATGAGGACGCGCGATCGGGCTTTATCGCCGACTGGCTGAGCGTCGCCGACGATGAGGCGCGGCACTTTACCCTTGTGGCTGACCGGCTGGAGGAGATGGGCGGGACCTATGGCGATCTTCCTGCCCATGATGGGCTTTGGATGGCCGCCAGCCGCACCAAGGACGATTTCATCGGGCGCTTGGCAATCGCCCCCCTCGTTCTCGAGGCGCGTGGCCTCGATGTGACCCCCCCAATGATAGAAGGCCTCACCAGAGCGAAAGACACACAAAGTGCAGCCGTTCTCCAGCAGATCTATGATGAAGAGGTCGGGCACGTCGCCATCGGTGCCCGCTGGTTCCGATTCGCCTGCGGTAAAGCAAGGATTAACCCGCAAACGACCTTCAATGAGCGGGTTGAACGCTATTTTCCTGGGGGATTGAAGCGCCCCTTCAACACGGACGCCCGCGACCGGAGCGGCGTGCCACGCGACTGGTATGAGGGCGCCTCTGTCACATAATGCCGCACGATCTTCACCCTTTTTTGGGGCATCTTGCCATCAGGTGAATGGGAATGGGGCAAATCCAATCTATTGCTTCAAATGGATTTAATAAAAATGGGTTAGCCAAGCCCTATCGGCCTTGCGCCCGAGGGCCAGAGCGTGTGTTATTATAACGGTGGGCATACCAGGTATTGTTGGGCGCTTGGCGTAATGCCATGAGCCACTTCAACGTCTGAACGGTAAGGAAACGTCGATGGCGCGGGATCGAGGTCGGATGGGACTAGCCTTTGGGCGGTTGTTCCGCGAGCGCCAGATCTATCATCGCTCTGACGGCGTTGTTCGGTTCATCAAGCTATCCTCCCGGTCTCAAATTGCCCTCGCTACCGTTCTCGGGGCCAGCCTTCTTTGGGTTGCCTACGCCTCGGTGAACGTTGTCTTTAAAGAGCAGATCATCGTTTCGAAAGATCAGGAGCGTCGAGACCAAGAGGCCGCCTATCGCCGTCGCCTGCAAATCGCTGAAACCGCCTACGATCAGGTCAACGCGCTTAATTACATTTACGCCCGCGAATTCGACGCGACCATTACCGGCCTTCAGGGTCAACATGATGCGCTCCGCTCTCTGGTTGAGAACAAATCCGCTGTGGACCGGCGGATTCAAGCACTCGCCGAAACCCTTTCCGCCACCGGCGCTCCCGGCGGGCGGCAGCTCAAATCCTCCAACCGTCTGATGATCGACCCGGTGGGCCGTGAACCCACCCCGCGTCAATCTCGTATTTCAGCTCTCCGCGGCGACGCCCTTAACGGCGTCATGAACCAGCGAATCGCTGAGGGGATTGATGATGACGTCCTCACCGAAATGCGTCGAGAAACCGCTGAGCTTTCTTCACGCCAGGTGGTCCTCATGGCTCGCCTTGAAGAAGATATGCGGAAGAAGAATCGCGAGATGGACCGGATCC
Source organism: uncultured Parvularcula sp. (assembly GCA_937919225.1). GTDB lineage: Bacteria > Pseudomonadota > Alphaproteobacteria > Caulobacterales > Parvularculaceae > Parvularcula. The sequence continues at coordinate 4,524 of CALFRH010000287.1, forward strand.
TGGCCCATACGGGTGTTGACCTATCGGGACTTGTTGATCGCAAACGCAGCGCTGTCTTTAACGAAGCCAGTGCCCAAAATGTGACCAATGAAGAGTTCACCGGCCAGGGCGGGCCCCTCATTCCCGTCAGCAACGTCGCGGCTTCATCAACATATTATCGAAGCGCCGCGCGGATCGAAGACATTCTCAAAGAGATGGTGACACTACAGTCCGCTCTTGAAAGCGTTCCGCTATCAAGCCCCATCGCCGTCCGTCATCGGATGAGTTCTCGGTTTGGGTGGCGGTGGGATCCTGTGGTCAAAAATCGCCGGGCGTCGCATAAAGGCCTTGATTTTGCGGGACCACGGAATTCACCGATTATCGCCACCGCCGACGGCCGTGTTTCCTTCGCGGGCACACGCGGCGGGTTTGGTCGAACGGTTGAGATCGACCATGGGAATGGATTTAAAACGCGCTATGCGCACCTTAATCGCATCAAAGTTCGTGCAGGACAGAAGGTTACAATGCATGACGTGATCGGCCTGATGGGGAATACAGGCCGGAGTACCGGGACACACCTACACTATGAAGTTCACTTCGGTGGACGCCAGGTGGACCCGCTTAAGTTTATAGAGGCAGGCCGTTATGTTTTCGAAAGCTAAGTCTAAGGATCAAGGGGCAAAAAAGGCGGAGGCAAAAGCCGACGTACCTCTCATGGACCCAAGCCAGGAGCAGGCTATTAAACGCGCCGCCAATGGCAAAACCAGCCCCCGCGCACGGAGTGTGCGGCCAGGTGGTGTCCCCTCCATCATCTCTGCGGATATGATCATCCGCGGCGCGATAGAGTCCGCTGGCGAAGTACAGTTCGATGGCGAAGTCCAAGGTGATATTCGCGCTAGGGGCTTGGTCATCGGCGACGGCGCTAAAGTTGCTGGCGAAGTAGTGGCTGAAAAAGTCCGCGTCTGCGGTACCGTTGAAGGCGCCATCCGCGGCGTTGAGGTCGAACTCGCGGCAAGCGCTCTTGTCAAAGGCGATATCGCCCACACGTCTCTTTCCATCGAAAGCGGCGCCCGGTTCGAAGGTAATTGCCGCCATACGGATGATCCTATTGGTGACGGCGCAGCGAAGAAAAAGCCAATCCCACGCCCGGCGCCCATTCCGCCAAAGCCGCCCACATCCGCTGACGCAGGCGCAGAACAGCAGCCTAGCTCAAGCCTGGCCGCGACAGCGGAACCCAGCGGCAAGCCTGAACTCATGCCCCAGCGGCAAGAGCCGGCGGCTGATCGGAGTTTCGTGCAGCCTCCCGCAGCGGCAAGTGGCGACTTACGGTAGGTAGGCCCCTTCGCGTTCTTACGACGCTTATTCTTCCTGCTCCTCCGATGTAATGGGCATAATGCCTTAGCTTTGCACCCGGCCTTGTACGGAAGTTGGACTTGGCCCTATACTGGTGTTTGGATAAGGAATAGGGGGACAGCGCCATGCAGCGCATTTTGGCCGCCGTAGCTGCTTTTTTTTTGATATCGACAGCACACGCCCAAACCTGGGGCAAAAGGGTGACGATTCCCACTGCTGGCCCATGGGCAGAGATCGACGTAGACCGAACAAATACAGCCATCCGTGCCCTGTCTTTAGACAAGCCAAAACAACGCGAACGCGCAATGAACGGCGTTCTTTCAAACCCCTCTCAATATGCGCCCCCGGCCCTTTGCCACCTCTCAGCGGCGTTATTCAAGGGTGGCCGAAAAGATGAAGGTTCGTTTTGGTTTTATGCTTGCCAGCTCCGCGCCCGCACTGACGCCAATCTATGTACTGACCGATCAGCTGCAGAAGGGGTGATGGCCCTAAACTATCAATTTGGCGAGCAGATCAATAAATACATGTATACTCAACAAGATGTATGGGAAGCAATGATGCCTACCGTGATGGAATGGGATATCAACACACCCCACGACTATGACCGACGGTGGATTAGCCTTCATGGCCTGAACGCGACACTCTACGCCCAAGGAAACACGGCCATTGGCGAATTACCGCTTATCTTGCCCGAAGATCAGTGGGCGGATACAGACGCGGAGACCCGCCGGGTCTATCGCGAAGGGTTTATTGGCATGTTCAAGATGTTCAAAGAACAACAAACTGCCGAGTAATACATCTCGACATTTCTCACCCTGCTTGCTGCCACTTAATCGGACGGAGGCGAATTATATCGCCCTCAGCGTCGAGCAGATTGAACCCAGCGAACCCCGCTGAGCCCCCACGGGCGCGAGCTGCGATGAACACCAGCCGCTCCCCTTCCCCATCTTCGTCAAAATCCGCGTGGGCCACGTCCCAGAGACGCATTACCAAGGTCGGCGTATCCACCTTCCAAACCGCCGGATAGTCTGGGTCCGCCGCGACAATCGGCGCGTCTTCTCCCAGGCGCTCGCCAAAAATCGGCCAATCGCCACCTGGCACTTTAGCCAATTCATCAGCTGTCAGACCTTCTGGCGTGAAGATAGACGTGCGCGCCACCTTGGCGAGCCTCGCCACGGACATAAGGCCGCAATAGCGCAAGAACCGTGTCTCATCGACACGGTCAGCTGATGTGAGCGGAGACCAGCCTTTAGACTTCAAATTCGCAAAGACCGTACACGTTGCCACCTGGCGTTCAGGTTCCGCGAAGTCCGTTGGATGGACCATTTTCACCCGGGCAAGACGCTTCGGGCCACCAGGGCCTACCCCATCCGACGGTTGATCAGCACGCGATAGAACTTCGGCTCTCGTCATGCACCGCTCAGAGAGGGGCCCCAGCCGCGGCATGCAAAAGCGGATGGCCTCTATGCCCTCCTCAATCGCGGCCCCCTTTTCCGAAGCACCGACCAATCGAACCTCCAGGGCGTTCGGTGCTCTAACAGGTGCGCGACCAACCATGCTAGGCGGTGCAGGCGGCAGCGCGTCGGGCGCCTGGGGCGCATCAATCAGGGTGACACCGCCAAAAGCGGCAACGGAGGCCGCAGCGCCCGCCCCAAAAATCCATTTTATTGACCCCATGCCCAACGGTTCCATTTCCTTGCCCGTCCTTGGTCAACAGCCCCTTGCGAGACCAGACCCCCTTACAAAAGACCAAGAGAGGATAGCGTTTGGTGAAGCGCCTGGCTATCCGCATCAACCGTTCCCACCGCCCCCACGTCACGCGGCGCATCTTTAGGGTCGAGATAACGCCAACCTTGGAACGGCCTGCGGGGGATGGGTTCGACGGTCACCAGCTCATTCGCAAGATCGATTCGGCACCGTTTGATGCCATCGTCGCCCGTTACAACGGTGAGACCCGTAATCTCCTGACGCACCGCAAACACGCTGTTGATGGTCCAATAAAGACTACCCCTGTCGAGGATTTCAACGGCCCGTTTGGGAAACATTCGGGTGACGTGCCAGGGCGCCTCGGGCTCACCGGCCTCTGCGGCGCGAGCGCGTAGCACATCATGCCACGCCGAAAGGCTGTCGACGCCTGTCGCGCCGACACAGACTTTCATCAAATGAACAGTCAATCGCTGTGCTGAACCCGCGCAACCTCAAGGGCCCGACGCTTTTTCATGCCGTGGCGGGAAGCGCGTTTCACGAGAATATAAAGGATGAAATAGCTGCTGGCCGCGCCGATTCCCAACATCCATAGGGGTAGAGAATGAGCCGCCCGCTCCATAAGGCCCGGTTGCAGGCCAAGAGACTGGAGAATCAGCGGGAAGTTCAAATCCATGAACAGAACACCGCCAAGGCCTGTCATGGCAAGCGCCATCAGCCCTGCCATCATCGCCCCGACCGTCACGCCAATGTCTTCCCGTTCTTCGGCTTTTGAGATGATCATTTTGGATGGATCGCCAGATATCGATTGCGACGCGTGATAGAGGGCCTGCATCCGCCCCTCTTGTTCCTCTGGCGTCAGCTGGCGACGGCGATCCCGGCGAAATTCGCGGAAATCAACCAGCGGCGCATTGGTGATCTCACCAGCACTGCGGATCGCGCCATCGCATTCGTCAGCGGGAACCACTTCTGAGGTGGGCACCACCAGCTCAGCATCGGTGGGCATCAAGAAAAGCGATTTCTCCGCGGCGCGGCGACGGACAAGGCCATCTAGCTTCATCAATTTTCCGTCGACCCGAGCCCGGCTCCACCGCTCAAAGGCATCCGCTGCCCCCAGCTTGTCGCCATCATTGAGCTTCGCCAACACGGTGGATCGTTTGAAGTTCTTTTCCCCAATATTGAAGATCAGAGAAACCAGAGCATCATGCTCATTCTGGTTAAGGGGCGCCCGAACCGTCGCCCGAATCACATCTTCGATTGGGCGAATATCGTCGGTGAGGAGGCGCGACGCCTCCCGCTCTGTGACGGACATGCCGCGATCTGCGGTCGCCTTGTGGCCATAACCGACGGTCCAAATTGGATCACCAGCTTCCCCATCGGGCGCCGCATAACTGGCGTCCGCCTGGGCAGTGAGCCGCAAGCCCTCATAGGCTTTGATGAGATTAAGGCCGGTTTCCCCAGTCTTCATGCTACCAACCGTTTCGACTACACGCCGCGACCGGGCCCGAACCGGACCAATGCCACCGCAAACCCCAAATTACAGGTATCCTTAACACGTGGTCACACTGTTGAATAGACGGCAGATAGGCGTGCTGAGCGCCCCAACGCCTGGTAAAACTGACCCCACCTCCGAAACGATCCCATCAATCGTTAACCAAACCCGACCGCGACCATGACAATTTATCCTTTTTGGCGTAGTTTCTGCTTACCTTTTTGGCTGGGGGCGTTTTTGCTCGGCTTTGGGTCGTTTGAGGCTCGCGTTTTGGGGTAGAGACCATGTTTAACACGGTGGCGAGAGTGGCAGGGGTGACAGTGCTAGGAGGCCTAGGCCTCTTTGCTGGCTACACCTATTTGCAAAATCGGGACGACGCCCCGGCCCCAAGTGCCCCCGTGGTAGCCGAAGAGCCGAACGCATCCACAAATGATATTCCCGCAGAGGGCTTTAGCGGCGTCCCCGAAGGCACAGCAGCCCTTCCCTTTGAAGAAGGGCAAACGGGCGAAAGCGTCGTCCTCGACTTTGATGACGAGGCCCCAAGCTTCTCCGCGGACGCGGGCGCCACTGATGCGGACAGCGCACCCGATACCGCCGACCTCGACACCAGTCCCCCAACCGACATCTCGGCAGTAGAAACTGGTCTAAACACGGACGAAAAAGAAGGGCTGCATACCGCTCCTGTAGAAACTGCCAACGCTCTCCTCCAAGAAGGCGAAGATCTTGCCAATACTGTCGGTGACGTCGCGGAAGACACAATCACAGAAATGGCAGACGCCACCGCCCATATGGGCAGCACGGTGCAAACCGAAGCCAATGAGGCACTCACCGACGCAGGCGCCCTCACCGGTCTTCGCGGCATGCCGCCGGCAACCCCCGTTGACGATCTCCCACCGGGCGACGAAGCCGCCTCCGCAAACGCGGAGACAATGAAAGAGGATGAGACAACATCGGTTGCCAGGGCTTCCGACGCGCCGCCCGCTGCTACCGACATTGCCCCAGAAGTTGCGAACGAAGTGGCTGAAGCGGTTACAGACGACGGGGCGAAAGGCGTTGCCGCCGCGACGGTTACCCAATCGGCTTCCCTCCAGCCTGGGATGACCCGGAACCCGCCCCAAAAGGGCAAGACCATCGGCATGACCCGCAATCCAGTTCAAAAGGATAAGGTGGACGGTAAGCCCAAAATGATCGCCAATAAGGCGAAGATCGATAAGCCCGACGATGGCCCGTTTTTCACCACTGATGCCAAGGATACGGGCCTTTTCGACCCCTGCTTAAAGTCCGATGGCACCCATTATGAGGGACCAGGCACAGCGCTTAATCCGTTTGCTGCTGAAAATCCATGCCTGCCCCAAGCCACCGCTGAGAGCTTTGACGTCGCAAGGTCCGAGACGCTCCCCATTGCCGAGAGTGATGTTACGCCGGAAACCGGTGACGGCCGTTATGGCCTACCCCTTCAGCAGGGCTTTTTCGGTCCCCTCGTCCCTCTAGCGCCGAATGGTAGTAATTTCGGATCGGACTATCGCTCGCTTCTATAAAACCGCTTCTCTTATCATTAGCACCGCACTCACCACCATATAGCCAGCAAACAGCCGTGTTAGGAGCACACCGCTAAGACGCGCTGCTGTCTTCGCCCCCACTGGGGCCATGGTAACAGTTCCGAGGGCAATTGCGGCGAAGGCCGGTAGCGAAACATATCCCAAGGTGCCCGCCCCAATCGCCGGATCCCCGAGCCCCGCAATGGCATAGCCCACCGCGCCCGGTAATCCGATAAAAAGCCCAAATCCCGCAGACGTCCCGATTGATTGATGCACGGGCCGGCCGCCATGGGTTAAAACCATAACACTCAGTACACCGCCACCGATCCCCATAAGGCTCGATAATGTTCCAATGCCAGCTGCAAGGCCTCTCTGGACGGAAGGTGCCGGCATTGCCCCCTCTCGCGCCGTTGCCTTGCCGGTCACGAGCCGATGCACCCCAAGAGCAAACAAAACGCCGCCAAAGATGAGCGTGAGGGCGCTGGCCTCCAGATATCGGGCAAGGGCCGCGCCGCCAATAGCCCCCAGCGCGATGAAAGGCCCCCAGCCTTTGATGAGATCCATGTCCACATTACCGTGACGGAAATGGCTTTGCGCAGATCGAATAGACGTAAGGATAATCGTCGCAAGGGACGTCCCCACCGCGATCTTAATCCGCACTTCCTCCGGCACCCCATTGGCGCCCAGGACGGCATAAAGCGCCGGTACGATAGCGATTCCGCCACCAATCCCAAAAAGCCCGCCGAGGAAGCCAGCAAATAGTCCGGTGGCCAATAATAAGGCCAAATCAGTAATAGTCACGCGGCTGTTCCTTCCATGCCGCCGCCAGACAGCGCCGCTATCTCTTGTGCAAGAGCGGCAAGCCAACTCGCATTGGCGTGAGAGGATCGCCCCTCCTCACTTAAT
>CALFRH010000288.1 GCA_937919225.1 uncultured Parvularcula sp.
ATCACGATTCACCAACACACTGTGGAGTTTGGGTGACAGGCTTCAGATTTCAAAGCCGTGGCGCAGAGATTTCGATAGCCAATCCCCGAAAAGCGTACAATGTACATTTTAAGCGAGGCGTTTCGGACGCGTTTCTAGCGGTACCGATGCCCTCGCGCGAAGATGGATTGGAGGGACGACATGAATAAGACACTATTGCTGGCCGGGGGTTTGACCCCTCTTTTGCTCACAAGCGTATCGGGCGCCGCATTGGCCCAGGCGACCACAACGCCGGAAGCAAGCTCGGGCGTCGACCGAATCGTGGTGACAGCCGAGAAGCGGGAAACATTTCTCGAAGACGTGCCTGCCTCGGTGTTGGCCTTTACCGCCGACGAGATCGACAAACAGCAAATCGATACGCTTACCGACATAGCGCTCCTCTCCCCGAGCGTGGCAATAGATGAGGGCCTCAATCCCATTTTCACCGATATCTCCATTCGTGGAATCGCTGGATTGGGCGGCGAACAGGAAACGTTTGGTATCTATATAGACGGTTATGAGGTCTCGGCCAATTCAACCGCTGGCGCCGCCATTCGATATGACGATCTTGAACGCATCGAGGTCCTTCGTGGGCCAAGGGGGACGACCTTTGGGCGAAACGTTATCGCGGGGGCGTTTAACATCACCTCTAAATCTGTGGGTGACGAAATTGGGGGATATGTCGAGGCGCGGGCTGAGAATTTCGGTGGTCTCGGCGTTAAGGGGGCCGTTGATATTCCCCTAACAGATAAAGTCGGTATTAGAGCCTCTGGATTTTTCGACCATAGCAATGGGAACATTAAAAATATCGGCGCCGCAGGTGGTCGAAACGACTTTGAAACTGTTGGCGGCAGGATAAAACTGGATGCTGAGTTAACCGAACGGCTGTCAATGCTCGCCAGCTTAACCTATGACCGACATGATCAGGGTTTGGAGAACTTTGTTGCTGACGGCGTCGTTCCCAGCGATCTGGACTTTGCGATATCCGTTATCGAAGGGGGCGACAACCCGTTCTTTGGGCCGGGTAGCTTCCCTTTCGGTCCAGACCTTTTATTCCCCGACCAAAACGACACCGTCGAGCTGAACACACCAACAAGTTATGATACTGAGAATACGATAACGACTCTGCGGTTTGACTACTCGTTTGATGACATGGACCTGATTTGGGTCAGTGGGTTTGTTGATAGTAAGATCACACGTTTCGAGGACACCGACTTGTCCAACGTCGATAGTATTTTCCTTGACCAACGGAATGAAGCTCAGTTCGCCAGCACAGAAATTCGCTTACAGAGTTCAGGCGATAAAACGGTCGACTGGACCGTTGGCGCGTATGCCTCGCGGGCGAGCAACCGAAATAGAAGCTCTATCTTCTCTGGGAGTGAGACGAGCCAAATAAACTTCATTCCAGCCATTTTGTTTGAAGTTGGCAGCGGCTTTACCGTAGATGTGGAAGGGCCCGGCCTCCCGTCTATCCCGGATAATGCTGAATTATTCCGTACAGACATTGAAGCGGTCGATACCGCAATGGCCCTATTCGCGGAAGCCGACGTGGAGGTGGCAGAGAACGTCTCTCTTTTTGCCGGGGTTCGGTTCAACTATGACAAAATTGAAGAAGAGAGTTTCGGCGATGTCGAGCTCGTCATTTTGAACACGCTGCTCGAAGATGGCGTAACCCCCACCATCCCCCTTATTCCGGAATATGCCGCGGTGCTTGGAGACCCGTTGGGGGAACAATTGGTGTGGCCGGCACGGCTTATTCCAGAACAAGGGGAAGCTGATTTCGACAAGGTTACCTGGCGGGTCGGGGCCAAGTGGGAACCCGCCCAGAATATCAACCTCTACGGCACCATCTCAACTGGCTATCGGGCCGGGGGCCTCCAACTTGTCGCGGGCCTTGATGTGACCGACTTTGGTCCCGAAGAGCTGATCAACTACGAAGTAGGCGTCAAATCATTTTTATTCGACCAACGCGCAAGCGTGAATTTAGCGCTCTTCTATATGGACTGGAAGGATGTTCAGATCCTTACCCGTACGGAAGGCACCTTCTTTAGTGCAACCCGGAATGCGGGCCAAGCTGAGGTCTTGGGTCTGGAGCTTGATTGGATCGCGGAAGTAACAGACCATCTCGTGTTTGGTGGCGGGTTTGCTTATCTTGATACGGAGATCTTGGAATTTGACGACTTTGTTGGGCCAGACCCGGTGGGACTTCCGCTTCCCAACACCTCTGAGTTCTCCGGGAACGGTTACTTAGAGTACAATCGCCCCATCACTTCTAAATTGTCTGGCTTTGGTCGGATCACCTACATTTATACAGGTGAGCAACTCCAAGGCTTTGTTGAGGGCAGCGAACAACAGCGTGATCTTGACAAGTGGGAGCGGGTGGACCTGCGCTTTGGTGTTGAAGTCCCCGATGATTGGCGTATCGAAGCTTTTGGCACGAACATTTTCGATGACATCTACGCCACTGGGAAGGCATCGGTTGGATTTGGCCTTTCCGGTCAGTATACCGTGTCACCCCCACGGCGCTATGGCGTTCGGTTTACGAAGCAATTCTGATCCAATATCCGAGTATAACACTCTGACCAAATGGAAGATGCCGCGGCTCCCCCCGCGGCATCTTTTTTAAATGGCTTAGAGTGCATTACGGCTACAGCATCCGCGTGCTTCAACCGAAACGTCCGATGCTGTCATTGTTTAGTCCAGCGACTCAAACGTAACCGGCGGCAGCGCGATCTGGGCTGGGAGAAAATCGCCGCCCTTGAACCAGTCGACAATCACCCCTTCCATCGCCTCATCATTTGATAGGATTTCAATCAACACCCCGTGGGAACCGTTGGAGACCACCGTCAATTGCCCATTCGGGAACAGCTTAATGGTCTCCTCTGCATTGCTGAGCGGTGTGCTGATATCCATATCGCCATGGATGAACAGGGTACGGATAGGCGATGTGAAATCAGCCCGGAAATCGTCCGAAAGTTGAGGTACATCCCATCCCTCACAAAGGGCTGAATAATATTTGAGGTTATCCGGCGCCAGCTGCTGCGGCAAAGCCGCCAACTTCGCTTCCCGCTCAGGGGTAATCCAAGACGCACAATCGAGCATCCCCACAGCGGCAGCATCCCATCCCTTACCGACGAAGCGAGACATCCACCAACGCACCATCTTAAAGTATCTGACTTTGCCATTCATGAAATCGTCGACTTTAGCGGGCCAGCCAGGCCACCCCCCGCGACCGGACAGACCATAGCCGTCTGAGTTCGTTGCTGCTTCGTATATTTCATAAGGCCTAAGTCCGAAGGCCGATTTGGGATCTTCTGCAGCGCGCTGGGCCAATGCCTCCATGGCCTCCGCCGGCCCCTCGACACCATGGGCGCCGCCCCAAGCCTCTTTCGCCGTTGCCGAAATGAGGCGTACCGCTTTGCCCACCTGTTCAGGGTCATCAATCGTGTGATCAAGGCCCTCTAGCCCGGTCAGCAGAAGGTTGTCGATCCGCTCACCGTGATACTTAGCAAGAGTGACCCCCCAATGACTTCCAAAACTGGTGCCTGTGACATTGATCTGTCCGTACCCTAAGGCATCGGCGACATCGATCACGTCCTGAGCCGCAGCCAGAACCGTGTAGCCGGATATGTCAAAACCCTCCTCTATCAGTTTTGCACGACAATCCGCGCCGGAAGCTTTGAAAATAGCGTACATGGCCTCTTCGTTCATAGCGCGGCGCCATTTGTTCCGAGGACCATCGCAAAGTGTGTTAGGCGTTGATAGATTGACCCCACGCAAGTCGACTAAAACCACGTCACCCACTTGGCGATACATATTGATCAGCCGCATCGTACGATCTTGACGATACCCCCCCTCGCCCAGACGCTCATTGAACGACCCCCCGGGCCCGCCGGCCAAAAGAAAAACTGGCGCGCCGCCGGCACCCTCGACCTTAGCAATTCGTCTGAACCCGATCTGAATGGAGCGACTATCTGCTTTCGCCCGTTGTTCGGGGACGGATAAAAACCCTTCCTCAGCGGTCAAAGTGTCACCACCGTCCAAAGGAATAGTGATGGTTTCAAGGTCAAGCTCGGTCGCCATCGCCCCCAACGCCATGACGGACGCAAGCGCCGCCCCCACTGTTGAGGCGACAATCCGCCTGCCGAACTGCTTTAACATCATGGCGCTACCCTTTTTGCTATCGATCATGGTTGGTCATTGCAGCGGGAGCCAATTGACATGAAGCCCCCTTTTATGTGTACATTGTACATTTATACCCCCAAAGGACAAGCTGGAAAGAGGTCTTCGCATGCCATTCACCCCTTCCCATGACGGGCTATCCCTTTTCTACGATACATTCGGTGAGGGACCGCCCCTTCTGATCGTGAACGGATTTGGCCCCCCTTGCGAATGGATGGCTGAAATGTACGGGAAGCATTTCAAAGACCGCTTCACCTGTGCCGTCGCAGACTTACGCGGCGTTGGTCAGTCCGAGCGCCCCAAAGATGGGTCGGCGATGGACCTCACCGATTTTGCAAAAGACCACCTGGCGGTGATGGATGCGTTGGGGTGGGAGACAGCCTATATTTATGGCGGGTCGATGGGGGCATCGATTTCAGCTGAGCTAACCCTTCTTGCGCCGGATCGGGTGAAACGGCTCGTGCTTGGTAGTTTTGATTGCGGCTATCCCAACGTGATGAGCAAGCCCTTTGCCCATATAATGCGAACCCGCGTCCGCTATGGCCGCTCCATCCTCGCCCAAAAAACCGATCCAGAGAGTGCGGCGCTGGTTATTCTCGATACATATTATGGGGACCCTGACGGCAGCGCCCATCCCGAGACCATCAAGTACATCGTCAATATGCTAAAAGCTCATCCGATGGAGACGGACTTTCCGCCCCTTCAAGCGCTCAATGGCTTACCGGATGACATATCCCCTCTTGTCGAGGCCCTACCCGACGATAGTACCCCCATTCCGAGTGCGGATAAGGGAAAGCGAGAATTTGTAACCGGCGATTTGTGGGAACGTGTTCATGAGATAAAGCCGAGAACACTGCTGCTTCACGGATATGATGACAATATCGTTCCCTATCAAAGCTCTGTGTACGCTGCGTCAAAAATTCCCACTTCAGAGCTGCGCCTCTATAAACCCATGTATCACAGTATCTCGGGATCGCCCAAGATCCTGCGAGACATTGGGGACTGGCTCCTGCAAAATTAAGCTATCGCAGGAGCCACTCCGGCTTTTTCAAAGTTAGCCGATGCTGAGGATTTCGCGAGTTTCCGCGGGGGTTGCGATCTCATACCCCATATTCTCCACGATAGAGCGAGCTTGGGTGACGAGCTCACCATTCGTGGCAAATACACCCTTCCGGGCATAGAGGTTGTCTTCAAGACCCACACGGATGTTCCCACCGAGGAGAGCCGTTTGCGCGACCACAGGCATCTCTTCTCGACCGATACCGAGGGCACCCCACACAGCCCCCTGGGGAAGCATATCACGCAGATAAACCATGCCTAGCGTGGTTGCAGGATCTTGCCACTTCACGCCTAGCACAAACTGGAACATCGCTGGGCCCGCGATCAGATCCTCTGCCATCAGCTGTTTCCCAAAGAGGATATCGCCGGCACTAAACACCTCTAGCTCAGGCTTAATCCCCGCCTCTAGGTAGCGTTTCGCCATACCGCGAAGGGTACGTGTCGTATTAAGGTACACGAACTCTTCTGGGCCCTCTTGCTGGTTACTCGTATTAATGTCGAGCGAGGCAATATCGGGCCGGCATAGCTCAAGATGCTCCATGCGCTCATCAAGAGAGGCCACATCACTTTCCGGTAAGGCCTGACCCTCATTCTCCGGGTCCGGCTTAAAAAAACCGCCAAGGCCGCCGGTCAGATTGACCAGCGCTTCCCGGCCACTGTCGCGGTAACGGTCCACAACCTCTTTAAAGAGGTTTGGGTCGCGGCTGCCTTCGGTGGTTTCAGGATCGCGCACATGAATATGGACAACGGCCGCGCCGGCGTCGGCAGCCTCAACGCAGGACGCCGCGATCTCTTTCGGGGTCACCGGAAACGCGGGGTGATTTGGGTTAAAGGGGGCGTTCCCCGTCACTGCACAAGTGAGGATAATTTTATTCGAACGAAGCATAGATGCACTCCAAAATCCGGTGAGAACCCGGGCGAAACCTGGGCCAAACTCTTATTTCTACCGACCCTGATCTCGCTTTGACAAATAGCGAATCGCTATCGATCATTTATATATCTCAACATATTTCGCGCTTATCTAACGGCCCATTTGGATGAGAGACAGCGGGTTCAGATGCCAACAAAAGTCTTCGCGGCATCAATGGGATTCAAGAGGAAAAGCCAGCGGTGATAATGTCAGTGGACGTGATGATGACCGATACCATCGGCTCCGCCATCACCCCACAACTGCCGCGGTAGCGCCCGTGTCGCTAGGTCCCACCCCATCGTTGCATAGAATGAGAGGCCGCTGGTTTTACTGCTGGCAGTCGCCAAAACCTCATCTAGCGCGTCTCTGTCATAATAGTGACCCTGGTGGAACACACCGACGATAGATTGCGTATGGGCAATATCTGCTAACGGATTATCCGCCAGGAAGACGAAGCTTGCCTGCTTACCGGTCGCTATCGACCCGTGGGTGGCGGACAACCCCTCAAACTCAGCCGCCGTCAGGGTTGCAGCTCGCAAAATATCTGCGTTGGATAAGCCCGCCTGGGACAGCCGATCCATCTCATCATGGAAGCTGAAACCCGGATAAATCAGGATGTCTCCAACATCAGTACCGACTAGAATTTTAACGCCTGCCGCATGGGCCCGCCCCGTTAGGTCGAGACCTAGTTCGTGAAAATCGACATAGGATGCGCGACCATCCTCGTTCTCGGCGAAAAAGGTCTCATAGGACTTCGCCGATGGCTCCCATGATATATTCAGTACAAGGTCATTAACGTAAGCTCGGCGTGGGTCAGTTTCATAAGGCCGGTCCGCAATAAGGAACTCAGCCTCTCGCGTTAAGTGCGTGGGCACGTAGTAAGACTCCATCGCTGCCCAGCTGGTGATTATGTTATCGCATAAATCAGCATCTTGAGTGTTAATAATCTCCCGATACCGTTTGGGAAGATTGATGGCATCATCCCCATTGGGCGACGCCTCCTTTTTCGCTACATATTCTTCAGCGGATAGGGGTGACCACTGGGAATATTCCTCCCGATATCCCTCGGCGATAGTGCTACACGCTAAGGGAAGCTCCCGCGCATGTTCAACAGAACGCAGTCCCGCTTCGAGCGCGCCGGATAAGCTCACCGACTTTGGCAGATGGCCAACCACCTCAAGATTCCGTCGGCGGGCCTCCGCCATCAAGCCAAAAAAGGCATTACGCGGAAGAGTATTGTAGACTTTAATAAAATCGACATCACGCTCATCGAAATAAGCAGCCAACTTCATACCTTCCGGTGCTGTCGCAGGGCCCAAATAGGATGGCTCCTGAGGCCGGCCTCGCTCCCCCGCAACCCGAGGCCCATCCACCGCAAAGCTCGCCAACCCCACAAGGTGCGGCGCCAATATTTCATCCCCATCAATACTAGCCTGAAGGGCCCGCATCTCTTTAATGTTCCGCTTCGCTGCACATTCGCTTTTCACGCAGTCACTGCTCAAGTCACGAGCATAGAGAACGCCATTGGCCACCATCACGGGAGCCGTCACATGCTCAGAACCGATATAGGCCAAGTGGACATGCATATCCCAAAAACCAGGCGCTAAGTAGCGGCCCCGCATGTCAATCTGGGGGACCGAGTCTGGCAACGCGACAGAACC
>CALFRH010000289.1 GCA_937919225.1 uncultured Parvularcula sp.
ATAATGCTGAGTATATTCCACTGACCTTAAGCGTCTCCTCCTCAATTGGACGAGGGGAGATGCTTTAAGCATCAGGATGGCCGACGATTTGGGCTGCCAGACAGGTTTAAGTTCGACAGTTCTTCGGCCAAAATATCGAATACAATACGTATACGACGGCTAGTGTGTAACTCGCGGTGTGAGGTCAGCCATATCGGACCTGGCGCCGACGGCAGGGTAGGGAGCACTTCTTCTAGGTCAGGGCAAAGTTCCTCGATCTCCCGGGGCAAAAAGGTTGCCCCAAGTCCTTCCCGCACCAGGGCCAACATGACGTTCCCATCATTCGTAAAGGCAACAAAACTCTCTTCACGGACATCAAGACCAACCGCCTTCAGCGCTGGTACCACCCTCTCTGGGGCCTCAAATCCGACAAATGGCAACGCGGCGGCTTCTTCGTGTGACGTTGGTCGCCCATGGGTGTCGAGGAATGCTTTTGATGCAAAAAGGTGCGCGCTTGTTTCACCGACTAATTTTCCGACTAAGTCTTTTTGCTCGGGCCGGGCATGTCGGATGGAAATGTCGGCCTCCCGCTGGGTGAGGTCCTGGATGTTATTTGACGGCACAAGGTTGATCACAATGTTGGGGGCAACCTGCCGAACCTTAGCGACGATGGCCGGAAGCCGAAAGGTCGCGAACATGACTGTCGCCGTGATGGTCACCACCCCGCCCACCTGTTGAGAGTGACTTTCGGCGCCAAGGGCAATCCGGCCAGCCGCGTCCGCCATATCCCGCACATGGGTGAGGAGCGTGCGGCCCGCATCAGTGAGAAGAAGGGTGCGGCTCCCCCTCTCAAATAAGGTCACCCCAAGGGTTTCCTCGAGGGCGACAATCTGTCTACTGAGGGTTGGCTGCGTCTGCTTCAACGCGCGGGCGGCCGCGGAAAAGGACCCTTCCTCCGCCGCGGCGAGGAAGGCCCGCACCTGGTTCCAGTCAAATTTGACAGCGTCCCAGTTCATCGATTTTCGTATACCTCCAAGACGCAAATCGCCAATTCTCCTTCAGGGACCGCGCCGCTAGCTCTGCCGTCAACAACATCATCAAGGCAATAGGACGGCAATTATGGTCGCAACGATCAACAAAAGGAACGATATTTCGGTGCAACACGCCCATGACAGTCTGGTGCCGATTGTGGATCAGTGGGTCGGGTCATGGAAAATCTCGCTCGAAAGCCGCGCCCCGTCGGTTCAGGATCTCAAACGCAGCTATGATGACAAAGCGGATGGATGGTCAAAAGCCATTCGGCGGCTCGGCACCGTCGAGGGATATCGCGGTGTTGTGGCGGCGCTGAACGACCGTCACCCGGAGCTCAGCTTGTCGACGAGGCCAAAGGTGCTCGACTGCGGCGTTGGCGATGGGGCATTTTCGAGCGCGTTTTGTGCGCATCGCGATACGCCCCCTCAGCTGACGGGGATCGATATTTCGCCCCAAATGCTGGACGCCGCGGGTCGTCACTTGGGTGCGAGGGGTGTGTCAGCTGACCTTCGCTTAGGCGATGTGCGCGATTTGCCATTCGGTGATAATGAGTTCGACCTCATTCTGTGCGGACACGTCCTTGAGCACCTCCCGTCGCCAGAGCGGGCCTTGCGTGAGCTTTATCGCGTCCTGAAACCAGGGGGTCACCTTGTGCTGGTTGCGACCAAGCGCTCAATGTGGACCGTCCCCATTCGGCTTCGGTGGCGCGTAAGGGCCTATTCCGCAACCTCACTGCGCCAGACATTAAGGCATGCCGGGCTTATCAATGTAAGGATTGCCCATCCGACCGAGGGCTCGCGTTTTGCCGCGCTCAGTGTTGCTTGCCTTGCGACAAAGCCTTTCCCCCGCCTGCCGGCACCTAAGCCACTGCGGGCACTGACATTCCATGGAGCATAAATCATGACAGCCACTGAGACTATTTTTTGGGACAAGATTGCGGACAAATATTTCGCACAACCCATCGCCGATGAAGACGCCTATGAGGAAAAGCTTCGGGTGACCCAGCAATATTTGCGGCCCGATATGACGGTCTTCGAATTTGGCTGCGGCACTGGCGGCACAGCCCTGCGGCATGCGCCCCATGTGAGCGAGATTCTCGCGACAGACATCTCACCACGGATGATTGAAATCGCACGGCAGCAGGCCACTGAAAAGAGAATGGGGCACGTCACGTTCGAGGTGGCCAACATTGAAACAATGCCGATCACGGAGAACAGCTATGATGTCGTCATGGGGATGAGCATTCTGCATCTCGTGCATGACCGAAACGCTGTGATAGAGCGCGTACGATCTCTCCTTAAGCCCAATGGCTTATTCGTATCGAGTACGGCATGCCTTGGTGACGCGATGGGCTGGTTTAAGCTTGTGGGGCCTATTGGGCACGCTTTGGGGCTCATCCCAAAAGTGTCCGTATTCAAGGAAAAGGATCTTTTAACCAGCCTTGAGGCGGGCGGCTTTGACATTGACTATGTTTGGCGCCCAACAAAAAGCGCGTCCGTATTTTTAGTGGCGCGCAATAAGAAAGAAGATACGTAACGGGGTAGGCAGCTATCGCAAGGTTGGCGATAGATTGGGCAGCGGATTGCGAATCTGCTCCCGTTCTTCACCTTCATTGCCTTTACGCAGTTCACGGAAAATTCGATCAGCGGCCAGCTTGCGGCGGTGCTCCGTCGCGCCTAGCCGTTCAAAAAGGTCTTTTGTTTTCTTTTGCGAATTGATCATTGTTATATGGCGCCCCGACGCTCAAATTATTGTGCAAATCTTCCATTTTCATGGTTAACCAAAGGTTAATATTGATTCGGAATGCTGGTCGAGGCGGTACGTCTTTCACTGACCGCGCGTAGGTGCCGACGTCTTTACCGGTGTCCACCCCTCTGGGGCCATTTCGAAATGCGCAAACTCAAAACCCGGCGCGACGGTACACCCCACCAAGGTCCAGTCGCCTTGGCTCTCTGCCGCCTGCCAGGCACCGGACGGCACAATGCCTTGTGGCCGCTGGCCAACCGTCAAGTCCGGACCTATCGAGAGTTGGGTCTCGGTTTGACCGTATTCAGACAAAAAAAGCGTGAGCGGCGCGCCCGCATAAAAGTGCCAAACCTCCGCCGCATCCACGCGATGCCAGTGCGACCGCACCCCCTTGGGCAATAGAAAGTAGATCGCTGTCGATGCCGCACGGTTACCGTCACTCCTCTTATCCCGGAAGGTTTCGCGAAAGAAGCCGCCCTCGGGGTGGGGGGACAGGTCGAGCAACGCAATGATGTCATCGGCGGAGAGGGCGCTATTCATAGAATCCCTTTCAGGGGAGGGTGATCCCTCCTATTAAAGCGTCGCGCCAACCGTCTTGCAAAGCCTGTCGCACCCACCCGTGATGACCGCTACGCCGGACTATAGCGAAGGACGTTCGTTTGTACTCACGCCTTCGCTATAGTTTTTTTGTATTCGCATCGCTTATCGCCGAAAACCGCATACACTTTTCAGCGTGATGCTCTGGGGTTTGTTGAGATTTAACTAAATTCAAGCGTTTGCCACGGCTTGTCCGTGGCATCTATTGAGCGGCGAAACCATCTCGTTGTCCCGTGGACCCCACGGACAAGCCGTGGGGAACGGAAAATCCGTGTATCTCAACAGACCCTAGCGACCCCATAGATCTGCTTACCGGATGAGGGCGCGCGGATTTTGTCGAGGAGAAACGATGCGACACTGAGACGGGACACCGACGAGCCATTCTCGGGTAGCGCCCCAAGCTCGGCACGGTATCGCTTTTCATCCTGGTCCGTCAGAAAACCGCACCGTCCGACAATCACGTCCAGATTGGCACGCAGAAGCGTTTCTTCCATGCGCGCCGCACTCTGAACAACGTTGGACACCAGATTGACCAACAGCTTGTCAACAAAACGCGTTGACGGGAAAAGAAGGGCGCTGGATGTAACAGCAACCCTTCCCAGGCCGACGACGCCGGCCGCTTCGACAATGGCATTCGCGGACCACCAATAGATAGACGTTGCCTTCTTGGTCGGGCTTCTACCGCCAAGGGTCGAAATGACCGCATCCTGACCACCGAAGACCTCCGCCAAAAAAGTCGGATTGCATGGATCGCCGACAGCCACCTTTAGCTGAGGATGATGTACTAAAGGTCGCTTCGCCTCGGACCGGACAATGGCGGTGACCATGTCGCCTCCCGCGAGCGCTTCCTGCACAACATGGGTCCCGGTTCGACCATTCGCGCCTAATATAACGAGTTTCATGCACCAACTCTCCGACAAGATTTGGGCCGCGCTCAAGACGCGTCCCTTCATTTCGGAGGCGATGTAATCCATACGAATATCAACGGTAAATTACGATAAATCGTTTTCTGAGTATGCAAAAATAGTATACTTCTAAGCGATGAATTTCGATTGGGATCATGCAAAGACTTTTCTGGCTGTCGCGGAGGAGGGCTCCTTGTCCGGCGCGGCGCGGAGGCTGGGGCAAACGCAACCTACTGTCAGTCGACAGATCAGCGCCCTGGAGGAGACGCTGAACGTCACCCTGTTCGAGCGGAACGGGCGGTCGGTCACCCTCACGCAATTCGGTGTAGATTTACTCGATCACGTTCGGGCAATGGCCCGCGGTGCAGACATGGTTTCCCTTTCAGCCAGGGGCCAATCGCAGCTGGTTGAGGGGCAGGTTAGGATCACCGCGTCGGAGTTGACGTCGGCGCTGGTCCTGCCGCCCATCCTCAAAGAGATTAGCCAGAAGGCGCCGTTGCTCGAATTAGATGTCGTTGCGGACAATAGCGTCAGGGACTTAACGCGACGCGAAGCGGACATCGCTATTCGCCATGTCCGTCCGGAACAACCAAATTTGTTCCTCAAACGCGTTCGGGATGTGAAGATGCGGTTTTGCGCGAGCGCCTCCTATCTCGACGCTCACGGTCATCCGACGAAGGATAACCTCTCCGACCACCAAATTGTCAGCTTCGTCGAAGCCGATAGGATGCTGGGCTATTTGCTGCCAACCGGCTTAAACCTGACGAGGGCGAACTTTCGGTTCACATCGTCATCCCAGATGGTCGCTCTTCAGATGGTTCGGGACGGGCTGGGCATTGCCATCTTCCCCGAAGAGACGATTGCCAAATATCCCGACCTGATTTGTATCGAGAGCGACCTTGATGATTTCACCCGGCCGACATGGCTGGTCACCCACAGTGAGCTGAAGACCAGCCGCCGTATCCGTCTGGTCTTCGATCACCTCGGAGACCGTCTTTCATAAACGCCGTCGCTATCTGGGGCGTCGGGCCTGCCTATGCCGCTGCGCTTTTCGCGTGGCGCTTGCGCTCATGGGGATCAAGATACCGTTTCCGTAAACGGATGGATTGAGGGGTTACCTCTACCAGCTCATCATCCATGATGTAGGAGATCGCTTGCTCCAGGGACAGTTTTCGCGGCGGGGTGAGGCGCACCGCGTCATCCTTACCGGCCGCCCGAATGTTAGTGAGCTGCTTGCCCTTTAGCGGGTTCACCTCAAGGTCATTGGGCTTGGCATTCTCGCCAATAATCATTCCCTGATAGACAGCTGTGCCCGGATCGATGAACATCACACCGCGCTCTTCAAGGTTCCACAGCGCGAAAGCGACAGCGTTCCCCGAGCCGTTGGCGATGAGGGTGCCGGTCCGCCGACTTTCAAGTTTGCCCTTATGGGGGCCATGGTTGAGGTACAGACGGTTCATGACGCCGGTCCCGCGGGTGTCGGTCAAGAATTCCCCATGATACCCGATCAGCGCCCGAGCCGGCCCGTGCAGCACGAGGCGAGTCTTTCCACCACCGGCGGGCTTCATTTCTTGGAGCTCGCATTTGCGTTGGGTCAGTTTGTCGATGACCGCGCCCGAGAACTCCTCGTCCACATCGATGACGATCTCCTCCATTGGCTCGAGGGTTTGCCCATCCTCTTCACGCAGGAGCACCCGCGGGCGGGAGACCGACAGCTCAAAGCCCTCCCGACGCATATTCTCGATAAGAACGCCCAGTTGGAGTTCCCCGCGACCGGCCACCTCAAATGCATCCTTCTCCGCGGTTTCGGTAACCCGGATCGCCACATCCCCTTCGGCTTGGCGTAACAACCGTTCACGGATGACCCGAGATTGGACCTTGTCCCCTTCACGACCGGCAAGAGGGGAATCATTCGCACTCAGTGTAATGGACAGTGTCGGCGGATCAATCGGCCGCGCGAGCAGGGGCTCGCTGAAAGAAGGGTCGCAAAGGGTGTTAGACACTGACGCCTTTGTCATCCCGGCGATGGCAATAATGTCGCCAGGCTCTGCTGTTTCCACCGGCTGGCGTTTGAGCCCACGGAAGGCGAGCACCTTGGACACGCGGGCCTGTTCCACAAGAGTGCCATCGACCGTGAGTGCCTTCAACGTCTGCCCGACCTGGGGACGGCCTGAGACGATCCGGCCGGTAAGAAGGCGCCCGAGAAACGGATCCGCCTCAAGCGTGGTGGCCAGCATGCGGAAGGGTTGCTCCGCTGCGTCCTCCGCCAAATCAGGGGCAGGGACGCGGGTGAGGATTGTTTCGAACAGGGCTGATAAGTCCTTCCGATCTCCCTCCAACGATAAGTCCGCCCACCCCTCTTTACCCGACGCGTAAAGAGCGGGGAAGTCGAGCTGATCCTCATCCGCGCCGAGGGCGGAGAAGAGGTCAAACGCATCATCAAGCACCCGATCCGGTTCTGCGGTGGGGCGGTCGACCTTGTTAAGAACAACAATGGGTTTCAGGCCCAAACTCAACGCTTTGGACAGCACGAATTTGGTTTGAGGCATCGGCCCCTCATCGGCGTCCACCAACAGGACGCAGCCATCCACCATCGATAGGATGCGCTCCACCTCGCCGCCAAAATCGGCATGGCCCGGCGTATCGACAATGTTAATCCGCGCGTCACCATGGGTGGGGCTCGTCCACTCAACGCTGGTGGCTTTGGCAAGGATCGTAATCCCTCGCTCCCGCTCAATATCGTTGGAGTCCATGGCGCGCTCTGCCATTTCGGCATTGTCACGCACGGCGCCTGACTGCCGCAGCAGAGCG
Source organism: uncultured Parvularcula sp. (assembly GCA_937919225.1). Lineage (GTDB taxonomy): Bacteria > Pseudomonadota > Alphaproteobacteria > Caulobacterales > Parvularculaceae > Parvularcula. Next base: position 7,071 of record CALFRH010000289.1, read on the forward strand.
TCCACAAGGGTGGTTTTGCCATGGTCGACATGCGCGATGATGGCGATGTTTCGCAAACTGGTTTGACTGTTCTGGGTCATAAAAATCTCGGTTATCAAGGCGCCCATAGCCTTGTGCAGTGCAAAAAGAAAGCAATGGTTTAGCGACTGCCGCTTGGCCGTGCTTTCGGATGGTCTTCGGCGTATACCAGCCCGTGATTAGAGGAGAGTGCCCATGAAAGTCTTTGTATATCTAAACTTCCCCGGCAATTGTGAGGAGGCCATGACCTTCTACCATAAGGTGTTAGGCGGCGAGCTTGGCACCATGATGCGGTTCAAGGGCTCACCGGCCGAAGAGCATGTGTCCGACCCCGCCTGGCTCGACAAAGTCATGCATACGGAGCTTACCCTAGGGGAGTATAAGATCATGGCGTCCGACACCCCGCCACAGATGTTCAAGAAACCCGAAGGCTATCACATCAATTTAGGGCCAAAAGACACCGAAGAAGGCAAGCGCCTGTTTGATGCCTTGGCGGAAGGCGGCACGGTCACCATGCCGTTTGAGCCAAGCTTCTGGGCCAAGGGCTTTGGGATGTTGACGGACCGTTTTGGCATCAATTGGATGGTGAACTGCGAGTAAGCTAAACGGTGGTCATCCCGCGCGCCGGATACCTAAAACCGTTTGCGAATTTCAAACTCAATCACCCGGCCCACGGGATCAAGAAGGTCTGGCTGATACGTAAACGGTACATCGCCATTCGCATCGCGGAAGTCGAGCTTCTCATCAAATAGGTTCTCGACGTCAAAAGCCAGTCTTGTCCCCTTCAACCAAGGCGCTTTTGCCATTAGCCGATCACTATATTGAAGGTCATAGGTGACCCGAAAATCTAACGTGGTGAGAGACGAGAAGCTAAGATCGCTTGACCCATTCGTCCCCTCTCCGAAAACATCCGTCCCCGCCTGCCAGTTGAGCCGGGCGCGCGCGCCAAGGCCCTTATTCCAATAAAAACCCGACGCTTCTACCGTGTGCTCCGGCTGACCGCCCTCATTCCCAAGGGCGGACCCGTTTAACAGGTCAAGCTCAGGAATGCCGTCAGCGATGAGAATATTCTCCTCCAGCCACCACACATGGTTGATGGATGCCCGCAAACTGCCGGGTCTGCCACCACGGCGGGGCATTTGTGGGCGACCTTGTGCTTGCGGTGGTGCTGCTGTTGGCGACCCTTCAGGGGAGGAGGAGGGCGGAATAATTCCTTGCTTTTCAAGGAAGGCGCGTCGCTCTTCCCGCGGCAGGGCGCGAAGCTGTTCCCGTTGCGCTGGCGTAAGTTGCATGAGCCGTTCACGCATCTCGGGCGTCATTTGCGGCCGGCCACTCGCCGCCGTGGAGGAAGAAGCGGTCGGTTGACTTGGTGGAGAGGCGGCGGGTGGTCGTCCGCCCCCACTGCCAGGTCCACCCCGGGCAGGCCCTAGCCGTTTACGATAGGACAGGCCTGTACGCAGCTGCCGACGGTTAGTCTCTGCGACATTGATTGGCCGACGGTCGACAAAGGTCAACGTCCCACCCTCCCGTACAAACCGGTCAGGAAACGCATTAATAATGTCGGCGGTAATCGCAGGAAAGGCGCGCGCCTCATTCTCAATCTGAGAGTCCGTATAATTGAGATTGAGGGTGACGTCCGTCTCATCTAAGGGCTTGAGGGTCATCCCCAGCTTCAGCACTTGCCGGGTATCGACCTCGAGGTCCGGATTGCCCCCGGTACGCAACGTCACCTCTGCATTTTGCCCAGTGGTGAAATCAAAGACATCGACATTGGGGGTGTCGAGCAAAGGGTCGCCCAATTCATTGAGGCTTGGCGCGCCTTCTTCATCCGTAAACGATATAAGAAACCGCACCATATCGTTAAGGCGCCAATTAAGCCCATACCCATAGGTGGTGAGGGTGCCCACATCAGATAAATCGTCCACCGCAATGTTACCATTCGCGGTCACCCCGCCGAGCCAGGTCCAATGGTCATCATCACGGGTGGTCAGCGGGATATCGACATTCAGCTGAAGGTTAGATTGATCGCGGGAAAGGTCAGTTTCGGTAAACTCACTGCCCAGACGAACTGTGCTTTCTTGATCCCGGGTTTGCACACCTGCCTTTAGGGTGCTGGTGATCTCGCCCACCGGTATCCGCGCCAAGACGCCGTTAACGACCCCTTCCACTTGTGCGGTTTGGGTAAGAGAGGTCGTCTCCTGCTGGTTTAGGGTGACGAGAGATGATAAATCTCCATAGGGATTAAACCCGATGTCACCAGCGTCGATAAGGGCCTGTGCAGGCACGATATCAAGATCGATATCGGTGGTTCGGTCCTGGTCAACCGAATCATAAGCGGCCGTCACGCTCCAGGTCCATTCCCCCGGCTTACTGTTGAGAGCAAGCCCCACATTGCTCGTAAGGGTCTCCGTCTCCTGCCGGAGGGGGCTAAAACTGTCCTCATACCGGTAAAGGATACCGTCATTGGAGAAGGGGGAAAAGGGGCTAGTAGAGGGTAAATCAAAGGTGGCTTCTGCCAGGCTGAGGCGCCGCTCCTGATTGGCTTGTTCCAGCCGACCGCTGAGGGTGCCGATAGTCTCGCCAAAGACTTTCTGGCTGTAGCTGAACCCGGCGGCGAGTTCTTCGCTTTCAGCCACGAGGGTGCGAAAGGGTCGATCATCGGTGGTCGATGCATTGTTCACACCGGGGAGGAAGTCCGCTGACGTGGGAAGCGACGTGGCAGCCGATAGAGGAACAGCAACCACCGTGATTGGTTCCGACGGGTTGCTGGTTGCCTCAGCAAACATAAGGCCATCTTCGACCCCATTGCCGGGACCAATATTACCGGTGAGAGAGAAGGGGTCACCCGGCGGGTCAAAAGCGATGTCCCGCTCGCTCTCTAAGATGGGGGAGGTATGAATGTAAGACGCATCAAGGCTCCAGCGCTGGTCATCGTTCACCCAAAGGCGGCGTACGGAGCCCTCGGACAATGTTCGTCCTCCTTGGGTTGGCATCTCAGCCTCTATCTCGACCGCCATCACCGTGATATTGGGCTTCAGCACAAAGTTGATCACACGCTGATCAGCGCGAAAGCCATATTTGAGCGCGACCTCTTCGGGGAGCACCTCTACCCGCTCAAGAGCCTCCGGCGGATACTGACCAATTTCTCGAAACCCGGAGACCCGGCGACCGTTGAGGAGCACGACCGGTCGCTCCCCCCCTCGTCCTCGACCACTCCCGGTTTCAGCGGTGAGTTCCGCAAGCAACTCAGCAAGAGATCCAACGCCGTAAGCTTCGATGTCAGAGGCATCAAGCACAAGCTCGGGTTCAATATCACCAATAACAAGCCCTCGCTGGCGCGCGGCTGTCACGGTGATGGCATCCACCTCGTCGGTCGCCAAATCCTCAGTATCGGCAGCCAGCTCATCAATGTCATAGATCCACGAAGGACCAACGAACGGCGCGCCACCAAGAGCGAGGGCAAAGGTCGATACCCCCAGAAGCAGCAAGCCCGCAGACGATACAGCACCTAACACTCGCTTCACTGAGCCCATCCTCCTCGGCGTCTAAGGTCTAAGATAGCCTGATTGCTCGTGAAGGCGATTTGTATCAGCTTTTTGTCAGGCGACCGAAAAGACGCATTAATACCGAGTCATTTATTGGCGCGGTTAGCTCAGCTGGCTGGCATCAACTTCTTAATGGCTGCTCCATCAATCCGCCCGTCGCAAAGACGGTTGAGAATGAGAGTGGAGAGTGCAGCCCGTTCGCCGAAACTGTCGGATTCCACATATTCCTCTGCGGAGTGAATGCGCCCCCCCCGAACACCCAGCGTGTCCACATTGGGCACGCCGGCGGCAAAGATATTGTTGCCCTCACACACACCGCCCGTATCGGCAAACTCGATAGAGAGGCCAAGGGCCTGGCCAGTTCCGTGGACGGCGGAGAACAAGGCCTCTTGCGCATCGTTGCGCGGCTTAGGAGGGCGGTAGAACCCCCCATGGAGGTGCCCGGTGATCCCATCCCGGCTGATCGCCCGCTGGTAAAGGGCTTTCACACTATCCGTACACCATGCAGCAGCCTGATTGTCCGATGCCCGCGCGCCAAACCGTACAATGGCGAGGTCCGGCACGATGTTCACCGCGCCGCCCCCATCAATAGCGCCAACGTTGACAGTTACCCCCTCCCGTTGGCCGTTAAGGCCTTCAAGTCCAAGGGTGAGTTCGGCAGCAGCCTCCAGCGCACTGCGGCCCTCTTCTTTCGCGCGGCCGGCATGGGCGGATCGTCCGTGTAGGACAATATCGAAGACCGCAGAGCCCTTCCGCGCGCCGGAGAGGGCGCCCGTTTCCTGAGCCGGCTCATAGGTCATGCCAATATGGGCGCCGGATTTGGCAGCCTCGGTAAGGGCATGAGCGCTTCCGAAATTGCCGATTTCTTCGTCCGGGGTGATGACAATCTGATAGCCCAGCTGATCTTTATGCGGTCCGGCTTCAAACGCCTTGAGGGCCTCCAGCATGACCACAAGACCGCCCTTCATATCTGCAAGGCCAGGGCCATTCCACAGGTTGGTATCAAGCTGTTTGACCTCCGTGAACGTGCCTGGTGGGAAGACTGTGTCATAATGCCCACTCATCACCACCTGCACCGGTGCGTCGGGGCGGGCGCGGACCCGAACGATGGCTGAGGTTTCGATGATATCGACATCACCCTTATCGTTCACCGTTTCAAACGGCTTCGCATCCTCAAGAGCGACGTCAGCATCTAAAGCCGAAAAGGCGTCGGCGAGGGTGGGCACAAAGCTCTTTAACCCGTCAATGTTCCAACTGCCGGTGTTCACCTTGGCCCACTCAACGGTGGTGGCCAACATATCATTGTTCAATGCATCAAGGCGCTCAATGGCAGCCTCATCAGCGGCGGTGCGGGTTGAAATCTCAGTCATAACAAAGGGGTGTAGGGGGGGAATGTCGCACTGTCATCCTTGATGTTGCAATTTCGGCGAACTGGCATGACATCTGTCATATGGATGAAATCGCTCCCTCGTTCCTTGACCATTGGCCGATGAAAGATCGGTTCCGCTCCTTGCCAGAGGCGTTCTATGCCGCGCCAGCCGGTGACGAGGTGGGCTCAGACCCGATTCTGATTCACGCTAGCCCCCCGGCATTAGCCATTGCCGGGTTGTCAGAAGAGGCGACGGGACACCCCGATTTTGTCCCAATATTCTCCGGCCAGCGTGAAGTGCCAGGCTTTTCTCCGTATGCCACGGTCTATGCCGGGCACCAGTTTGGGCATTATGTCCCGCAACTTGGGGATGGTCGGGCCTATGTGATTGCCCAAGGGGAGGGCCCTGACGGCAACCCGTGGGAGGTTCAGTTACAGGGGGCGGGGCGAACGCCCTTCTCACGCTTTGGCGATGGTCGCGCCGTCATGCGGTCCGTCCTTCGCGAATATTTGTGCAGTGAACATATGGCCGCGCTTGGGGTGCCAACCACGCGGGCGGGAACCGTGATTGCCACCCGAGAGCGGGTCGAGCGAGAAACCATTGAGCCCGGTGCCGTTATGTCTCGCATAGCGCCAAGCCATCTGCGCTTTGGGCATTTTGAATATTTTGCCCATACGAACCAAACCGACCTTTTAAAGGCATTGATGGACTATACGCTCTCTACACTGTTCCCCCATATTGAGAGAGGGGAGGGCGAGGTCGCGACACTGTTCAACGAGGTGGTAGAGTCAACCGCAGATCTCATGGCCCACTGGCAAGCCGTGGGTTTCGCTCATGGGGTGATGAACACCGACAATATGTCTATCCTAGGGCTCACCATCGACTATGGTCCGTTTGGATTTCTTGATCAGTATAAGCCAAACTTTATCTGCAATCACTCAGACCACCATGGCCGGTATGCGTTTGAGAAACAGCCCGCCATCGCCCTTTGGAACCTTCAGGCTCTTGCCTCGGCATTACTCCCCCTCACTGAGGAAGAGCCCTTGCGCGAGGGACTATCTCGGTTCGCGCCCAGATTTAAATCCGTCCACTTCGAAAAGATGCAGGCGAAGCTGGGGTTCAACACCTCTCAGCAGGGGGATGATGAACTGGTGGCCTCGCTCCTATCGGCGATGGAGGAGGGGCAGGCGGACTATACCCAAACCTTCCGAGGACTCGGCTCCATCGCAGATGGAGAAATTTCTGACCATTGGTTGGCGGGTTTTGCCGCTCCGGCGCAGCCGGCCATCCGTCAATGGCTTGATGCGTATCGCGCGCGGCTCTTGGAAGAAGCCCCAAATGAGCGAGCCCCTGTCATGGCGCAGGTGAACCCCAAATATGTGCTGCGTAATTGGGTCGCCGAAACGGCGATTCGCGCGCTTGAGGATGAAGGCGATCTTAAAACCCTGGACGAGGTTTTCCGGCTCGTGACCGCGCCCTTTGACGACCATCCGGGGCAAGATGCCTTCGCCGAGCCGCCGCCCGAGACAATGCAGGGTCTGTCTGTTTCTTGTTCTTCATAGGCCCGTCCAGACAACGCGAACCCCACTGTTAAAACCCCGATACTTTGACATCGAAAAGCTTGACGGCGTCTCAAATTCTGCGTCAGCTCGCGGCAACGTAGAAAAGAGAGTGTTGACACATGTCACAATCATTCAGCCTCGATAAGCTTGATGAGTTTATCGGCCAGGAAGTCGGCGTTTCCCCTTGGGCGGAAATGGACCAGGATCGGATCAATAGTTTCGGAACCTGCACCGAGGATGAACAGTACATCCACATGAACCCCGAATTGGCAGCGACAAGTGCCTTTGGGGGGACCATCGCCCACGGATTCCTGACCCTATCCATGT
>CALFRH010000290.1 GCA_937919225.1 uncultured Parvularcula sp.
ATACCTCTTCATACGTACGATGGCTTCGATTAGGAATACTACTCCATCTTCGGTGCGCGCGGCGCTCATACGAACTCTTTTTTCTCCAAAACTAAACGCGTTGGGGATCGTTATCAGAATTGGCCAAGATCAAAAAAGTGAGCTTGGTGACCGTGCGACTACGGCCCACTCGAAAAGAACGTCCTGAATAAAATCCAAGTCTTAAACAATCAACGAACCAGGACGCCTTTGGAAAATTTCTGATGCGCGAGTCGAGCTTGTTTTTCGTTTGCGAACAAGTGGAAACATCCGCTTACGATCACACACCATGGGCCGATATCGGATGCTTTTAGACACGCGTTTCGTACGTCATCTGCATCTAACTGAAAGGGCTCAGAAACGTCCATGTCAGACCCATGAAATGAGTCGAAACTACATGACAATCTGAAACCCAAATTCGGCCCATAATTTAAACCTGTTGACGCTAATCCAGTCAGCTATCGAGAGAGAAAACATCGCCTATAATCATCTCCGCCCACAGCTCAAACGAGCGCTCGATTTTCTTTGTGCTGACCCATTGAAATCAGAGCGAAAAATTTGTATATGCAAATGCATATGCAATCTTGAGAAGGAGTGCGAGCATTGGCGAAACCAGCACGTGAAAATGACGTTCGTGAAGCACGAATTTTCAGGAACAATAAAAGCCAAGCGATCCGAATTCCCGCGGATTTCGAACTTGATTGCACCTCTGTGCGCATCCGGCGCGAAGGCCACCAGCTCATTATCGAACCCATAGAAGAGAAGTCGATAATTACTGCGCTTTCTGAACTTGAGCCGCTTGGACCTGAGGATGAGCTTCCTGACGTTAAAGAAGGCTTGCTTCCGGCAAAGAGCATTGACCTGTGAGCAATATTTTCATGCTGGACACCGATATCGTGTCTGCCATTTTAAAGAGTCCGGATGGAACAGCGGCTGAAGTTCTGAAGAGAGTTGCACCGCAAAACGAGATCGGAGTCAGCATAATTACGGCTGCAGAACTTCGATACGGAACTGCAAAAAAAGGTTCAGCAAAGCTACTTAGAAATGTTGAGCGCCTTTTGAGTGCGCTGGAAATCTACCCGCTTCTATCGCCCGCAGACATGCATTATGGCGGGATACGGAGCGAGTTGGAAAGTGCGGGTCAAGCCATCGGCCCCAATGACCTACTTATCGCTGCCCACGCGATCGCGATAGGGGCTGTTTTGGTGACTGCGAATGGCAAAGAATTTGCTCGTGTACGAGGGTTAGAAATTCAGAATTGGTTGGACCCATAAGCGCTGATTAAAGCAATTGAACTACATTGCAGGGCGTCGCTTCGATCGGCGTGCCTAAGAGGCGTCATCATCGCCGCCCTTCTCTTCAGTGTTTTGTCGTTCGATTTCTCTTAGTCTTTCCACGAGCGCTATTAAGTTCGGTGGAATTGGCTCACTTAAGACGCTCAGATACATCTCGCGAAGTTGAGCGCGAAAATCACCATTTCGCTTCTTTCGCTGATCCATGGATAGCCCCCAGCCTGATTGTCCCCGCGAGCGGGTTAATTCAGTTTGAGCCTTTTATCAATCTTCACAAATAATAGGATCTTTTCTGAAAAATTACGTTCGCTTTCACAGTTGATAATAAGGACAGAAAAACAGAAAAACGCGTAACTTTATTGACCTTCATTCAAAAGGTCACAATCTCGCAATGTGGCCCACTAGGTGGCTCTGTAAGCTTTTCGATGAAGGTTCGGATCGCTCTCTTCGCAGATCCGATTTCAAGCCAATGATCACATCAAATCATCATCGAATTGAACCACCATCGGAGCATGATCGGGCGCTGGGAACTTGCGATCGGTCGCAAAAGCGATGCTTTCATCCTGCAACCCTTCATTGTGTATTTCTGAATGCATGAAGCATTGGACCATACGACGCGACGCGAGAATGTGATCAATCATTTCCCCCTTGCCGTGATGAATGAGGGTAAAACGCTTGTCTTCGGGAATATTGTCTTCAAGAGGCAAGAGGACCCGGTTCGATAGGTCGGCGTTTCCTGTTTCTTCAACTCTGCCTCGCAACGCCATTACGGGGACCTCTTCTGAGAGAGCATTGAGGTCTCCGGCTAGAATAAGGGCAGCCTCGGCATCATCATCAAATATTTTATCGACGACAGCGCGGGCTTCTAGTGCGGCCCCGACCCTCTTGATCGACGAGACAAAAAACCCTTCCGCCCATGCGGCGGCACTTTTCCAAGCGAAACGGTTCACCATTGCCGGGGCGTGGCGCACGGCCAGCTTAGATTTAAAGTGTGCGTTTAGCACGTGGAGCGTTTGGCCAGACGGCAACAAGAGTGTGACGTGTTGGAGTGGCCGATCCCAAGTTAGAGTTTTGGGTGTCTCATCGCCCGCGATCTGACGTCTGTATTCTGGATGCCCCACAATTTCGCCATTGATCTGGCGCTCCGCCACAATACCAATATCAGGCCGGACAAGAACAACTAAATTGCGTTTGTCATAGACGTTGATACCATCTTTCAGCTTGGTCGTCGCAATCTTGTACTGGGAGTAGCGGGTCCCGACGAGCAAGTTTTGGAGTGTCATCAACTTGCGCGGTTCACCCTCCGTTTCCTGACCATGCACCTCTTGCAAGCAGATGATGTCTGCCCGAAGGCGCTCCAGCGCGGCCCGCAGAACCGGTGCACGTTCGTCAAAACTTGGACGGATAACT